>NZ_JBFUIW010000008.1:0-200317 GCF_056401675.1 Phenylobacterium sp. P4_E10 | reverse complement strand
GCAACAACGTCGGCGGCGGCGACGCCGGAACGGGCGCGGCGATCGGCGCGGCCCTCGGCGGCGGCGCGGGCGCGGTGCGCGGTTGTCGCCAAGATGGCGGCTGCGGCGCCCAGGCGGCGAACCGTCGCCAGTATTACGACGAGCGCGCAGGCCGGTACTATTATTACGACTCTGGCAACGGCCGTTACTACTGGGAAGACGGCAGTCCGCGCTGATGATGCGGATGGACAAGCTGGACTAGCGTGAAGAGGGCGGTCGGCTATGCTGACCGCCTTTTCTTGGGTTCTTAGATCGAGGGCTGGCGATGAGGATTGCGGCGATCACGGTACTGGCGGGCATGGCGCTCGCCGCCTGCTCGACGACCACGGACGGCGGCGAACGCGGGAAGATCGTCACGCCGGTCGCGGTCTGCGACGACGTCACGGTGCAGATCTATTTCGAGCCGTTCAGCGCCGACGTGACCGACGAGGGTCGCGCGGTGCTGGCCCAGGCCGCCACCCAGGCCAAGTCGTGCAAGATCGACGACGTGAAGGTGGTGGGGTTGGCCGACGCGGTGGGCGCGCCCCAGGACAACCTCGAGCTCTCAAAGCAGCGGGTCGCGGCGGTGACCAAGGCGCTGGTCGCCAACGGGCTGCCGGCCGGCAAGTTCGAGGTGGCCGCCGTCGGCCAACAGGGCGCGACCACCGCCAGCGGGGACAGCCGTCCGTTGCGTCGCCGCGCCGACGTCACCATCGAACTCAGCGCCCCGTAGGTCGAGATTCCCGGCGCTTCGGAGCACGTCCGCGCGGCGTGCTCCGGCAGACCAACGCGCATAAGAGAAGGCGGGCCCAGGTGGCCCGCCTCTAAAGTGCGCATCATCGAGAAAAGGGGTGCGGAGGCGGCAGACCGGCATGGTCGCCGGCCTCAAGTCGGGGGGGGCGTCGCCGCCTCCGCATTCATACAACCCGCTCATTAGCCTCGCGTTCCCCAACGAGGCGATTTTTTTTGAACTTTATCGCGGCGCGACCTCGACCGCCGGCATGGCGTTGAACTCCGCCTGCGTCAGGGGGGCGGTCAGTCCCTCCCCTTCCACGCGGAGCGCGGCGAAGGACAGACTGCGCGGGCCAGCGGCCGCCGGCCCGCGCGGCCGCACCAGCACCTGGGCCGGCCGGCCGTCGCTGCGCAGGATCACCCGTTCGACATAGCCGAGGATCGAGCCGTCCTGGCCGCGAACCGGCCGGCCTTCGAGCGAGCTCGGCGGAGTTTGGGCATGGGCCGCCCCGGTCACCAGGAACGCAGCGACGGCGGCGGCGAGGGTCTTTGAGTACTTCATACCGCTAAGATAGGCGCTTGGGCGGCGAAGTCGAACCCGCCCGCCTGCAGGGGAACACCGGACCAGTCGGCACGTTAGCCAGACAGCGGGTCGTACGCCCGCGCCAGTCAGGGGCGGAGCATGATCGCCGGTCATCAAGGACGCTATGGCTTGCTCGACGAGCGAGCCAAACCCGAGCAATCGAAGCGCCGCCGCTGGGCTGCGCTCGGCGTCATCCTCGCCGTCGCCGTCGCCGGCGCCCTGCTTGGCCAGATGTCCACGGATCGCGGCGACTCCACCCGGCCGGCGCCGCCCGGCCCGTTCGATACCTTGCCGCACTAGCTACGGAGGCGAAGAAACATGGCCACTACCCGCACAACAGCCCGGCCCGGCCTGAACGCGACCCGCGCCCGGCAGGGACGCTTCGGCGTCCACATGTTCTGGGTGCTGGCCGTCTCTACTGCCCTGGCGGCGCTGGCCCTGTTCGGCGCCTGGACGTGGAACATGGACGACCTGGGGTCCACCGCCAAGAACCCCGCCCGCGCTCAGCGCGACGCCAAGACCTTCGACATGGGCGAACCCGCGGCGCTGCAGACCACCCCGTCAGCGACCACCCCCACGAAGTAGCCATGTGGGTCAGACGTGCTAAAGGCCGCCGACGTGAGGTCGGCGGCCTGTCGTATTGCCCTGACGGCCTAGAGGACCGAGCGGCCGCGGACAGCGCGGACCGCAAACGTCGCGACCAGCAGCACCAGAAAGATCACGAACAGGATCTTGGCGACCGTGGCGGCGAAGCCGGCCAGGCCAGCGAAACCCAGAACGCCCGCCACCAGGGCCAGAACGGCGAAAATCAGCGCCCAACCAAGCATCGGCACATCTCCTCAAAGCAAGAACGCCGCGCCAGGCGGCGCGGCGTTCCGAGGAAACGCTGGTCTGCGGCAGCGGTTGCTAAGCAGCCTTGCGAGTGTTCCGGGGGTGGAAGAACAGCGCCTGTCCGATCGCCGCCTTCACCGTTTCCGGCTGGAAGGGCTTGGTGATCAGAAAGGTCGGTTCCGGCCGCTCACCGGTCAATAGTCGTTCCGGGAAGGCGGTGATGAAGATCACCGGGACGTCGTAGCGAGCCAGGATGTCCTTCACCGCGTCGATGCCTGAGGAGCCGTCAGCCAACTGGATGTCGGCCAGGACCAAGCCCGGCGTCTTGCGCGCCACGGCGTCCACCGCCTCGGTGCGGGTGGCGGCGATGTCGACCACGGTATGGCCGATCTCCGTCACCAGGGCCTCAATGTCGGCGGCGATCACCGGCTCGTCCTCGATGATCAGGACATCGGTGGCCAGCTCGGCGTCGATCTCGGCCTGCGCCTCGGAGATCAGCCGTTCGACGGCCGAGAACTCCACGCCCAGGATCTGGGCGGCCTCGGAGGGGGTGAAGCCCTCGAGCGCAGTGAGCAAAAACGCCTGGCGTGAGCGCGGCGCGATGCGCATCAGCCGGCGGCTGGCGTCGTCCGCCTCGTCGTCGCCCGGCGCCTCGAGCTGGGCGCCGCTGGACAGCCAGATGGCGTGGAACACCTGATAGAGCGCGACGCGCGGCGTCAGGTTGGCTTCCAGCACACGGTCGCCGGCCGCCAGCGCCTCAAGCGCCACTCTGACATAGTGATCGCCGGTGTTCTGGTCGCCGGTGAGAGCACGCGCGTAGCGGCGCACATAAGGCAGGTGCGGCGCCAGTCGGGCTAGAAGACTCAAATCAAACCCCTCCCGTATCTTCAAGCGATGCGGACATCTGGGCTCGGCCCAGCCGTGTTGCATCATGTGCCCGAAACGTCGCCTTTGGGAACCGGTTCCCTCAGAACGAGGTTTTCTGCATGGTACAGTCGTTGCAGTTTGGAACCCTGGGTGGGGTGAGGCGTTGACGGGCGACCAGAAGGATCCGAGGGGGCGGGCTCCGCGAAAGCCGGGCGCCGGTGACATGATAGAACAACGAGCCATGGAAGATCGGCGCAGGGCGCCGGCGGCGCTGGATGAAGCCCGCCTGCGCCAGCAGGCGATCGGCGTGCGGCTGCGGCAGATGTTCGACGAAGTCGTCAGCGAGCCGGTGCCGGAGGAATTCCTCTCCATTCTTCGTCAAGCGGACAAGAAGTCGGCGGAGAACGGCTGATGGCGGGCGACAGCAAGGCCCGGCCGCCAACAGATCCGGGGGTCGACGAGGCGTTCAAGCGCGAGCTCGTCAAACTGATCCCTCACCTGCGCGCCTTCGCCCGCACCCTGGCCGGGGATCCGGCCAGCGCCGACGATCTGGCGCAGGATGCGATGATGAAAGCGTGGGACGCCCGCGTCAGCTTCCAGATGGGCACCAACATGAAGGCCTGGACCTTCATGATTCTGCGCAACCAGTTCTATTCGGAGAAGCGCCGTTCATGGCGGCAGAGCCAGCTCGACCAGGAGGCCGCCGAGCGGACCCTGGTGGCGGTGGACGATCCGGAGGCCCCGGTGGCCCTGGACGAACTGCGGCTCAGCCTGGCGCAGCTTCCCGCCGAACAGCGCGAAGCCCTCATACTGGTCGGGGCGGGCGGTTTCGCCTATGAAGAAGCGGCCGAAATCTGCGGCTGTGCAGTGGGGACGGTGAAAAGCCGTGTCAGCCGAGCGCGAAAGGCGTTGCACAGCATTCTCGAGGACGGCTCATACGAGCGAGACGGGAGCGCGGCGGGCGACGCCATGAGCGCGATTCTCGCCGACGCGGAGCGCCTGAGCACCGCGCGCTGATAGGGCGGGAGGATGGACGGCACGCCTTGGGGCTCCCTTTCGACCATTCGGGTCCGGCTGACGGCGGCGCTGGCCGCTGCGCTTCTGCCTGTCCTGATCCTTGGGATCCTGCAGTCGGCCATCGCCTTCCGGCGTGAAGGCGTCGAACTGCGCGAGGAATTGGCCGCCGCCTCCGAGCGCAGCGCCGCCACCGCGCGCGCGCGGATGGAGGCGGCCGACATCCTGTTGGAGACCCTGGCCCCCGGCTCGGTCGGCTTCAACTGCGCCCAGCGCCTGGCCGAAGTGACTGGCCGCATCCCCGGCTATCACAATCTGATCCGCTTTGACCGCCGCGGACGCGTGGCCTGTGCGGCCGGAAACGTACCGGCCGATCCCGAGCGCCAGAACCGGCCCTGGTTCCAGCGGCTGGCGGCGGGCGACAGCCTGGTGATCACCCGCGACGCGGGGGCGAGCTACGCCAGCGTCCCGGCCCTGCTGGCGGCCGTGCCGGCCTCCGACCGACGGGTTGGGTTCGACGGCGCGCTGGTCGCGGTGATTTCGCTGGAGAGCCTGGCGCCGCGCACCGCCGACCGCTCGTTGCCCGAAGAGGCGGAAGTGGCCCTCGCCGACGGCGACGGCTCCTATATCAACGCCACCGACAAGGAGGCCTTTCCCTCCCTGCCGCAGGATTGGCGCGCCAAGGCCTCCAAGCAGGGCTCGCTGGTCTGGTACGATCGCGACATGCGCGGCGACCAGCGGGTGTTCTCGGCTGCGCCGCTGGTCGGCGACCAGCTCTATGTAATCCTCTCGGCGCGTTCTGGGGGGCTGTTCTCGTGGGCGACGCTCAACCCCCTGACCAGCATCGTCTTCCCGATCCTGACCTTCGTGCTGGCGCTGCTGGCCGTGTCGGTGGTGACCGAGCGCGTGGTGATCCGCTGGATCGCCTATCTGCAGCGCATCGCAGCGCTCTACGCCCGCGGACGGCTGAGCGTGCGGCCGGTGCAGGCCGAGCAGGCCCCGCCGGAGATCCGCGACCTAGCCGAGACGCTGGAAGACATGGCCGACGCCATCGTCGGCCGCGACGCCTCGCTGCGGGACTCGCTGGCGCAGAAGGACGACCTGATGCGCGAGATCCACCATCGGGTGAAGAACAACCTGCAAGTCATCTCCTCGCTGCTGAACATGCAGCAGCGGGCTCTGTCCGACCCGGCGGCCCGGGCGGCGATGTCCGACACTCGCCAGCGGATCACCGCCCTGGCCCTGATCTACCGCGCCCTCTACCAGGGGCCGGATCTCAAGCGGGTCGATCTGCGCGCCTTCTTGGAGGAGCTGACCGCTCAACTGATCGCCGCCGACGTCGGCCACGGCGCCGGCGTGCGCACCGAGATCCATGTCGACGACCTGATCATCGACCCAGACCGGCTGGCGCCGCTGGCCCTGTTCGCGGTGGAGGCGGTGACCAACGCCCAGAAGCATGCCTTCGCAGGGCGCGGCGGGGTGCTGAGCGTCAACTTCCTGGTCCGCGGCGACGAGGCCGAGCTGGAGATCAGCGACGACGGCGACGCGCCGGAGGGCGCGCTGGACGGATCGGGGGTCGGGCGCACCCTTATGACCGCCTTCGGCCGTCAGCTGCGCGGCCGCGCCGAGGTGGTGCGCAACGAAAAAGGCGGCGTCACGGCGCGGCTGATCTTCCCGACTCCGACTGACGAACAGGCTGGCCGGCGACCAGGATCGACGTCGAGAAGCGGGAACCAGGCTGCGGCTTGACCGTTAGTCGGCCAGCCCATTCGAAAGGGAGAGGCACCCCCAATATGCGCAAGCTCATGATTCTCGCAGTACTCGCCGCCAGCCTGACCGTAACGGCCTGCAACACCGTCTCCGGTGCAGGCAAGGACGTGAAGGCTGCGGGCGAAGCGGTGACGACCTCCGCCGAAGACGCCAAGAAGTAGGACGGCGTCAGCGCAAGGCCGGACCGGCCTTGCGCACAGCCTACGCCGCGACCCGGAAAGCTGGGTTGCGGGCGTAGAGCCCCGGGCGGCCGTTGACGGGCGTCAGCCCATCGGTCAGCCCCACCGACGTCTCCTGATCGCCTAGAAACAGGACGCCTTCCGGGCTGAGCGCCCGGGTCAGGTTGTCGAGCAGCCGCAGCTTCATCGGCTCGATCAGGCCCGAGAGCACGTAGCGGCAGAAGATCACGTCAAATCGCCCGGCGGTGGAGAGATCGGCCACCAGGTTGACCCGCCGCCAGCGGATCATCTGACGGATGCGCGGCGAGATCGTCCACATGTCGTCGGCCTGTTCGAAGTGGCGGACCAGTTCCCGGATCGGCAGGCCGCGCTGCACCTCGAACTGGGTGTAGATCCCGCTCTGGGCCTTTTCCAGCTGGCGCTCGGCGATGTCGGTGCCGAACAGCTCCACCTTCAGTCCCGGCAGTTTGTCCCGCTCGTCTTCGATGATCATCGCCAGGGAATAGACTTCCTGGCCCGACGCGCAGGCGGCCGACCAGATGCGGACCGGCTCACCGCCGCGGGCACGCGCCAGCTCCGGCAGGATCTCGTTGCGGAACAGGGCGAACGGCTCGCGATCGCGGAAGAAGGCGCTTCCCGAATGGGCCATGGCCTCGACGATCGCCCAGGCCAGCTTGTCCTCGCGCCGCTCGCGCAGGATCACCAGCATATCGCCGACCGAACCGAAACCTTCGCGGCGGGCCACCGGCCCCAGCCGGCTTTCGATCAGATAGCTCTTCTCGGGGTCGACCTGCAGGCCTGCGCGGGCGGCGCAGAGCTGGGCCACGAGTTCGCGATCCTCCAGCTTCATACCAGACCCGCCTCGGCGAACTTCGCCGCGATGATGTCGCCGTCGAACGGCTTCATGATGTACTCGTTCGCACCGCAATCGAGCGCTTCGCGGATCTTCTCGACGCGGTTCTCGACCGTGCAGAACACCACAGTCGGCCGCTCGCCGCCCGGCTCCTGGCGCAGGATGCGCAGGAACTCGATCCCCGACATGGCCGGCATGTTCCAGTCCAGCAGCACCGCGTCCGGCATGGCCGCACGACACCAGGCGAGCGCCTCCAGCCCGTCGCCGGCCTCGGCGATTTCGAAGCCGATATCCTCCAGGATTCGGCGCGCGACCTTGCGGATCACGCGGCTGTCATCGACGACGAGGCAGGTCTTCAACGCGGGCGCTCCTCCCCTCGGCTCGTTCTGGCGCTGCGTTGGTTAAGGAGCGGTATGGCGCGGACCAGAAACTTGTCCCCCGAGCGCAATGTCCTAGGGGCGGCCTTCAGAATTTGTCGATTGAGGCGCAGCGCGCGGCCCTTAGGCTCGCGGCATCCGTACCCATACCCATAAAGCGCCCACGAGGACCGCGATGATCGACGTCCACTACTGGCCCACCCCCAACGGCAAGAAGGTGACCATCCTGCTGGAGGAACTGGGCCTGCCCTACACGATCGCGCCGGTCCATATCGGCCGCGGCGACCAGTTCACCGACGACTTCCTGAAGATCTCGCCCAACAACCGCATGCCGGCCATCGTCGATCACGAGCCGGCCGACGGCGGGCCGCCGCTCAGCGTTTTCGAGTCCGGCGCGATCATGATCTATCTGGCCGAGAAGACCGGGCGCTTCCTGCCGGCCGACGTGCGCGGCAAGTACGAGGTCATCCAGTGGGTGATCTGGCAGATGGCCAACCAGGGGCCGAAGTTCGGCGAGCGCGGCCACTTCAGCCGGGTTCCAGAGAGCGCCGGCGACCAGTCCTACGCCCAGCGGCGGTTCAACGACGAGACGCACCGGCTGTACGGCGTGCTGAACAACCGCCTGTACGACCGCCGCTACATCGGCGGCGACGAGTACTCGATCGCCGACATGATCTCCTATCCGTGGACCGCCGGCTGGCAGCTGCAGGGCATCGACTTGAGCGAGTTCAAGTACTTCAAGCGCTGGTTCGATGAGATGGCCGCCCGTCCGGCCGTGCAGCGCGGCATGGCGGTCAGCCCCGGCGGGGTCGAGGATCCGGCGACCCTGAGCCCCGAGGAGCAGGAGCGCCGCCGCAAGCTGCTCTACAACCAGCGCGCCCGGCCGGCGCCGGCGGAATAGTAGATCTTCCTCCCCCGCCTCGCGGGGGAGGAAGATTTCAGATCACACCAGCTCCGTCGGCTGCAGGCCCAGCTCCTTCAGCAGCGGCTCGGCGTAGTCCACGCGGCCGGTCAGGGACTTCGGATCTCCGCTGGCGAGACGGTAGACCGCCTCGGCGATGAACTCGATCGGCTGCACCCGGTCCTTGGTGGCCTCATTGATCAGGCCATGGACGGCGACGCCGGGGGTGTCGACCAGGCCCGGCGAGACCACGTTGACCGCGATGTTGTCGTCGAAGACCTCGGACGCCAGGCCGGTCGAGAACCGCTCTAGCGCCGCCTTGCACATGCCGTAGACGGTGCCGCCTCGGCCGCGCCCGTAGGGCTGCTTGGGATGGATGCCGGCCGGCGAGGAGATGTTGACGATCCAGCCGCCGCCCTTCTCGCGCATGCCCGGGATGACCAGCTGCGACAGGTGGAACGGCGCATAGACCTGCACTTCCATCATCAGCTTAAAGCGCTTCTCGGGGAACTCCTCGACCGGGATGAAATAGGTGATGGCGGCGTTGTTGATCAGGATGTCGACAGGGCCGTAGAGGGCGCTCGCCTCCTCCACCAGGCGTTCCCGCTCGGAGGCCTGGGCCAGATCGGCCTTGATGAAGGCCGCTTCGCCGCCGGCGTTGCGGATGCGGTCGACGGTGTCGTGCAAGGTGCCGGGCAGCCGGCTCTCGCCGCTCTCAGCGGTGCGCGCCGAGGCCACCACCTTGGCGCCTTCCTGGGCCAGGCGGGCGCAGATCGCTTCCCCGATGCCGCGGCTGGCGCCGGTGACCAGGGCCACGCGGCCCTTCAGCGGGCCGTTCGGATTGACTGAGGCCATCAATATATCTCCCTAATGAATGTCTTTGTTTTTAATTGAAAAACAGGGCCACCGGCCCCGTCAGGATACGCCCTCCGCCTGTCGGAGGGCTGGCCTGTCCGCAGATGCGGGCCAGGCGTCGACCGTGACACGACGCATATGCCGCCGCTGTCCCGGATAGTCGTTGAGCGCGAAGTGCCAGACCGAGCGGTTGTCCCAGAAGGCCACCGAGCCGGGCGCCCATGAGAACCGGCAGGTGAAGGCCTCGTAGCGCGAGTGCTCGAACAGGAAGTCCAGCAGCGCCTTGCTCTCGCGCTTGCTCCAGCCCTCGATCCGCATCGTGAAGGCCGGGTTCACGTAGAGCGCCTTGCGGCCGGTCTCCGGGTGGACCTTGACCACAGGATGGACGAACTCGCCGACTGCGCCCTCGGCCTCGACGACCTTCATCGAGGCGCGCTTCTGGGCCGAGTGACCCTGGGCGGAATATTCGCGGCCGGCCGAATGGACGGCGTTGAGAGTCTCCAAGGTCGCCTTCAGGCCCGGCGACAACGCGTCATAGGCGGCGGCTTGGCTGGCGAACAGGGTGTCCCCGCCCCATTCGGGAATCTCGACGGCGTAGAGGATCGAGCCGATAGACGGCTGCTCCAGGAAGCTCATGTCGGAATGCCAGCCGCCGCCGAAATTCACCTTGTCGCCAGATTCCTTAACGATCTCCATGACTTCCGGGTGGCCCGCCATGCCGGCGACATAGGGATGGATGTTCAACGGGCCGAAGCGGCGGCCGAACGCCAGCTGCGCCTCCGGCGACAGATCCTGGTCGCGGAAGAAGATCACCTGGTGCTGGTTGAAGGCGGCGCGGATCTCCTCGATCACCGTATCGGGAAGCTCAGCGGAAAGGTCGACGCCGGTGATCTCGGCGCCAAGGGCGCCGGCGATCTTACGGATCTTCAGGCCTGACATGAGACATCTCCTCCAGATCGTAGAGCGATGAAACAACGCCCAGGCCGGGAGAGCCAGTCAGATCCTCTCATTTGGGCTGAAGCAAGTCCCAGCGGTTGCCGTAGAGGTCCTCGAACACCGCCACCGTGGCGTAGGACTCGCGGCGGGGTTTCTCCAGAAACCGCACCCCGGCCGCCAGCATCCGCGCATGGTCGGTGTCGAAGTCGTCGGTGTGCAGGAAGAAGCAGACCCGGCCGCCGGTCTGGTCGCCGATCCGCGCGCTCTGCGCCGCGCCCGAAGCCTTGGCCAGCAACAGACCGCCCTGCGAGCCGGGCGGCGTCACCACCACCCAGCGCTTGCCGCCGCCCATGTCGTCGTTCCGTGTCAGCGCAAAGCCGAGCTTTTCCACATAGAAGCTGATCGCCTCGTCATAGTCGCCGACCACAAGGGCCGTGAGCGCGAGCGACTGGGTCATGCGAACTCCACAGTAGAGGTCTGGACGCGAAAGCCGCCCCAGGTAGAGTGCGGCCTCCGTTTCGAGGGGGGTAGTATCCATGCGTAGAGTCTCGGCGTCTGTCGCCGCCATTGTCCTGGCCATGACCGCGGGCCAGGCCGCCGCGCAGACCGCACCAGCCGCCAAGGTCACCGTGATCCACGCCGGCGCCCTGCTCGACAAACCCGGCCAGGCGCCGCGCGGCGCCTCCACCCTCGTCATTCGCGGCGGCAAGATCGAAGCGGTGCGCGACGGCTTCGTCACCCCTGAGGCGGCCGGCGCGGTCGGAGCGGCGGTGGTCGACCTGCGCGACCAGTTCGTGCTGCCGGGGCTGATCGACAGCCACGTCCACATCTTCAACGACGACGACAAGGTGAGAGGCCGCATGGAGGCCAACAACCGCGACATCGAAGACGAGATGGTGATCGGCGTCGACAACGCCCGCCGCACCCTGGAGGCCGGCTTCACCACGATCCGCGACCTGGGCAGCGATATCCACAGCGTCACCGCCCTGCGGGACGGGATCAACAACGGCCTTCTTACAGGCCCGACCATCCTGGCCGCCGGCCGCGCCATCTCGATCACCGGCGGGCATGGCGACGGCTCGAACAACCTCAACCGCGAAATGGTCGAGCTGGCCCATCGCGACAACGAGAACGTCTGCAACGGGGCCGACGACTGCCGTCGCGCGGTGCGCAGCCAGATCAGCCAGGGCGCCGACGTGATCAAGTTCACCGCCACCGGCGGGGTGCTCTCCAACGTCGCCGGCGGCCTCGGCGCCCAGATGTTCGACGACGAGATGAAGGCGATCGTCGAGACCGCCCACATGTTCGGCCGCAAGGTCGCCGCCCACGCCCACGGCACGGACGGCATCATCGGCGCCCTGAACGCCGGGGTCGACTCGATCGAGCACGGCACGTTCGGCACCGCCCAGACCGACGCCCTGTTCAAGAAGACCGGCGCCTATTTCGTGCCGACCATGCTGGCGCCGAAGACCGCCCTGGAGCAGGCCCGCGCCGGCGCGCGTTCGCGCAACTCGCTGGAGAAGGCCGAGATCGCCGCACGCACGGCCATGGAGAACCACAAGCGCGCCATCGCCTCCGGCGTAAAGATCGCCTTCGGCACCGACACCGGCGTCTCCGCCCATGGCGACAACGGCAAGGAATTCGCCCTGATGGTCAGCGTCGGCATGAGCCCGGCCGAAGCGATCAAGGCCGCCACGGTCAACGCCGCAGACCTGCTGGACCGCTCCGCCAGCATCGGCACCTTGGAGCCCGGCAAGGACGCCGACATCATCGCCGTGGCCGGGAGCCCGCTGGCCGACGTCACCCAGCTTGAGCACCCGACCTTCGTCATGCACCGCGGCGTGGTCGCCAAGCAGGGCGGCCAGCGCGCCGCCTTCCCGCCGAATCCCTAAGGGTTTCGCCCAAGAGTTCGCTCCTCCCAGCTCGGCTAGGCTTTCCCAGGGCTTAGCTTGGGAGGACGACGATGGACCTGATGTTCCAACCGCTCCGCAAGTACGCGGATTTCACCGGCCGCGCGCGCCGGCGGGAATTCTGGCTTTTCTGGCTGTTCCTGATCGGCATCGAGATCGTGTTCTCGATTCTGATCGGGATCACCGGCGGCTCGATGACCGCCATCAGCGATCCGACCAATCGCTTCGGGGCGATGAGCGTGGTCTCGCAGGCGCTGTTCGCGATCTACGCCCTGGTCATGCTGGCCATGTTGATCCCGAGCATGGCCGTGGTGTTCCGGCGCCTGCACGACACCAACCGCACCGCCTGGTGGATTCTGATCGGCCTCATCCCGGTCCTGGGCGCACTGGTGCTGTTTGTCTTCTACCTGCTGGACGGGACGCCGGGGCCCAACAAGTACGGCGAGGACCCCAAGGGACGCGGGGCTGCCGCCTGATCAGCTAGTGCATGGTCCCGGCGACGATCTCCAGCTTGTTGCCGTCCGGATCGAGCAGCACCGCGCCGTAGTAGTCAGCGGCGATGTCCGGGTGCAGGCCGGCGGCGCGGACGCTGGTTGCGCCGTTGGCGAGGGCTGCGGCGTAGGCGGCGTCTACGGCCGCGCGGGTCGCGGCGGTGAAGGCGATGTGGGTTCCCTGACCGGCCACCTGGTCGCCCTTGGCCGGGTAGAGCCAGAACAGCCGGCTTTCGCCACCCGGACCATAGGCCAGCTCATTGTCCGCCGCCCAGGCGTTCGCCGCGCCGAGCGGGCCGAAGAACGCGTCATAGAAGGTGCGGGCGGCGGCGAGGTCGCGAACGCCGACGGACAGATGGTCGAACATGGAAGAGCCCTCCACTGAAGCTGACGCTTCAAGTGTGGGCCCGACTCCCCGGCTTCAACCCCGTCAGGCCGGAACGGTAGCCGCGAAGGTGACCTTTTCCTCGCCGACGTCAGCGAAGATGCGGCCGCCGGCGTCCTGCATGAACAGGTGGACGTAGTAGGCCTGCACCCAATGACCGTGCAGCCCGTCACCGAGCCCCTCGCCGCGCAGGCCGCGCAGCACCTCGGGCCGCAGCCGGGCCCGCGGGCCGACCGCTTCGACGGCGATGGCGATAGTCGCATCCTGCGCCACCGCGCGGATCTTGGCCGTGCCGCCTGTCGGCAGCGCCCCGCCGGCCATCTGGACCAAGTTCATTAGCGCCCGGGCAGCTGGCTTGTTCAGGGACGGCGCTTCGACCTGCCAGTCGAGCTCCGCGCGCATATGATTGAAGACGCCGCGCGCCAGCTTCTCCAGCTCGCGCGGGTCGAAGGTCTCGGCGGAGGCCGAAGCTCCGAACGCCACTCGCGTGAAGGCCAGCAGGTCCGTCAGCTTGCGCGCCGAACCTGCAATCAGGTTCATCGCGTCTTCCTTCATGTCCTGGGCGCTGGGATCGTCCAGCAGGTCCAGGCCCGAGACGATCGCGCTCGCCGGGCTGATGAAGTCGTGGCACATGCGCGCCGCCAGATAGGCGGCCACCTCAGCGGTGCGCGGCGGAGCCGGGGGCTCCGGGGCGGCTTCGGGGGTGAATTGGGTGGTGTTTTCGCCGTCGGTCATACTGCTCGCGAACTTGGCCTGATTTGGCGCTTTGGCAAACGCGCCCCGTTCTCTAGAGAACGGCCCCATGAGCGGTCGCGATCCCTTCCTCGAGCCCGGCGTCCTGGTGACGCATCCGGCGCAGGAAGACTGGGGCGTCGGCCAGGTGCAGTCGGTGGCGGGACGCAAGGTGACGGTGAATTTCGAGAACGCGGGCAAGCAGGTGATCGACTCCGACGTCGTGCGTCTGACCTTCATCGGCGACGATCCGCGAGGCGCCCGATGAGCGATGACCTCGGAAAGATTCTGGCCGACATCTGCGAAGAGGCGGCTGAGCTGATCCTGCCGCTGTGGAAGTCGGAGCTGACGGTGTTCCAGAAGGCCGACGAGAGCCCGGTGACCGAAGCCGACCGCCGCGGCGAGGCGCTGATCCTCGAGCGGCTCAGCGCCGCCTTCCCCGACATCCCGGTGATCTCGGAAGAGGACGCCAGCGAGTTCGGCACGCCAGACGCCATCGGCCCGCGATTTTTCCTGGTCGACCCGGTGGACGGCACCAAGGCCTTCGTCCGCGGCGATCCCAACTTCACCGTGAACATCGGCCTGATCGAGCACGGCCGCCCCACGGCAGGGGCGGTGAACGCGCCGGCCACCGGCGAGACCTGGTTCACTCAGGGCGGCCAGGCGATGAAGCGCCAGGCCGGCGGGGCGGCCCAGCCCGTGCAGGCGCGGGTTTGGCCGAAGGGCGCGGCCGTGGCCCTGGTCAGCCACACCATGAAGGAAGAGACTGCGGTCAAGCTGGCCGAGCAGTACGGCTTCGACCTGCGCGAGCCGATGGATTCCTCGATCAAGTTCTGCCGGATCGCCGAAGGATCGGCCGACATCTATCCGCGCCACGGACCGACCATGGAGTGGGACGTCGCGGCTGGTCATGCGGTGCTGTTGGCGGCGGGCGGCGCAATGGCGACCACCGAGGGGGAAGAGTTCGTCTACGGCAAGGCCGCGGCGGGCTTCCGCAACGGCTGGTTCGTGGCGCGCGGCCGCTAGAGCGCCGTCGTCGAGGCCGAGGCCACCACTGCGGGCGGCTCGGCCCGGGCGAACACCTCGCCATCCGAGGCGCTCACTGCGAGATAGCCCGCAAACCCCAGCGAGAACGCGAACGCGGCGACCCAGACGAACGGGCGCATGACGTCGTACAGACTAACCTCTGCCATCGGCATTCCTAAAATTGGGCGGGGGAGAGCGCCTGATCACGGAACAGCCGAAGCCGAGCGTTGGTTTCCAGGGTCCCGCGACAAAATCGGCCGGTGGGTCGATGGGGCGCGGAATGGCGCTCCAAATGCGGCCAATCTGCAACAGTTGGGCTATTGCGAATTATTCGCATTGCGCAACCTGAGCTGCGAAACTAAGAACGCCTCGCAGTTTCAATATTATCTTGGGGCAGATTTCCCGTGAGCATTCGACGGACCGGCGGCGTTCGCGCCTATGCGCGCAAGGCGCTTACTCCTGCAGCGGTGGCCGGGGTGGCCGGCCTGGTCATGGCTCCGCATATGGCGCTGGCCGACGACGCGGCCGCGGATGCGGCCACCGAGGTCAGCGGCGTGGCGGTCGAGGGCCGAACGAAGCTGCAACCGATTTCGCCGAAGTACACGGCTCAGGTGCTCGACACGCCGCGCAGCGTCACGGTGATCCCTCAGGCGATCATCACCCAGACCGCCGCGACCTCGCTGCAGGACATCCTGCGCACTTCGCCGGGCATCACCTTCGGCGCCGGTGAAGGCGGCCAGCCGCTGGCCGACCGCCCGTTCATCCGCGGTCAGGCCTCAGGCAACAACATCTTCGTCGACGGCATCCGCGACTCCGGCGGCCAGATCCGCGAGGTCTTCAACCTGGAGCAGGTGGAAGTCATCAAGGGGCCGGACTCGACCTATAACGGCCGCGGCTCCGGCGGCGGCAGCATTAATCTGACGACCAAGCGTCCGAAGCTCGACGAAGCCGTCGACGTCGGCGTGCGGGTTGGCACCGACAGCTTCGTGCGCGGCTCCATCGATGCGAACTACCCGATCGGCGCAACCAGCGCCGTCCGCATCAACCTGATGGGCACCCAGGGCGACGTGCCCGGCCGCAACGCGGTGGACTTCGACTCCTGGGGCGCGGCGATCTCGGGCGCAATCGGCATCGGCACCGACACCCGCGTCACCGCCAGCTACTATCACCTGACCCGCAACGACATGCCCGACTACGGCGTGCCGCTCTACACCAAGCTGGGCGGCGCCACCGCGCCGCGCACCACCGCCAGCGGCGTGCTGGATGTGCCGCGTGACTCCTTCTACGGCCTCACCGCGCGCGATTTCCAAAAGACAGAGGCCGACATCGGCACCCTGATCGCCGAGCACGACATCAATCAGTCGATCACCTTCCGGAACGTCTTCCGCTATTCGAAGACCCTCAACGACTACCTGGTGACCAACCCCGGCGACGGCGGCAACGCCCAGTTCCTGGCCGGCGAGTGGTGGATGAAACGCGGGACCAAGTCGCGCTGGAACCCGACCACCACGGTCGCCAACGTCACCGACTTCTACGGCAAGTTCATCACCGGCGGCGTCGAGCACAGCTATGACGTCGGCCTGGAGGTCTCGCGCGAGACCAACCGCAACGCCGCCTATGTGATCTACACCACGGCCGGGTCGGCCTGCCCGGCCGGCTTCACCAACAACGTCACCACGGCCGGCGTCGGCGACTGCACCCGCGTCTTCGCCCCCAACCCGTCCGATCCCTGGGAGGGCCGCGTGGTTCGTCCGGACGCCTCAGCGAACTACACCAACACGATCGGCGTCTACGCCTTCGACACCATTTCCTTCGGCGATCAGTGGCTGCTGAACCTGGGCATCCGTCACGACGAGTATTCGGTGAAGGGCCGCGACATCACCGCCACCAGCGCGCTCGGCGTCATCACCGGCACGACCATCGTTCCGCGCGAAGGCGACTGGTCGTTCACCAACTACCAGGTCGGCCTGGTCTACAAGCCGACCCCGAACGGCAGCATCTACGCCTCGTACGGCACCTCGACGACACCGCCGACCATCTCCGGCGGCGACCAGAACGCCGGCAGCGGCCAGGGCCTGGGCAACCTCGCCAACGTCCTGCTGGATCCGGAGGAGATCTCCTCGGCCGAGATCGGCGTGAAGTGGGCCTTCTTCCGCGAGCGCCTCTCCACCTCGGCGGCGCTGTTCCACATGGTGCGTGAGAACGCCCAGATCCTGGTCGACACCGGCGTCTACGCCCAGGTCGGCGAGGCCATGGTCCAGGGACTGGAACTGGGCGTCACCGGCCGGGTGACCCCCGCCTGGATGGTGTTCGGCGGCTATACCTACATGGACAGTGAGCTGGTCCGCGCCGCCTTCAACAGCGTCAACCAAGGCGAACCGCTGGCCAACACCCCTGAGCACACCTTCAGCCTGTTCACGACCTACAACCTGACCGACGCCTTCGCGTTCGGCGGCGGCGCCTACTACGTCTCCGACAGTTTCGGCGGCAACCAGGGCGGCGCGGGCGGCGGGGCCAACGGCGTCTACGCGCCAGCCTACTGGCGCTTCGACGCCTACGCCTCCTATCGGATCCGCGAGAACATCGACCTGCAGCTCAACATCCAGAACGTCACCGACGAGGACTACATCGCCCGGACCAACGGCGTGCACCACGCCGACTACGGCCCGGCGCGCCAGGCGATCCTGTCGCTCAACGTCCGCTTCTAACCTCCCCCCAGAGAACGGACGGCCTAAGGCCCTGCCCTCCCGGGCGGGGCCTTTTCCTTTCCCGCCCAGCGCTTAAGGTTCTCCCATGATGCTGCATGTCCCCGAGGTGCTGACCAAGGCCGCCGTGGCCGAGTTGCGCCAATTGATCGACGCCGGCCAATGGGTGGACGGCAACGCCACGTCGGGCTCCCAGTCGGCCCTGGCCAAGCGCAACGAGCAGCTGGCGGAGGGGACGGACGCGGCCCGCATCGCCGGCGACCGGGTGCTGGACGCCCTGGCCAGGAGCCCGCTGTTCGTCACCGCCGCCCTGCCGCAGACGGTGTTCCCGCCGCTGTTCAACCGCTACGGCGGCGGCCAGACCTTCGGCACCCATATCGACAATTCGATCCGCCAGTCGCGCGACGGCGCGGTGCGGATCCGCAGCGACCTGTCGGCTACGCTCTTCCTCAGCGAGCCGGAGGACTATGACGGCGGCGAACTGCTGGTCGAGGACACCTATGGCGTCCACGAGGTGAAGCTGCCGGCAGGCGATATGATCCTCTATCCCGCTTCAAGCCTGCACCAGGTGACGCCGGTCACCCGAGGCGCCCGCACCGCCAGCTTCTTCTGGATCCAGAGCATGGTGCGCGAGGACGCCCGCCGCGCCCTGCTGTTCCAAATGGACATCGCCATCCAGCAATTGGCCGGCAAGGTCGGGGCCGGTGCGCCTGAACTCGTTTCGCTGGCCGGCGCCTATCACAACCTGCTGCGGATGTGGGCCGAGGTCTGAAGCCTTGCCTTTCGCCGCCCGGGCGCCGAAAGGTGCCGCCCAAGCGGAGGAAGCCCCAATGGCCTATGAGACGATCACCTACGAGACGCGCGGCCAGGTCGGGATTCTCACCCTCAATCGACCGGAGAAGCTGAACGCCATCTCCGCCGAATTGCGGCGCGACCTGGAAGCCGGGCTGATCGCCGCACGCGACGACGACGGCGTGCGCGCTCTGGTGCTGACCGGGGCCGGCCGCGGCTTTTGCTCGGGCGCCGACCTCACCGGCCCGGCCCCCGAGCGCGACGGCCCGCCGCCGCAGAGCGAGCGCCTGGACGAAGAGGCCTGGATGGGCCGCTGGGCGCGGCTGCTGCACGACTTCGACAAGCCGCTGATCGGCGCGATCAACGGGGTCTGCGCCGGCGCCGGGATGAGCTGGGCGCTGGCCTGCGACGTGCGGATCGGGTCCGAACACGCCCGCTTCAAGACCACCTTCGCCGAGCGGGCGATCTCGCCGGACTCCGGCCTCTCGTTCCTGCTTCCGCGCATCGTCGGCTATGCCAAGGCCGCCGACCTGGTGTTCACCAGCCGCATGGTGCTGGCCGACGAGGCGCTGCAACTTGGCCTGCTGAACCGCATGACTGCGCACGAAACCCTGCTCGACGACGCCGTCGCCTATGGCGAGCAGATGGCCCAGTGGCCGCCGCTGGCCATCCGCATGGCCAAGAAGGTGTTGCAGGCCGGGATGGAGAGCGACCTGCAAACCGCCGTGAAGTACGAGTCGGTCGGCTTGACCCACGCGCGCCGGGCGGTGAACGACGTCAAGGAATCGGCCGCCTCGTTCCGTGAGAAGCGCAAAGGCGTCTACACGGGCACATAAAATGGCGTCATAAGGCCGCCGTCAGCTTTCGGAGAACGCGCCATGGCCCTCGACACCGGCGACCAGCCCAAGACCTTCAACTGGGAAGACCCGCTCGACCTGGCCTCACGCCTGACCGAAGAAGAGCGGATGGTGTGGGAGAGCGCCCGCGCCTACGCCCGCGAGAAGCTGTTGCCGCGCGTGGTCTCGGCCTACGCCGACGAGCGCTTCGACCGTGAGATCATGACCGAGATGGGCGCCCTGGGCTTCCTCGGTGCGACGCTGCCCGAGCAGTACGGCGGCGCCGGCGTCAGCCACGTGGCCTACGGCCTGATCGCCCGCGAGATCGAGGCGATCGACAGCGGCTATCGCTCGGCGATGAGCGTCCAGTCCTCGTTGGTCATGTACCCGATCTACGCCTTCGGTTCGGAAGAGCAGAAGCTGAAGTACCTGCCCGGCATGGCCCGCGGCGAGATCGTCGGCTGCTTCGGTCTGACTGAGGCCGACGGCGGCTCCGATCCGGCCTCGATGCGCACCGTCGCGAAGAAGGTCGATGGCGGCTTCGTGCTGAACGGCTCGAAAATGTGGATCACCAACGCGCCGATCGCCGATGTCTGCCTGGTGTGGGCCAAGCTGGACGGCGCGATCCGCGGCTTCCTGGTCGATCGCGGCTCCAAGGGTCTCGAGACCCCGAAGATTCTCAACAAGCTCAGCCTGCGCGCCTCGGTCACCGGCGAGATCTCGCTCAGCGACGTGTTCGTGCCGGAAGACCAGATGCTGCCGAACGTCACCGGCCTGCGCGGTCCGTTCTCGTGCCTGAACAAGGCCCGCTACGGCATCAGCTGGGGCGCCATGGGCGCGGCCGAGTTCTGCCTGCACGCCAGCCGTGAATACACCCTGACCCGCAAGGTGTTCGGCAAGCCGCTGGCCGCCCGCCAGCTGGTCCAGAAGAAGCTGGCCGACATGCAGACCGAGATCGCACTGGGCTTCGAGGGGGCGCTGGCCCTGGGCCGCCTGCTCGACCAGGGCGCCTGGGTGCCCGAAGCCATCAGCCTGATGAAGCGCAACAACTGCGGCAAGGCTCTGGCCATCGCCCGCGAGGCCCGCGACATCCACGGCGGCAACGGCATTTCCGGCGACTATCACGTGATGCGCCACGCCGCGAACCTGGAGACCGTGAACACCTACGAAGGCGCTCACGACGTCCATGCGCTGATCCTGGGCCGGGCCATCACCGGCGAGAACGCCTTCTAGCGCCGGGACCTGCGCGTCATGGTTTAAGCGCCGCAACCATAGCGCTCAGAAAAATCGACAGCCAAACGATACGTTTACCGACCTCCGTTATATTTCCTCTGAACGGAGGGGACGGGCGATGGCCGCGGAGCGGACCCCAGAGGCATCGGCGGCGATCATCGAGTGGCTGTTCAAGAACAGCCGCGAAGTGATGTTCGTCATCGGCGCCGACAAGCGCTTCAAGCTGATCAATCCGGCCTTCGAGCGTGAGACCGGGTGGACGCAGGCCGAGATCGTCGGCCAGTACGCCCGCGATTTCATCCACCCGGACGAGGACGCCAGCGTCAACGCGCACATGGATCGGCTGGCCCGCGACGGCTACAGCGACCACGCCTCGCGCATCCGCACCAAGGACGGCGGCTGGCTGTGGTTCGAGGGCCGCGCCCAGCTGACCGAGGACGGCCAGGTGATCGGGGTGGTTCGCGACGCCACCCAGGAGCGGGCCCGCGAGGCGCGGCTGGCGGCGGCCGAACGCAACGGCCGCCTGCTGTCCCAGGCCGCCGGCATCGGCACCTGGACCTACGATCCGGATGACGACACGGTCGAGTGGTCGCGGGATATCCTGGCGATCACCGGCTACGCCCCCGAGGACCTCAGCAACGCCAGCCAGTTCGAGTCGGTGCTGCATCCCGACGACCGGGCCTGGGTGCAGAAGCAGTTCATCGCCGGCGTGGTGCGCGGCGAGAGCCGCTCGTTCGAACATCGAATGAAGACCAAGGGCGGACGCTGGACCCACTGGCGGGCCACCTTCCACGTCGAGCAGCGGCCGAGCGGCGTCTACGCCCTGCACGGCGTCTCGCAGAACATCACCGAGCTAGTCGAAGCCCGCGACGGCGCCCTGCGCAGCCGCCAGCAGATGCTGCAGTTGATCGAGAGCTCGCCCTTCGCGGTGGCGATGTTCGACAAGCAGCTGCGCTACATGGTGGTCAGCGACAGCTGGCGCGATGCTTTCGTCCTGGGCGGCGAGCATGCCGGCCAGACCCTGACCGCGGCGTTCCCCGCCGCGCCCAAGCGGCTGCTGGCCGCGCAGAAGCGCGCCCTGGCCGGCGAGGTCGTCACCTCTAAGGAAGATCGGCTGACCGACGCCGGCGGTGAGAAGCGCTGGGTCCGCTGGGAAGCGCGGCCGTGGCGCGACGCCAAGGGACGGGTCCAGGGCGTCATCTTCTATGTCGATGACGTC
Organism: Phenylobacterium sp. P4_E10; assembly: GCF_056401675.1. Lineage (NCBI taxonomy): Bacteria > Pseudomonadati > Pseudomonadota > Alphaproteobacteria > Caulobacterales > Caulobacteraceae > Phenylobacterium > Phenylobacterium sp. P4_E10. The sequence goes on along the minus strand of NZ_JBFUIW010000008.1, from coordinate 179,072 downwards.
ACGCCGCTGGCCGAGGCCCGGCGTGAGGCCGAGGTCAACGCCCGGCGGCTGAAGCTGGCCCTCAACGCCGCCGACGCCGGCGTCTATGAGATCGACCACGTCCAGAAGACCTTCTGGGCCAGCCCCGAATTCGAGAAGCTCGTGGGCCGGGGAGCCTTTGGCTACGAGGAGGTGCAGAACCTCCAGTTTCCGCGCTTCCACATCGACGACCTGCAGCATGTGCGCCAGGCCTTCAATGACATCCGCGACGGCAAGCGTGCGCCGGGCGAGGCCTTCGAGGCCCGCGCAGAGACCCCGAACGGCGAACGCTGGATCCGGGTGTTCCATCACCTGTCGACCGACCGCAAGGGCCGCTGGCTGCGCGGAGTGGGCCTGGTCCAGGACTTCGACCAGCGCAAACGTCAGGAGCTGGAGCTGATCGACGCCCAGCGCGCCGCCCAGGCGGCCGGCGAGGCCAAGGCCGCCTTCCTGGCCAATATGAGCCACGAGATCCGCACCCCGATGAACGGGGTGATGGGCGTGCTGCACCTGCTGAAATCCGAGCCGCTCTCTGAAGAGGGCCGCCGGATGCTCGACGACGCCCTGTCCTGCGGCCAGATGCTGGCCGAACTGCTGAACGACGTCATAGATTTCTCGAAGATCGAGGCCGGGCGTCTGGAAATGGCTCAGGAGTCGGTCGATCCGCGCGCCCTGATCGAGGGCGTCGCGCGGCTGCTGCGGCCGCAGGCCGAGTCCAAGAACCTCAAGCTGGTGGTCGATGTGGCCCCGGACGTCGGTTGGGTGATGTCCGATCCGGTGCGGCTGCGCCAGGCGCTGTTCAACCTGGTCGGCAATGCGGTGAAGTTCACCCTGAAGGGTCAGGTCACGGTCCGGGCCAACCTGCGCCGCGGCGCCGGCAGACCGACCCTGCGCCTGGAGATCGCCGACACCGGCGTTGGCATTCCCGAGGCCGTGCAGCCGCGAATCTTCCAACGGTTCGACCAGGGCGACGCCTCCACCACCCGCAAGTTCGGCGGTTCGGGCCTTGGGCTGTCGATCACTCAGCGTCTGGCCGAGATGATGGGCGGCGGAGTCGGCTTCGCCTCCACCGAGGGCGTCGGCTCGGTGTTCTGGCTGGAAGTGGCGGCCGAACCGGCCCAGGCGGTCGCGCCCTCCGCGGACGTCGCCGACGATTGGCTGGACGGCTTGCGGGTGTTGGTGGTCGAGGACAACGCCACCAATCGAATGATCGCCACCAAGCTGCTGGAGAACCTCGGCGCCAATGTCGAGACGGCGTCCGACGGCCTGCTGGGAGTCGAGTCGGCGTCCCGCGGCGGCTTCGATCTGATCCTGATGGACGTGCAGATGCCTGGGATCGACGGCCTCGAGGCGGCCCGCCGGATCCGCGCCCTGGGCGGGGCCGTGGCCTCGACGCCGATCGTCGCCCTGACGGCCAATGTGCTGTCACACCAGCGCCAGTCCTATGTGGACGCCGGAATGGACGGCGTGGTCGGCAAGCCGATCTCGCCCGCCGCCTTGCTGGCCGAAATTGCCCGCCTTGCCCGGCAAGGGCCCGACGCCGGCCAAGAGGCTGCAGCGGTCGCTTAGCGGCCTTTGCTCTTTTGGCTGATCACTGAAGACCGTCCCGATGACGTGGCGAGACGCTGAGTCTGTTCGCCATCAGGCGTCCACGCCCTCCGGCAGCGACAAGGCAAGTTTGCGCAGCAAATTGGCCAATGCATCGAGGTCCTCAGCGTCGAGACCCGCGACCATCTTGGCCTCGATCGCCATGTCTGCGCGGAACGCGGCCTCGGCGACACGCCGCCCTTCGGGCGTTAGCTCCACGAGAAGGCTTCTGGCATCCTCTTCGGCCGCCGTCCGGCTTATGAGCCCCGCCTTGGCGAGCCGTCGTAGTCGATCTGTAAGTCCACCCGACGATATCATCAGCGATCGGTACAGCTCGGTTGGGCGCAACCTGTAGGGCGGCCCCGACCGCAAAAGCGTGCCAAGGACGTCGAACTCCCCCACGTCCAGTCCCTTTTCGGCGAAAACCGCCTCGATGGGAGGCCGAACTCGGGTTGTAATCCATCGCGCCCGTCCAAGGATTGCCATGCCGACGGTGTCCACGTCCGGCAGTTCACGCGCCCATTGCGCCTGCCGCCGATCGATGTGATCCGCGCCGCCCCGCATTTGTCTTGACATAAAGATATCCCGCCGATAATTGTCTCGACATCAAGATAACACCAGCGCGCTGCGGCGAGCAACCCGAGAAGGGGACCCCTGATGCACAAGATGATGTTCGTGAACCTGCCGGTAAACGATCTGGCAGCCGCGACCCGCTTCTACGAGGCGATCGGGTTCGTAAGGAACCACCAGTACAGCAACGAACAAGCCTCTTCGATGGTGTGGTCAGAGGCCATTACCTTCCAGCTGCTGACCCACGACTACTATGGGACGTTCACGCCCAAGCCGATCGCCGACGCGATGAAGTCCAGCGCCGCACTGTTCGCCCTGTCGTGCGACAGCCGTGATGGGGTCGACACTATGGTGGAAGCCGCAGCCGCTGCGGGCGGAACCGGCGACGTCCGTCAACCGCGGGACATGGGCTTCATGTACATCCGCACCTTCGAGGACCTGGACGGCAACACCTTCGAACCGATGTGGATGGACGTTTCGGCGACGGCCGGCGCTTCCCAGACCGAGCCCGCCTGACAGGAGGCCGTTGCGTCCATCCACGATCGTGATGGAGCATTCCGCCTCCCACGAGACGCTTCACACACCGGCGTTCGCCGCGTTAGACCTGTCTCCCTGGGTGGGGAGATTAAAAGAATGGCGGACGTCGCCGTGGAAACGCCGGCTGGCAAGAAGCCTGCGTCCTTGCGAACCGTGGTGGCGGCGTCATCCGCCGGCACCGCGTTCGAGTGGTACGACTTCTTCGTCTTCGGGAGCCTGACCCAGGTCATCTCCAAGACCTTCTTCTCGGGACTGCCGGAGACCGCCGGCTATATCGCCGCCCTGGCCCTGTTCGGGGCCGGCTTCCTGTTCCGGCCGCTGGGCGCGCTGGTGTTCGGGCGGATCGGCGACCGGGCCGGACGCAAGGGCGCGTTCCTGGTCACCGTGGCGCTGATGGGCGGCGCGACCTTCGCCATCGGCCTGCTGCCGACCTACGCCCAGGTCGGCCTGCTGGCGCCGGGCCTGCTGGTGTTGATGCGGATCATTCAGGGCTTCGCGTTGGGCGGCGAATACGGCGGCGCGGCGATCTACGTGGCCGAGCACGCCCCGGGCGGCGATCGCGGCCGCGCCACCGGCTGGGTGCAGACATCGGCCGCCATGGGCCTGTTCGGCGCGCTGCTGGTGATCCTCGCGACCCGCGTGGTGGTCGGCAAGTTCTTCGGCCCGGAGGCGTTCGACGCCTGGGGCTGGCGCGTGCCGTTCCTGTTCTCGGCCGGCCTGCTGGCGATCTCGATCTGGATGCGCCTGAAGCTCTCGGAGAGCCCGGCCTTCGCCAAGATGAAGGCCGAGGGGTCGGCCTCCAAGGCGCCCTACGCCGAGGCGTTCGGCCAGTGGAGCAACCTGAAGATCGTCCTGCTGGCCCTGGTGGCGATCATGTCGGCCCAGGGCGCGGTCTGGTACACCGCCTTCTTCTACGTCCAGACCTTCATGGAGCGGTTCCTGCGGGTCCCGCCCGAGACCATCAATCTGCTGATGCTGTCGGCGACCGCCGTCAGCGCCATCGGCTATGTGCTGTTCGGCTGGCTGTCGGACAAGATCGGCCGCAAGCCGGTGATGCTGTTCGGCATGACCCTGATGCTGGCGGCCTACTTCCCCGGCTTCCATATGCTTGCCCAGACCCTGAACCCCGCCCTGGCCGAAGCCGAGGCCCGCACGCCGGTGGTGGTGGTCGCCGATCCGGCCGACTGCTCGCTGCAGTTCGACCCGGTCGGCAAGACCGCCTTCGTCTCCTCCTGCGACATCGCCAAGAGCGTGCTGGCCAACGCCGGGGTCTCCTACGCCAACGAGGTCGGCGCGCCCGGCGCGCCGGCGCTCGTGCGGATCGGCTCGGTCAACGTGACCTCGGCCAGCGCCGCGGGCCTGATGGGCCAGTCCGCCAAGGCCGCGAAGGCCAAGGTCGAGGGGGAGATCAAGGCCGCCCTCGCTGCCGCCGGCTTCCCGGCCAAGGCCGATCCTGAGCGCATGAACCTGGTCGGCGCCTTCGGGGTGCTGATGGTGTTCGTGATCGCCGCCGCCGCGCTTTACGGGCCGATCGCCGCCTGCCTAGTCGAGCTCTTCTCGACCCGTATCCGCTACACCGCCATGTCGCTGCCCTATCACATCGGCACCGGCTGGATCGGCGGCTTCGTGCCGTTCACCGCCTTCGCGATCGTGGCGGCGACCGGGAACATCTATGCCGGGCTCTGGTACCCGTTCGCGTTCACGGCGCTGTCGGTGGTCACCTGCCTGCTGCTGCTTCCAGAGACAAAGGGCCGGCCGCTGGATCACTAACCACCACCGCTAGCGCCTCTTCGAACCGCGGCGAACGCAGGCCGTACCGGGCCTGGGCCAACCGCGCCTTCACATAGGCGAAGCGGCCCTCGTCGGTGTCCAGCACCGGCTCGCCCAGCGATAGCGCGACATGTAGCTCATCCAGGCTGTGACCATCCAGACTCTCCGCCGGCGCCTCGCGCGGGGCGACCGCATTGGTCATCACTAGGCCGTAGAACAGGTGGTTGAGCTGGCGCATCAGGTAGAGCCTGGCCTGCATCAGCGCATCGACGCCGCCGAAATAGGTGCGCAGCAGCAGCTCCTCCTGCGCCGGCGAGGAGGCGAACAGGTTGGCGATGCAGGACAGGTCCACATAGCGGTCGGCCAGGAAGGCGGACTCCCAGTCAACGAACCACAGGCGCGCGCCGTCATAGAGCATGTTGCGCGGGTTGAGGTCGTTGTGGCTGGCGACCAGATCGCCGGGCGCGGTGCGGTAGCCGGCCCGCAGCCGGCGGTAGAGGCCGAGCAGCTCCGCCATCGCCTGGCTCGCCACCAGTTCCCGGGCCTCGAACTGGGCGACCAGGGCGTCCATGCCGTCCAGATAGTCGACCAGCGGCGGGAACGGCGGCCCGGCGTGCAGCGCGCGCACGCCCTGGGCCGCCTCGACGATCAGGTCCTCACGGGTCCCGCGATAGTCGAGGGTGAGCGAGCGCTCCTCGATGAAGTCCATGATCGCCACGCCGTCGCCGGCGTCGGCATAGCGGATGCGCGGGGCGAGCAGCCCGTCGGCCGCGATCCGCATGCACGCATAGGCCCGGGCCGGGTCGCGAAAGCCGTCGCGCTCGACCTCGAGGCGCAACAGGTAGGCGATGCCGCCGACCCGGATCTTGAAGATCCCCGCGCCCGAAAGCCCGCCGCCGAGCGGCATGGCCGCATCAAGTACGTCCGTTCCGAACGCGGCCGTCAGGGCGCGGGCCACGGCGGCTTGGAAGGCTTGCGGAATTGACATGGCGGCGGCTCCGATGGGGAGCGCGTTTTTGCCCGGATATAAATACGAGTCAATAATATCCGGGTAAATTAAACTCGATCGCCTCGCGCCCTGTGTCCGGCCCAGCGGCCGACCGCATCGGAGACCAGCACCGCAGCGATTGCGATGACCGCCGCCACCAGGCAAAGCGCCGCAGCCCGCGCCTCGTCGCCCGGCGACTGGGTGGCCCCATAGATCGCCGCCGGCAGGGTCAGGGTCACGCCAGGGATGGCGCCGACGAAGGTGATGGTGGCGCCGAACTCGCCCAGCGCCTTGGCGAAGCCAAGCACCGCGCCGGCCGCCACGCCGGGGCCCGCCAGCGGCAGGGTCACGCGGAAGAAGCGGGTCACCGGCCCGGCCCCGAGCAGCAGGGCCGCCTCATCCACCTCGCGATCGACCGCCTCGATGGCCAGGCGAATTGGCCGGACCATCAGCGGAAAGGCCATCACCCCGGCCGCCAGGGCTGCGCCGGTCCAGTCGAAGGCGAAGACGATCCCTACCTTCTCCAGCCACGCCCCGATCGCCCCGCGCTTGCCGAACAGCAACAACAGCACATAGCCGGTGGCGACCGGCGGCAGCACCAGCGGCAGGGTAACCGCGGCGTCCAACAGCACCCGGGCGGCGAACCGGCCGCGCGCCTGGGCCAGCGCGGCGGCGACCGCGATCGGCAGCCCGACCAGCGTGGCCGTCAGCGCCACCCGCAGCGACAGAATGACCGCGGCGAAGTCGTCGGGCGTGAGATGGCTCACCGGGCGGCCGTCGGCAGGATGTCGATGGCGACGCCGGCCTGGGCCAAGGCCTGCAACTCGGCGGCGTCAGGCGCGGCGGCGGCCAGCACCCGGGCCACGGTGCGCCCGGCCAGGGCGGCGGCGGCGGCCTGCTCGGCCGGCAGGTGATCGGCGTCGCGGCGAGCCATGGCCAGGATGTCCGCGTCGGCTCCCGGGTCGGCGGCGACGATGTCGGCGGCGGCCAGGGCGCGGCTGGCGCGAAGAGTCAGGAGGTCGGCCGGGCCGCGCCCGTCGATGAAGCGCACACGCCCGCCGCCCTGCGGCCCCTTGGCCAGGTCCGCGCGCAGCAGGCGCACAGCGCCCTCCATGTCGCCGGCCATGGCGGCTTCGGCGGCGGGTCCGATCAGTGCCTCGCGCAGGAAGGCGCGGCGCTCGTGCAATTGCGGCAGCGCGGCCCGCACCTCGTCCTGCAGGCTACGGAACAGGGCCGCGACCCGGCCGGCGCCTTCGGGCACCCGCTGCTCGATGTCGGCGCGCAGCATGGTGGCCAGCATCGGCGAGGCGCCGCCGGTGCCGATGGCCGCCACCACCTCGCCGCGGTCGATCACCGCTGGGGTCGTGAAGTCGCAAAGCCCTGGCCGGTCGACGACGTTGACCGGCACGTGGGCCGCGCGCGCGGCGGCGGCGGCGGCCAGGGCGAAAGCCTCGTCGGGGCTGGCCACGAAGGCGAGGACCGCGCCGGCATAGGCCTGCGGATCGCGGGCGGCGTCGCCCTCCAGATGCACCAGCCGTGCCGGCGAGGAGGCGAGCAGGCGCAGCTTGGCCTGCGCCGCCTCGCCCGATCCGGCGACTACGACCTTGCGTCCGCTCAAGGGGAAGAAGGCGGGAAAGGCGTCCACTAGCCGGTCTTGCAGTTCCGGGCGGCCGCGGCGCTCAGCAACATCACCTTGATCATCTGGGAATTCACGCCTCCACTGCGCCTAGCCTAACCACGCTCGGTCGGAAACGCAGCCACCTTTACCGGTCGCGGGAAGCACTGCTAAAATGAGCAAACGCTCACATCGCGGAAGGGATAGACCATGGCCATGACCCTGGACGTCAACGGCAAGCCCATGTCCGTCAAGGCCACCCCCGATACGCCCCTGCTCTGGGTCCTGCGCGACGAGCTTCATCTGACCGGGACCAAGTTCGGCTGCGGCGTCGCCCAGTGCGGGGCCTGCACGGTGATGGTCGACGGCCAGGCGATCCGCTCGTGCGTGACGCCGGTCCAGGCGGTGGCCGCGGGCAAGATCACCACCATCGAAGGCCTGGGTGGAACTCACCCGGTGCAGGCCGCCTGGATCAAGCACGACGTCGCCCAATGCGGCTACTGCCAGTCCGGCCAGATCATGTCGGCCGTGGCGCTGCTGGCCGCCACGCCCAAGCCCTCCGACGCCGACATCGACGGCGCCATGGACGGCAACATCTGCCGTTGCGGGACCTATCAGCGGGTGCGGGCCGCCATCAAGGACGCCGCGGCGACGCCTGCCACGCCCGCCGTCGCCGCGCCGGCCCCGGCGCCGGCCAAGGCCTGAGGGGAGAAACGCAGATGAACGCTCCCGTGAAACCTTCCGACATCTCCAGCGCCACCCGCCGCGACGTGGTGATCGGCGCAGGCCTCGTCGGCGGCGCCCTGGTGGTCGGCGCCTGCTCGCCCGGCGACATCCTGTCGGTCGGCGCCAAGACCGACTTCGGCGCCTTTGGCCCCTTCATCAAGATCGCTCCCGACGGCGCGGTGACGGTGGTCTCCAAGCACATCGAATTCGGCCAGGGCAACCACGCCGGCCTCGCCGCCATCGTCGCTGAGGAACTCGACGCCGACTGGTCGAAAGTCCAGGTCGAGCAGGCCCCCGCCATCGCCAAGGTGTTCGCCAACACCGGCATGGGCGTGCAAGGCACCGGCGGCTCCTCGGCGATCTCCAACAGCTGGGACCAGCTGCGCAAGGCCGGCGCCTCGGCGCGGGCGATGTTCGTCGAGGCCGCGGCCAACAAGTGGAACGTGGCGGCCGGCGAGATCGCCGTGAAGGACGGGGTGCTCAGCCACGCCGGCTCGGGCAAGAGCGCCAGCTTCGGCGAACTGCTGCCCGACGCGGCCAAGGCGACGCCGCCGGCCACCCCGACCCTGAAGGATCCCAAGACCTTCACCCTGATCGGCACCGACCGCGTGCGCCGCAAGGACAGCCAGGCCAAGTCAACCGGGACCGCGCGTTTCACCCAGGACGTCCAGCTGCCGAACATGCTGGTGGCGATGGTCGCCCACCCGCCGAAGTTCGGGGCCAAGGTCGCTTCGTTCGACGCCGCCGACGCCAAGAAAGTCCCGGGCGTGGTCGAGGTCTACGAGATCCCCAGCGGCGTCGCCGTGGTCGCCGACAACACCTGGGCCGCCAAGCAGGGCCGCGAGGCGCTGAAGGTCACCTGGAAAGAGGACGAGGCCGAGAAGCGCTCATCCGACGCCATCCTGTCCAGCTACAAGGACCTCGCCTCGGGCAAGACCGCGGCGACCGACAAGCTGAAGTGGCAGGCCTTTGAGACTAAGGGCGACATCAGCCAGGCGTCGGGCGAGGCGTTCGAGGCCGCCTACGACTTCCCCTACCTGGCCCACGCCACCATGGAGCCGATGAACTGCGTCGCCGAAGTCGGCCTGGGCAAGGCCAAGCTGACCTTCGGCTCGCAGATCCCGACCCTCGACCAGCTCAACACCGCCAAGGTGGTCGGCATGCTGCCCGGCGCGGTCGAAATCGAGACCCTGTTCGCCGGCGGCTCGTTCGGGAGACGCGCGACCTTCCAGTCGGACTATGTCGTGGAGTGCGTGCAGATCGCCAAGAAGGTCGGCGGCGGCCGCCCGGTGAAGCTGGTCTGGACGCGCGAGGACGACATGGCCGCCGGCTACTTCCGGCCCATCGTCCACCACGCCGTGAAGGTGACCTTGGACAAGGACGGCTTCCCGGCCAGCTGGCGACATCGGGTGGTCACCCAGACGATCATGAAGGGCTCGCCGATGGGCACGCCCGAGCTCGACGAGACCGCGATCGAGGGGACCAAGGGCTCGCCGTACCTCAAGGCGACGCCCATCGTCGATGCTCAGTTGATCCAGCCGGAGGTCGGCGTGCCGGTGCTCTGGTGGCGGTCGGTCGGCGCGACCCACACCGCCTATGTGATGGAACACACCATCGACCAGCTGGCCAAGAAGGCCGGCAAGGATCCGGTCGAGTATCGCCGCGCGCTCTACACCAAGGCCGGCGCCAACCGACACCTGGCGGTGCTGAACCTGGCGGCTGAGAAGGCCGGCTGGGCGACGCCGGCGCCCGCCGGCTGGACCCGCGGCGTGGCCGTGCACGAGAGCTTCGGCTCGGTGGTCGCCCAGGTCGCCGAGGTGAAGCTGGAGAACGGCGCGCCCAAGGTCGGCCGGGTGGTCACCGCCATCGACTGCGGCACAGCCATCGCCCCCGACCAGATCGCCGCCCAGATGGAAGGCGGGACCTGCTACGGGCTCTCCGCCGCGATGTTCGGCCAGATCACCCTGAAGGACGGGGTGGTCGAGCAGACCAACTTCGACACCTACCGGGTGCTGCGCAACACCGAGGCCCCGACCGTCGAGACCTACGTCGTGCCCTCGGGCAATGCGCCCAGCGGGGTCGGCGAACCGGGCACCCCAGTGATCGGTCCGGCCGTGGCCAACGCCCTCCTGACGCTCACGGGCAAGCCGACGCTCAGCCAGCCGTTCGTCAAGCCGGTCTAGGCCGGGAGGTCGCCGCGCTCGTCGACGTCGAACAGCACGCCGTCGTCGGGCGCTTTGACCAGGGCCAGGCGCTCGCCGAGGTCCTTGAGGATCGCGCGGGCTCCGGCGTCGCCTTGCAGGGTGCGTAGGCGCGGCGCGAGTTCGACGCCGATCAGCGCCGGATGGCCGCGCTGGCCGGCGAACACCGGGGCCGCCGCCGGGGCTCCAGCCCGCACCGCGGCCGCCAACGGCTCCAATACGGAATGGGGAATGCGCGGCATGTCGCCGAGGAATACGAACACCCCGGCGCTCTGGTCGTCGAGTTCGGCGGCGACGCGGCGCAGCGAGGCGCCCATCCCTTCGGCGTGGTCAGCGGCGTGGACGATGGTCAGCTCGCGCCCGGCGCGGTCTGCGAACGCCTTGGCGGCGGCCTCGACCCGTTCGGCGTCTGCGCCGCTGACCAGCACCACGCGCCCCACCGGCGCGGCGAAGGCCGCGGCCAGCGCGCCGTCCAGCAGCACCCCGCCGCGCCAGGGGGCCAGCAGCTTGCCGCCGCCGAAGCGGCTCCCGGCCCCGGCAGCCAATACCACCGCTTCGAACACGCCACCCTCTGTCGCCAACCGTTGTTCCTCTCTATGTTAGTGCCAGCATGACGCCCTATGACGCCGCATCGCCGCAAGAGGCTCGCGTCCAGCCCTTGATCGATGGGTTCGGCCGCACGGTCAGCTATCTGCGTGTTTCGGTCACCGACCGCTGCGATCTGCGCTGTGTCTACTGCATGTCCGAGCACATGACCTTCCTGCCCAAGGCGGAAGTGCTGACGCTTGAGGAACTGGACCGCATCGCCTCGGCCTTCGTGTCGCTGGGCACGCGCAAGCTGCGCATCACCGGCGGCGAGCCGCTGGTCCGCAAGGGCGTGATGGGCCTGATCGAAAACCTGTCGCGGCATCTGAAGTCCGGCGCCCTGGACGAACTGACCCTGACCACCAACGGCACGCGGCTGGAGGAATTCGCCGCCGACCTGGCCCGGTTCGGGGTGCGGCGGGTCAACGTCTCGATGGACACCCTCGACCCGGCCAAGTTCCGCCTGCTGACCCGTGGCGGGCAGCTGTCCAAGGTGGTCGCCGGCGTCGACGCGGCGCTGGCCGCCGGCATCGCCGTGAAGATCAACGCCGTGGCCCTGAAGGACGACAACGCCGCCGAACTGCCGGACCTGATCGCCTGGGCCCACACCCGCGGCTGCGACATGACCCTGATCGAGGCCATGCCGCTGGGCGAGATCGAGGTCGACCGCACCGACCAGTTCCTGTCGCTGAAGGACGTCCGCGCCGGGCTGGAAAGCTTCTGGAGCCTGACCGACATCGACCACCGCACCGGCGGCCCGGCCCGCTATGTGCGGGTGGCCGAGACCGGCGGTCGGCTCGGCTTCATCACCCCGCTCAGCCATAATTTCTGCGAAAGCTGCAACCGCGTGCGGCTGACCTGCACCGGCACCTTGCACACCTGCCTGGGCCGCGAGGACGCTAGCGATCTGCGCGCTGTGATCCGCGCGGGGGCCGACGACGTAGACCTGGTCGACGCCATCCGCCTGGCCGTCGACGCCAAGCCGCAGGGCCACGACTTCCGCATCGAGCGCGCCGCCGCCCCGGCCGTGGCCCGCCATATGTCGACCACCGGAGGCTGATCGGCATGGCCCGCGTCCTGTTGTTTGGTCGCCTCAGCGACATCGCCGGCTGGCGCGAGCGCCAGGTGGAGAGCGACTCCCTCGCCGGCCTGCGCGCTCTGCTGTCGGGCGAAGACGAGGGCCTCGCCGACGCCCTCTCCGCCCCCGGCGTCCAGGTCGCCCTGGACCAGGCCATCGTGCGCGGCGACGCAGTGTTGTCGGCCCGCTCGGAGGTCGCCTTCCTGCCGCCGATGAGCGGCGGATGATCGCCCTCACCGATCAACCGTTCGACCCCGGGCAGTTGCTCGGCGAGTTCAGCCGCGGCCGCCGCGAGACCGGCGCCATCGCCACCTTCACGGGCCTGGCCCGCGCCGAACAGGGCGCGACCGTCACCCTCGAGCTCGAAGCCTATCCCGGCTTCACCGAGCGCGAGATCGACCGCATTGCCCAGGACGCCAAGCAGCGCTTCGCGCTCGACGACTTCCACATCGTCCACCGGGTCGGAAAGATCGGGCCCGGCGAGGCGATCGTCTTCGTGGCCACCGCCGCCGCCCACCGCCGCGCGGCCTTCGAGGCCTGCGATTTCCTGATGGACTACTTGAAGAGCCGCGCCCCCTTCTGGAAGAAGGAGACCGGCCCCGACGGCGCGCGCTGGATCGAACCGCGCGCCCAGGACCACGCCGACATCGCCCGATGGGAGAACTAGAGCCATGAACGCCCTCGCCCCTGGCGGCCATATTCACGAAGACCAGGCGATCAAGCCGGTACGCATCGCCGTCCTGACCGTCTCAGACACACGCGACGAGGAAAGCGACACCTCCGGCCACGTGCTGGCTGAGCGGATCACCGGCGCCGGCCACGAGCTGGCCGACAAGGGCATCGTCAAGGACGATGTCGCCCAGATCCGCCAGCAGATCAAAGCCTGGGTCGCGTCCGGAAGCGTCGATGCGATCATCACCACCGGCGGCACCGGCATCACCGGCCGTGACGTGACGCCTGAGGCGGTCGAGCCGCTGTTCGACAAGAAGATCGACGGCTTCTCGGTGATCTTCCACCTGGTCAGCTACCAGTCGGTCGGCCTCTCCACCCTGCAGAGCCGTGCGACTGCCGGTATCGTCGACGGGGTGTTCGTGTTCTGCCTGCCCGGCTCCAATGGTGCGGTGAAGGACGGCTGGGACAAGGTGATCTCCGCCCAGCTCGACAGCCGCCATGGCCCCTGCAACATGGTCGAGCTCATGCCCCGTCTGCTCGAGAGCTAGGTGAGCAAGCTAACCCACATCGACGAGACCGGCCGCGCCCACATGGTCGACGTCTCCAGCAAGGACGTCACCGCCCGCGAGGCGAGCGCCGAAGGCTTTGTGCGCATGGACGCCGCGACCCTGGCTCTGGCGCTTTCCGGCGACGCCAAGAAGGGCGACGTGCGGGCCACCGCCGAGATCGCCGGGATCATGGCGGCCAAGAAGACCTCCGACCTGATCCCGCTCTGCCACCCGCTGGCCCTGACCAAGATCGAGGTGCGGGTCTCGCCCGCCGAGGGCGGACTGGCCGTCACGGCGCGAGTGAAGACGTCCGGCCAGACCGGCGTTGAGATGGAGGCGCTGACCGCCGTCTCGGTCGCCTGCCTCACCGTCTACGACATGCTGAAGGCGGCCGACAAAGGCATGACCATCGAGAATGTGCGGCTGCTGACCAAGAGCGGCGGCAAGTCCGGCGACTGGACGCGGTCATGAAGCTGCTGGCCGTCGATGAGGCCCGCGCGCGGATGTTGGCCGAGGTCTCAGCCCTTGGCGCCGAGGCTGTTGATCTGAAGTCCGCCATCGGCCGGGTGCTGGCCGAAGACGTCACCGCCGGGCGCGACCAGCCGCCGTTCGACGCCTCGGCGATGGACGGCTGGGCGCTGCGCAGCGCCGATTCTCCCGGCGCCCTGCTCATCGCCGGCGAAAGCGCGGCCGGTCATGGCTATGAAGGCGAACTTCAACCGGGCCAGGCGGTGCGCATCTTCACTGGCGCGGCGGTGCCGAAAGGCGCCGACACCATCGTCATCCAGGAGGACGCGACCCGCGACGCCGATCACGTCGCCGTTCCGGCCTCGGCCCCGGGCTCCAGCATTCGCCGCGCCGGCGGAGATTTCCGCGCCGGCCAGGCCCTGCTGACCAAGGGAACACGCATCGATCCGTGGCGGTTGTCCCTGGCGGCTTCCGCCGGGCGCGCCGAAGTCCTCGTCCACGCCCGGCCGCGGGTGGCGATCGTGTCCACCGGCGAGGAGATCGTCGAGGCGCCGGCCGCGCCGGGCCCCTACCAGATCTACGATTCCGGCGCGCCGGCCCTTGCCGCCATGGTCGAGGGTTGGGGCGGCGTGCCCACCAAGCTCAAGCCGGTGCGCGATGAACTGGACGCGGTGATCGAAGCCCTACGCACCGCCGACGCCGAGTTGGTGGTGACCGTGGGCGGGGCCTCGGTCGGCGACCACGATCTGGTCCGCGCCGCAGCCGAGGCGCTCGGCCTCTCGCTCAAGGTCGCCAGCGTCAATGTCCGTCCCGGCAAGCCGACGTTCTTCGGGGTGCTGGCCGACGGCCGCAAGCTGCTGGGCCTGCCCGGAAACCCGGCCTCGGCCTTCGTCTGCGCCGAGCTGTTCCTCAAGCCGATCGTCAGCAAGCTGCAAGGCTCGGCAGGAAACCTGCCGATCACGAGCGCAAAACTCGCCCTGCCGATGGCCGCCAACGGCGCCCGCGAGCACTGGATGCGGGCCAAGCTGAAGGTCGAGAACGGCGCGCTGATCGCCGAGCCCTACCGCGATCAGGACTCCTCGCTGGTCACCGTATTCGCCGCCGCCGACGCGCTCCTCCGCCGCTCGGCCAACGCCCCGGCCCTCGCCGCCGGCGACCTCGTCGAGGTGCTGCCGCTGGCGCGGGCCTAAGCCGTCTCGCGCTTCGGGGTCGCCTTGCGCGGCTCCTCCGACACCCGCGCGTGCCGCAGGGCGGTGATCTCGCCGATCACCGACAAGGCCACTTCCCACGGCGCCTTGCCGCCGATGTCGAGGCCGATGGGCGCGTGCAGCTGCTGCAGCCGCGCCTCCGGGAAACCCGCGGCGCGCAAGGGCTCAAGCCGTTCGGGCAGCCGCTTGCGCGCGCCCAGCAGCCCGACATAGCCCGCCGCCGACGGCAGCGCCGCAGCCAGGGCCTCGCGGTCCATGTCGAGATTGTGGGTGGCGATGGCGATGGCCGTCCAGGCGTCGGTCCCGATCGCCGCCAGCGCCGCGGCCGGCTCGTCACGGCGGTAGGCCACGCCCGGCAGCGGCGGCGGTGTTTCAGGGCCTTTGGGGCGGACCAGAGTGGTCTCCATTCCCGCCTGGGCGCCGAGCGAGGCGATCGCCAGGGCGGTCGGATCGGAGCCGAACACCACCAGGCGCGGGGTCGGCTCGAAGACCTGGACGATGGCCCCGTCCCAGGCCGCAGGCGCAGGCCCGCAGGCCCGGC
This sequence comes from Phenylobacterium sp. P4_E10, assembly GCF_056401675.1. NCBI lineage: Bacteria > Pseudomonadati > Pseudomonadota > Alphaproteobacteria > Caulobacterales > Caulobacteraceae > Phenylobacterium > Phenylobacterium sp. P4_E10. The sequence continues at coordinate 163,960 of NZ_JBFUIW010000008.1, read as the reverse complement.
GCACCCCGTCGCTGACCCAGGTCGCCGTGCGCCGTTCGTCCTGCGCCCTCAGCAACTCGGCCAAGGCCGGATCGCCCGGCTCGACCCGCTCGACGAAGATCTCGATGCGCGCGCCGCAGAGCAGCTGGATGTCCGGCCACGGGCTGCCCGCGCCATAGACCAGCCGCCGGGGCGCTCCGTCCTTGAGGCAGGCGAAGGCGTGATCGGCAACGTCGGCCTCCACGCAGCCGCCGGAAAAGTAACCGGCGACGACGCCGTGGGCGAAAACCATCTGGGTTCCCGGCGGGCGCGGGCCGCCTCCCTCGACCGAGGTCAGGGTCGCCAGAGCCAGGGGTGCTTTCCCTTGCTGCGCTTGGCGTAGGGCGGGGCGCACGTCGTCGGCCATGCCGAACAGGGGCCATTCGGGGAGAGGATCACGCATGGCTCGACTTTAACCCCCTGGAAAGTTCCTAGACACCGCTTCTTTAGGCATTGCGGTGAAGATGGCCCCTCCTCGCTTCCGTATCCAGCGTCACCGGCTTCATGATCTCACCGCTCTCCAAGCTCGGCCTCGGCTCCGCTCAGTTCGGTCTCGACCAGACCACGCTGATCCGCGGCCGCGCGCCCAAAGCCGAAGCCCGGGACATCCTGGATATCGCGGCGCGTGCGCAGTTGCCGGTGCTGGACGTCGACGGCCATTCGGCCGTAGCCGACGCCGCCCTGGGCGAAATCATGCCGCGCCCGCATCCCTTCCGCGTTTCGATCTCCACCGTCCGCCCCGATCGCGGCCCGGACTATGTCGAGGTGGAAGCCCGCAACGTCATGCGCCGGCTGGGCGTCGAACAGGTCGACGCCATCCTGGTGCCCTGCGCCGCCGACCTGTTTGGCCCCCACGGCATGGCCCTATGGAATCGCCTCCGGGCGATGAAGGACGCCGGCCTGACCCGCAAGATCGGCGTCGCGGTGTTCGCCTCCGACGACCCGCTTGGCGTCGCCCGCCGGTTCCGCCCTGACATCGTCCAGGCCCCCGCCTCGCTGCTCGACCAGCGGCTGCTGATCGACGGCACCCTGGCCGCCCTGGCCGGGCTGGGGATCGAGGTGCATCTGCGCTCGATCTTCCTGAACGGCCTGCTGTTCCTGCCGCCCGATCGCGCGCCCTCGCACCTGAAGGCCGCCGCCAGCCGTATTTCCCGCGCCCGCCGTCTGATCGCGGAAGGCCGCTCCGACCCGCTGCAGGCCGCTCTCGGCTTTGCGCTATCGCGGATCGAGGCCGCCTCCGTGCTGGTTGGCGTCACCTCCGCCGCCGAGCTCTCGGCCGTGATCGCGGCCGCCTCCAGCCCGCCCCCCGATCTCGATTGGGACGAGATGGCGATCGACGATCCGGTCGCCCTCGATCCCCGCGCCTGGGCCGCCGCCTAAGCCCCGGGCGCGCTCAGAAGGAGCCGCCGCCATGATCCTCGCCGTCCTGCAAGCCCGGATGAACTCCGCACGGCTGCCGGGCAAGGCGATGGCCCCGCTTCGCGGTGAGCCGATGATCTGGCGTCAAGTCGAGCGCATCCGCCAGGCCCGCACCGTATCGCGCCTGATCGTCGCCACCAGCGTCGAGCCGGTGGACGATCCGTTGGCCGGCTTCCTGGTTTCGCGCGGACAGAGCGTGCTGCGCGGCGCCGCCGCCAATCTCACCGACCGCTTCCGCCGCGCCATTGAGGCCGCCGGCCCGGTCAGCCATGTGGTACGGATCAAGGGCGATTGCCCGTTCGTCGATCCTGGGATCATCGATCAGGCCGTCCGCCAGGCGCTGAAGACCGGCGCGGCCTACACCTCCAACCGCGCGCTGCGCACCTATCCGCGCGGGCTCGAGGTCGAGGTGGCGACGGTGGCGGCGCTGAACTGCGAGGCCTCGGCGATCTCGGCTGAGGAGGCCGCCGTCAGCTCGCCCCTCGCCCGCGTGCGCGACCGGGGCGAGCGCTATCCCCAGGCCCACTGCCTGGCCGAACGCGATCTTTCCGGCCTCGACTGGCGGGTGAAGACCCCGGCCGATTTCGCCTTCGCCCGCGCGGTCTATGACGCCCTGCACCCGGCCGATCCGGCGTTCGGGATGCAGGACGTGCTGGACATCATCCAGGGCCGCCAGGACCTGGCGCGGTGGGCGGCCTAGACCGTTACTGCTTGCCCCAGACGCCGTAGGGATCGACGAACGGCTTGCCCAGCGCCTCGGCGACGGCAGGGTGCGTGACTTCGCCCTTCAGGACATTGAGGCCCTTGGCCAGGTGCGGATTGTCGGCCAGCGCCTTCAGCCCCTTGTCGGCCAGCGATAGGCCAAAGGGCAGGGTCGCGTGGACCAGGGCCTCCGACGAGGTGCGCGGCGCGGCGCCCGGCATGTTGGCCACGCAGTAGTGCACGACGCCGTCGACCACATAGGTCGGCTCGGCGTGGGTGGTCGGATGCGAAGTCTCGAAACAGCCGCCCTGGTCGATGGAGACGTCCACCAGCACCGAGCCCGGCTTCATGCGCTTCAGGTGATCGCGGCGGACCAGCTTGGGGGCTGAGGCCCCCGGGGTCAGCACTGCGCCGATCACCACGTCGGCCTTCAGCACCTCTTCCTCCACCGCATCGAGGGTCGAGTAGCGCGTGAGGATGCGGCCGAGGAACATGTCGTCGAGCTGGCGCATGCGCGGGATCGAGCGCTCGACCACCACCACCTCGGCGCCGAGGCCGGCGGCCATGCGCGCGGCGTTCATGCCCACCACGCCGCCGCCCAGCACGCAGACCCGCGCCGGCGGCACGCCGGGGACGCCGGAAATCAGCAGACCCATGCCGCCATTGTGCTTGAGCAGGGTCTCGCCGGCCGAGAACACGGCGATGCGGCCGGCCACTTCGGACATCGGGGCCAGCAGCGGCAGGCCGCCCGCGGCGTCGGTCACGGTCTCATAGGCGATGCCCGCGCAGCCCGATGCCAGGAGGCCGTTCGCCTGCTCCGGATCGGGCGCCAGGTGCAGATAGGTGAAGAGGATATGCTGGTCGTTCAGCCGCGCCCATTCGACGGGCTGCGGCTCCTTCACCTTGACGATCAGCTGGCTGTCCTTGAACACCGTCTCGGCGTCGGGCGCGATCTTGGCGCCGCCGCGGACGAAGGCCTCGTCGGAATAGCCCGCCCCGTTGCCGGCCCCGGACTGAACCAGGACCTCGTGGCCGCGGGTGACGTACTCGCGCACGGCGGTCGGCGTGAGGCCAACCCGGTGCTCGTTCGGCTTGATCTCGCTGGGAACGCCGACTTTCATGGGACCGCCTCCAAAGGAACTTATTTCTCGTTGGGCGGCATTTGAGGGCAGAACAGTGTTTGGTCAACCCAAAACGCAGGAGGCCATGCCCTCACGATTGATGGTTCCCGCAGCTTTTGTGATCTTGCCGGAGCGCCGCTTGACGTAGGGGCCCGGCTTGGCGGCCTTCCATTTCAACGGGCTAGGCAGGATCGCCGCCAGGCGGGCGGCCTGGGCGGGACTGAGCTTGTCGGCGCTGACGCCGAAATTCTTCCGGGCCGCCGCCTCGGCCCCATAGACGCCGGGCCCCCACTCCACGGAGTTGAGGTAGACCTCCATGATCCGCGGCTTGCCCCAGATCACTTCGATCAGAGCGGTGAAATAGGCCTCCAACCCCTTGCGGACATAGGAGCGCCCCGGCCACAGAAAGATGTTCTTGGCGGTCTGCTGGCTGATGGTCGAACCGCCCCGCAGCTTGCGGCCCTTGGCGTTGCTCTCGAACGCCTTCTCCATGGCGGTGAAGTCGAAGCCGCTGTGCTGGCAGAACTTGGCGTCCTCGGCGGCGATCACCGCCCGCACCAGCCGCGGGGAGATGTCGTCGAGCGAGCGCCAATGACGCTCGAAGCCGCGCCCCTCGAACACCCGCTGGACCATCAGCCAGGTGATCGGCGGCGGCACGAAACGATAGATGGCGGTGACCAGCACCGGACCGACTAGGCCGAACACCAGCACCAATACCAGCAGGCCGCGCAGCAGCCGACCGAAGAACCCTTTGGACGCCTTGGCCAAGTCCCTTGCCCTTCCCCAACGGCTAGGTGTTAGCGATGCTGCGGCCGAGGTTTCCGGTCAAGCCGCCGCAAGGACGCAATCTGTTGAACGTTTCCGACGCCGTCGCCGCCCGGGTTTCGATCCGCGCCTTCAAACCCGAGGCGCCACCCGCCGCCACGATCCGTGAGATCCTCGAGATCGCCGCCCGCGCGCCGTCCGGCGGCAACCTTCAGCCCTGGCGGGTCTTCGCCCTGGCCGGCGAGCCGCTGGCGGAATTGAAGCGCCAGGTGGCCGCCAATCCGTTCGGCGAGGAGCCGGAGTACGACGTCTATCCGCCCAACCTCTGGGACCCGTTCCGCACCCGCCGCTTCCAGAACGGCGAGGACCTCTATGCGAGCATCGGCATCCCGCGCGAAGACAAGCCGGCCCGACTGCGCCAGCTGGCCAAGAACGGCGAATTGTTCGGCGCGCCCGTCGGACTGTTCTTCTGCCTCGACCGCAAGCTCGGCCCGCCCCAGTGGTCGGACGTGGGCATGTACATGCAGACCGTGATGTTGCTGGCCATCGAGCGCGGCCTCGACACCTGCGCGCAGGAGTACTGGGCCCGCTATCCGCAGACCCTCGGCAGGCTGCTGGGCCTGCCGGACGATCACATAGTGTTCTCGGGCATGGCGCTCGGCTGGCGCGACGAGAGCGCGCCGATCAACACTCTGCGCTCGGCCCGCGACCCGTTCGAGGTCTGGGGCGAACTGCGCGGCTTTGACTAGCTGTCGTCTTCGACCTCGGTCACTCCGGCGGCCCCGTCCTCGTCGCCCCAGGCCACCCGCTTGCCGTCCGTGGTCATCGCCAGGGCGCTGATGGCCGCGCCTTTCTCCGACTTGAGGCGCACCATGCGCTGGCGAGCCGGGTCGCTGGCCCACACCCGGCCATCGTCTAGACCGGCGCAAACCCACGGGCCGCCCGGCATGCCATCCACTCGTACGACCATGGCGCTCTCGTCGAAGCCGATCTCCGAGGCCTGCTTGCCCATCGGACCGGTGGCGCCGACAAACGGCCAGGCCACGAGGCCGTTGGCGCCCGAGGTAATCAGCAACTGCCCCTTGGCGACGAAGGACAGGCTTTTGACCTTCACCGGGTAGCCGCCCATGCGCAGGTTCTTTTCGTCGGCGACGCGCCAGCCGTGCAGCGCGTTCTCCTGCATGGCCGACATCAGGAACTTGCCGTCAGGGCTGAAGGCCAGGCCGACATGGCTGCCGGCCCACTTCAGGACATAGGGCTTCTGCTCGGCGATCTTGGCGTACCAGAGCCAGGCGCCGTTATAGGTGGCCGCCGCGACCCGGCGGCCCTTCGGTTCGAAGGCGACGTCGGCCACCGACTTCTCGTGCACGAAGACGCGGGCGAAGGCCGGGTCGCCGGCGTCACGCACGTGCAGTTCCTTGCCGGCCGCGAAAGCGATCAGCTTGGACTCCGGCGAGGCGTCCACCGAGTCGATCCAGCGGCCTGGGATCTTGGCGATCTCGCTGGCGCCCGAGGTCCGCGACCACACGACGCGGCCATCGTCGCCGCCGGTGATCAGGCCCTCCCCGCTGGGGTGCAGGCAGGCGCAGAGGATCGCGCCGTCGTGCGCCTCGATCGTCTCGCCCGACTCGAAGCGGACCGTCCCGTCGCCGAGGGCGAAAACGGCCTTCCCGTCCTTACTGAACAGGGCGGAGGTGACATAGGCGTCGAACTGGAAAGTCATGGCGGGGGTCATACCTGCCTAACGCCGGTCTTGGCGAGAGGCGGAATCGCCTGGATTCAAGCCCGGCAAACAGGCGCCTAGCAAAGCCCGCCCACTGATGCGCGAGAGTCCGCAGGTTCGGGCTTTACAATCGCATTTTGTTTAGCGATGGGTGGTGCTGACTGTGCAGCGGCCCCAGAGTAGGGGCCCTAGGGAAGGAAATTCATATGGGTGCGAAGCTGGGCGGCGGGGGCGGCGGCAAGTTCGACCTCGGCCAAAACAGCGACATCAACGTCACGCCCTTCGTGGACGTGATGCTGGTGCTCCTCATCATCTTCATGGTGTCGATCCCCGCGGCGACGGTGTCGATTAAGCTCGACCTGCCGCCGGCGGTTCCGCCGCCTCCGGGTGCGAAGGTCGAAGAGCCGACGCTGATCAACGTTCAGCAAGGCGGCAAGGTGTTCATCGGCGACGTGCCGACCACCCTGGAAACCCTGCCGGCCGATCTGACCCGCATCCTGAACAAGCCGGAACCGACCGAAGAGCGCGTCTATATCCGCGCTGACCGGACCGTTCGCTACGCTGACTTCATGGCTGTGATGAACACCCTGCAGGGCAACGGCTTCTTCCAAGTCGCCCTGATCAACGAAGAGCTCTAAGCAGCGCTTCGGACCAATAGAAAGGCCCGCCCAGGGAAACCCAGGCGGGCCTTTTCTTTTGCGCGTCGTCCATCAGCCAATCGGCTGACAGCTCCCCCCGGAGGGGGAGCCCTGGCCTAGGCCGCGCAGGCCTCGAAGCCTTCGCGCAGCTTGGCCTCATCGAGATTGCGGCCAATGAACACCAGGCGGCTGTAGCGCCTGTCGCCGTCCTTCCATTGCCCTTGGAAGTCGCCTTCCAGGATCATGTGCACGGCCTGGAACACCAGACGGCGGTCCTCGCCCTGGACATCGAGGATGCCCTTGGCGCGCAGGATGTCAGGACCCTGGTCCTGCAACACCTGGTTCAGCCAGTTGGTTACCCGTTGCCCGTGGATCGGCTTGTCGAGCGTGAGCGAGACGCCGCGAATGCCCGCTGCCGCCGCATGGTCCTGATGATCATGGTCGTGGTGACCGTGGTCATGATCGCCGTGGTGATGATGATGGTCGTGATCATGGTCGCAGTCCTCGTCGTGAACGTGGCCCGGTTCGCCGTGGGCGGGATTTAGGAATTCCGGCTGCACCTCGGTGATGCGGGCCAGGTCGAAGCTGCCGCGGCCGAGAATCGCCTCGAGCGGCACCTGGGAGCGTTGGGTGCGGTGGATCGGCGCCAGCGGATTAAGCCGGCGGATCGCCGCCTCGACGCTGCGCAGTTCGTCCTCGGTGACGAGGTCGGTCTTGTTCAGCACGATCTGGTCGGCGAAGGCGATCTGTTCGACCGCTTCCCGGGAATCGGCCAGCCGCAGCGGCAAGTGCTTGGCGTCGACCACGGCGGTGACGCTGTCGAGCTGGGTCTTGGCCTTGACGTCGTCGTCGACGAAGAAGGTCTGCGCGACCGGGCCGGGGTCGGCCAGGCCGGTGGTCTCGACGATGATCGCGTCGAACTTGCCCTTGCGCTTCATCAGCCCGGACAGGACGCGGATCAGGTCGCCGCGAACCGTGCAGCAGACGCAGCCGTTGTTCATCTCGAAGACTTCTTCGTCGGCCCCGACGATGAGGTCGTTGTCGATGCCGACTTCGCCGAACTCGTTGACGATGACGGCGTACTTCTTGCCGTGGTCCTCGGTCAGGATGCGGTTCAAGAGGGTGGTCTTGCCGGCGCCAAGGTAGCCGGTGAGCACGGTGACGGGTGTCTTGTCGGTCATGGACGTCATCTAGTCATTGATCGCGGCCAAGGGAACAGCCTGCGGCCTTCCACCGCTTGACCATTATATGGTGTTATCGAATAACGCCGCGCCCGAGCCGTTCTCGGCCGGAAACGGCTCCGTCTAGCTTAGAGCGTGCCGGCCGCCGAACCGGCGACCACTCCGGCCCCACGCTTTCCGATCATCGCTGTGCCAAGCGCCGCTATATAAGAGACCTTGTGACCGCCTCAGCGCCCGACCGCCAAGGACCGATGGACGCCTTCCGGGGCGATCGCGTCTATCTGGGCGCCGACCATGCGCGCAACGAGCGGCGCACCTGGATCGTGGCGGCGATTTGCGTCCTCACCCTCGCCGCCCAGTTGGTCGGCGGCGTCCTCTTCAATTCCATGGCCCTGATCGCCAACGGCCTGCATATGGGCGCGCACGTCGCGGCCCTGGGCGTGGCGGCCGGCGCCTACCGGATGGCGCGGCGACTGGCGCTGGATTCCCGGTTCGCGTTCGGCACCGGGAAGCTGGGATACCTGGCCGGCTTCGCGAACGCCGCGGTGATGGCGGTCAGCGCCGTGCTGGTGGCGATCGAGAGCGGTCGCCACCTGCTGTCGCACTCGCCCGTAGCCTATGGCGGGGCGCTCGTTCTGGCCGGCGTCGCCTTGTTGGTGAACCTGATCTGCATGTGGCTGCTGCGGCCGCTGCACAATCACGCGCACGACCAGGAGGGCGATCTCAACCTCACCGCCGCCCACCTGCATCTGGCCGGAGACGCAGCGATCTCGGCGCTGGCGATTCTCGGACTGGGGCTCGGGTGGATGTTCGGTTGGACTTGGGCCGACCCGCTGGCGGGTCTGGCCGGCGCCGTCCTGCTCGGCCACTTCGCCTGGCGCCTGCTGTCGCAGACTGGCGGCGTCCTCCTCGACTTCAATCCCTCGCCCGAACTCACCGCCGAAATCCGCCGGCGGATGGAAGCCGAGGGCGAGCGACTGCTCGACCTGCACCTCTGGCGGCTGGGCCCGGGACACCACGCGGCGATCCTGGTCGTGGAGTCTCCCGAGCCCCAGGCGGCCGAGGCTTATCGCGCCCGTCTGGCCGGACTACCCGGATTGAGTCATGTGACCGTGGAAACACGGCGAGCGCGTTGACTCTGACGGGTCGCTCTGTATAAGTCCGCGCCTCTCGCCCGCGGGCTATCTCGCGGGCGCAATCCATTTTGCTATAGTCCTAAGGCGCCAACGATGTACGCGGTGATCAAAACCGGCGGAAAGCAGTACCGGGTTCAAGCCGGTGACCTGCTGGTCGTCGAAAAGCTCGACGGTGAACCGGGTGCGGAAGTCGCGTTCGGCGACGTCCTCCTGCTCGGCGACGGCGAGGCCGTGACGATCGGCGCTCCGCTGGTCGACGGCGCGAAAGTCTCCGCCACCCTGATCGAAACCCGCAAGGGTGAGAAGCTGAAGATCTTCAAGAAGATCCGCCGCCAGGGCTATCGCCGCACCCGCGGTCACCGCCAGTCGGAAACCGTGCTGCGCGTGACCTCGATCGCCGGCGCCGGCAAGACCACCAAGTGGGACGGCACTGTCGACCTGACCCCGAAGGCCCTGCTGGACGCTCGCGCCCGCAACCTGAAGAACGTGGTCGCCGAGCTCGAGGCCTCCGCCGCTCCGGCCGCCGCGCCGAAGAAGGCCGCGAAGGCCGAAGGTGAAACCAAGGCTGCGCCGAAGAAGGCCGCCGCCAAGAAGTCCGACGCCGAGTAAGGCGCTAGAGAAGTAGGAGAGAGCTATGGCTCACAAAAAATCTGGCGGCTCTTCGCGCAACGGTCGCGACTCGGCTGGCCGCCGCCTCGGCGTCAAAAAGTTCGGTGGTGAAGCTGTCGTCGGCGGCAACATCATCGTGCGCCAACGCGGCACCAAGTTCTTCCCGGGCGACAACGTCGGCATCGGTAAGGACCACACCCTCTTCGCCACCGCCGCCGGCGCCGTGAAGTTCATCACCAAGCGTGATGACCGCACGTACGTGAACGTGGTTGTGGCCCAAGCGGCTGAATAATCAGGCGAACCTCTTGAAACCGGGTTCGCCGTAAGGCGGACCGGGCAGGAAGCTTCCGAGGGGGAGTCCGGACCGCCGGACTCCCCCTCTTGCTTTCTGAAATGGCCCCGGAGAGGGCTGGGAGGTCACCGATGTGCGCTATCGAACTGGAGCCCGTCATCGCGACGCAGCGGCTGCGGCTGCGCAAGGGCCGCAAGGCCGACGCGGCCAAGATCGCCGACTACGCCAACGACTTCGACATCGCTCGAATGACCACGGGCATGCCCTATCCCTACGGCGTGGACCACGCCGAGGGCTTCCTCGAGAAGGCCGGTGACGCCGATCCTGCGCGTGAGGCCGTCTTCGTCATCGACCATCCGCAACACGGCCCGATCGGCGTGCTCGGCTTCGACTCGAGAGACGGCGGCGAGCTCGAGATCGGCTACTGGGTCGCCCGCCCCCACTGGGGCAAGGGCTACGCAACCGAGGCGGCCAAGGGCGCGCTGGTCTGGGCGCATCGGAACTGGGGCCGGCGCTACATGCACGCGGGCCACTTCGCCGACAACCCGGCTTCCGGCCAGGTGCTGTGCAAGGCCGGCTTCCTTTACACCGGCGATATCGAGCTCCGCGCCTCGGTCGCCAGGGGCGGCCAGGCGACCCCGACCCGCATGATGGTCTGGCTGGCCTGAGGCCACAGTTGAGACGAATCGAAGCGCTCCGCCGGCCGCAAGGCTCGACGGGGCGCTTCCCATGCTACAAAAGGCCCCGATGAAGTTTCTCGACCAGTGCAAGATCTATATCCGCTCCGGAAACGGCGGCGGCGGCGCTGTGTCGTTCCGGCGCGAGAAGTACATCGAGTACGGCGGCCCTGACGGCGGCGATGGCGGCCGCGGCGGCGACGTCTGGATCGAGGCGGTCGACGGCCTCAACACCCTGATCGACTACCGCTACCAGCAGCACTTCAAGGCCGGCACCGGCATCCACGGCATGGGCCGCAACCGCCACGGCGCGGCCGGTGACGACGTGGTGCTCCGGGTCCCGGTCGGCACCGAGATCCTCGACGAGGACAAGGAAACCCTGATCGCCGACATGGACCAGGCCGGCAAGCGCATCCTGCTGGCCAAGGGCGGCAACGGCGGCTGGGGCAACGACCGCTTCAAGGGTCCGATCAACCAGGCCCCGCGCCACGCCAATCCTGGCCAGGAGGGCGAAGAGCGCTGGATCTGGCTGCGACTGAAGCTGATCGCCGATGTCGGCCTGGTCGGGCTGCCCAACGCCGGCAAGTCCACCTTCCTGGCCGCCGCCAGCGCAGCCAAGCCGAAGATCGCCGATTATCCGTTCACGACGCTCGCTCCGAACCTCGGCATGGTCGACCTCTCGCCCAGCGAGCGGTTCGTGCTGGCCGACATTCCCGGCCTGATCGAGGGCGCCTCCGAAGGCGCAGGCCTGGGCACCCGGTTCCTCGGCCACGTGGAGCGCACCGCTGTGCTGATCCACCTGGTCGACGCCACCCAGACCGACGTGGTCGAGGCCTGGCGCACCGTGCGCGGGGAGCTCGAAGCCTATGGCGATGAGCTGGGCGACAAGACCGAGATCCTCGCCCTCAACAAGATCGACGCCCTCGACGACAGCGTCATCGAGATGCAGCGCGAGGCGCTTGAAGAAGCCGTCGGGTCTACGGTCCGTCTGGTCTCCGGCGTCTCCGGGCAGGGCGTCGTCGAGCTGCTGCGCGAGGCCTATAGCCTGGTCCGTGACCGCAAGGCGCAGATCGCGGCCGAAGAAGCCCAGGAAATCGGCGGGACGGGCTGGGAGCCGTGAGCGAGCTCACCAGCGCCAAGCGGGTCGTCGTCAAGGTCGGCTCGGCCCTGGTGGCCGGCGAGGCGGGCCCTGACTCAGCCTGGCTGTCGGCCTTCGCCGCCGACGTCGCCCGCCTGCGGGCCCGCGGCCAGCAGGTGCTGGTGGTCTCCTCCGGCGCTGTGGCGCTCGGCCGCCGTCGCTTGGCGATGGGTCGTCGCAAGCTGACCCTTCCCGAGAAGCAGGCCTGCGCCGCCGCCGGCCAGTCGGCGTTGATGCGGGCCTGGGAAGAAGCGCTGGAGCCACACGGCGTGTCCGCCGCCCAGGTGCTGATCACCCGCGACGACACCGAGATCCGCCGACGCTGGCTGAACGCCCACGCCACCCTCTCGACCCTGCTGGCGCTCGGCGTCACCCCGGTGGTCAACGAGAACGACACTGTGGTCACCGAAGAGATCCGCTACGGCGACAACGACCGCCTGGCTGCCCGTGTCGCGCAGATGATCGGCGCGGAGGCGCTGGTGCTGCTGTCCGACATCGACGGGCTCTACACCGCCGATCCGCGCAGCAATCCGGCCGCCGAGCACCTGCCGCGCATCGCACGCCTGACCCCCGAGATCGAGGCCATGGCGGGCGGCGCCAACGCTTCTGCCGGGGTCGGCACCGGCGGTATGGCGACCAAGATCATGGCCGCCCGCATCGCCCAGTCGGCCGGCTGCGCCACTATCATCACCCTGGGCCGCCGCCCCGCCCCGCTCGCCGCCATCGAGGCCGGCGAGAAGGCGACGGTGATCGAGCCCTCGGTTTCCGTCGCCGCCGCCTACAAGGCCTGGATCGCCGGGTCGCTGGCGACCGCCGGCGCGATGATTATCGACGACGGCGCCGCCCGGGCGTTGGCCACCGGCAAGAGTTTGTTGCCGGCCGGAGTGCGCGCGGTCGAGGGCCGGTTCGACAAGGGCGACGCCGTCGCCGTGCTCGACGAAGCCGGCCGCGAGATCGGCCGCGGCATCGCCCGCTACGACTCGGCCGACGCCGAGAAGATCCGGGGCCTGAAGTCGGACGCCATCGAGGCAGCGCTGGGCTTCAGCTACGGGCCGATGATCCACGCCGACGATCTGGCGCTGTCGGATCGGGCCCTGGCCTGACGCCGACGACGACGTATTTGCGACGGGCTCCAAAGGAGCCTACTAAGCCTCAAACTGAGCATTAGGGCGCGTGATGGACGACGCGGCGGCGAGAACGAAGGCGCAGGTAAGCGCGGGCAAGCTGGAGACTCTGGTCGCCGGCATGCCGATTCCGTTCGGCGGCGACCGCGTGGCGTTCGTCCCGCAAGCCCTGGCCGACGCCTTCCGACCCGGCGACCAGCTGGTCGTGGTCCAGGACAGCGGCGACCTGCTGCACGTCCCCGCGGCTGTCCAGGCCATCGCCGCCGGCGCCGTCGGCCGCGCCCATGAGGCGTTCGGCAAGCTGGCTGGCGTCAGCGACGCCGCCATCACCAAATTCTTCAAGGTCTTCGCCGCCCACCTGGCCGATGACGGGGCCTGGGGCGCGATCGCCAAGGCCAACGCGGAAGACGTCGCCCGGGCTCAGGCCCGCGGCCGCTCGACCACCCGCCTGGCGGTGAACGAGGCGATGCGCGCCGACATGATCGCCGGTCTGCAGGTGTGGCGCGATGCGCCGGCCGGACGCGGCCGCATGGTCGAGCGGGTCGAGCACCAGGGCTGGGCCGTCGAGCAGGTCGCCGCCCCGCTTGGCGTGGTCGGCTTCATCTTCGAGGGCCGTCCGAACGTCTTCGCCGACGCCACCGGCGTGCTGCGCACCGGCAACACCGTCGTCTTCCGGATCGGCTCCGACGCGCTGGGCACCGCCCGCGCCATCGTCGAGCACGCCCTGGATCCGGCCCTGGAGGCCGCCGGCCTGCCGCCCGGATCCGCCGCCCTCGTCGACAGTCCCGAGCACGCCGCCGGCTGGGCGATGTTCTCCGATCGCCGCCTGGCGCTGGCCGTGGCCCGTGGATCCGGCCCCGCCGTCGCCCAACTGGGCGCCATCGCCCGCCAGGCCGGCGTCCCGGTCAGCCTGCACGGCACGGGCGGCGCATGGATGGTGGCCGACGCCAGCGCCGACGCCGATCGCTTCAGGGCCTGCGTCTACCACTCGCTCGACCGCAAGGTCTGCAACACGCTCAATGTCTGCGCCATCGTCCGCGAGCGGGCGGGGGACCTGGTTCCGGCCTTCCTGGAGGCGCTCGACTTGGCCGGCGAGCGTCGCCGCCATGTGAAGCTGCACGTGGTCGAAGGCTCGCAGGACGGCATTCCGCAGGCTTGGCGCGAGGCCCGGGTTGTGGTCGGCCGCGCTCAGGGCGAGGTCGAAGAGCCCAAGGTCGAGTTGCTGCCCCAAGCCGAGCTCGCCCGCGAATGGGAATGGGAAGACACCCCCGAGTTGACCCTCGTCATTGTCGACAGCCTCGATGAGGCGGTCGCCCTGTTCAACCAATACAGCCCGCAGTTCGCCGCCGCCCTGATCGCCGAGGACACGCAGGCGCACGAGCGCTTCTACGCCGCGATCAACGCGCCCTTCGTCGGCGACGGCTTCACCCGCTGGGTGGACGGCCAGTTCGCCCTCGACCGGCCCGAGCTTGGCCTCTCCAATTGGGAGAACGGCCGGCTGTTCGCCCGCGGCGGCGTGCTGTCGGGCGACGGTGTGTTCACGGTTCGCGCCCGCGTGCGTCAGAGCGACCGGAACCTCGACCGCAATCCCGCGACGGCGAAGACGCTTTGATCGCACGGAGGTCCCATGTGGGTCGCCGGCGCGGCTAGGCGTCGACCGGTGGCGGGCCGCCAGCAGGCCCTGCGGCTTGGCTTCAACCTGGAGCCGGGCATGCGCGTCGGCCTCTATGGCGGCTCGTTCAATCCGGCCCACGAGGGCCACGCCCACGTCGCCGAAACCGCCCGCCGCCGCCTGGGCCTCGACCGGGTGATCTGGCTGGTCTCGCCCCAAAACCCGCTGAAGCCCACGCACGAGACCGCCAGCCTCGAGGAGCGGATGGACGGCGCCCGACGCTTCGCCCGCGGCCGCAGCATGATCGTCAGCGACGCCGAGACCCGCTTCGGATCGCAGTACACGGTCGATACCATCCGCGCGCTCAAGGCCCGCTTCCCGGGCGTGCAGTTCGTCTGGATCATGGGCGCCGACAGCCTAGCCAGCTTCCACCGCTGGCGCGGCTGGACGCAGATCATGGCCGAGGTCCCCGTCGCGGTCGTCTCAAGGCCCTGGATCTCGCTGAAGAGCCGCTCGGCGCCGGCCGCGAGGCGTTTCACCCATGCCCGCGTGCCGATCCAGCAAGCCAAGCTGTTGCCCGCAACCAGCCCGCCGCGTTGGGTTTTCCTCACCGGGCCGCTGAACTTCCAGTCGTCCACGGTCCTGCGCGAGCGCATGCGACGAGGACGCACTTGAAGACTTTGTGACCTTGGGCTGACCGCAGCGGCCTGACGTGCTATGTCTCTCCTAGCGAGGCAACAAAGGAGCGACCCCGCTGAGCCCTGACCCTGCGCCTAGCGCGCACGAAGCCCCGGTTTCCGCGGTTTCTTCCGACCCCGATGCGAGTATCGCCGCACTCGGAGAATTGATCCTGCAACGCCTCGACGATGATAAGGCGCAGGACGTCGTATTCATCGACCTGAAAGGCAAGAGCGCCGTCGCCGACGCATTGATTGTCGCGTCCGGCCGCTCGCACCGTCACGTCGGCGCCATGGCCGATCACCTGCTGCGCACCCTCAAGGAGCACGGCCACGGCAAGGCGCGGGTCGAAGGCCTGCCGCACTGCGACTGGGTGCTGATCGACACCGGCGACGTGATCATCCACCTGTTCCGGCCCGAAGTCCGCCAGTTCTACAACATCGAGAAAATCTGGTCGGTCGACGCGCCGCACCGGACCCAGGCTAGCTGAGCTTTATGAGACTTCGGATCCTCCCCCGACGGGGGAGGTCGATCGCTGCACGGCAGCGAGACGGAGGGGGCCTGCGGCGCAGGTCAATGTCCCCCTCGGTCAGCAGACTGGCTGACCCCGATTCATGAAAATCGCCATCCTTGCCATCGGCCGCCTGCCGCGGTCGCCGGAAGTCGAGCTCGTGAAGCTCTATGTCGACCGCGCGACCGCCGCCGGGCGCTCGCTGGGTCTTGGCCCGGTCGAAGTGATCGAGGTCGAGGCCCGCAAGCCGGGCAAGGTTGCCGAGGCTGAGGTCCTGCGCCCCCACCTGGAGGGTGCTCACGTCATCGTCTGCGACGAGCATGGGGCCGCGCGCCCCTCGCGCGCCTTCGCCGCCGAGATCGCCCGACTGCGCGACGACGGCGCGCGGCGTCTGGTCTTCGTGATCGGCGGGGCCGACGGCCTCGATCCCGACCTGCTGGCCCAGGCCAACGGCAAGCTCGCCTTCGGGCCGCAGACCTGGCCGCACGCCCTGGCCCGCGCCATGCTGGCCGAACAGGTCTACCGCGCCGTCACCATTCTGGCCGGCGGACCCTATCACCGCGATTGAGGGTCGATGCGGCGCGCGATATGCCTCGTTCCATGATCCGCCGCGGCCTCGCCCTGCCTGCGACCTGCGCCGTGGCTGTGAGCCTGACGGTCGCCGCCTTCGCTTACGCCGCCAGCGACAGCCAGATGCGGCTCGAGCGGTTGAACGTCCGCGAGACCATGCTGAACGCCGAGCAGGGCCGAAACCTCAACCGAATGGCGCGGCTGCTCACCGCCTTGGCCCAGTTCCGCCGCGATCCGCCACCGGCCCTGCTGGTCAGCCCGGGCGACGCCACCGATGCGGTGCGGGCCGCCATCCTGGTCAAGGCGATCACGCCGGAACTGCAGAAGCGGGCCAAGCTCTACGCCGCCGAGGCCACTGAGATCGCCCGCCAGCGCCGCCTCGCCGCCGTGGCCAGCGAGGCGCTGTTCACCTCCGACTCCGAACTGGCCGAGCACCGTGAGCGCCTCGAAGCCACTCCGCCGGGCGCGGCGCCGCTCGAGGGCGGGCCGATCACCCCGCCAGTCTCGCTGATGGTCCCCGTCGATGGTCCGATCATCCAGAAGTTCGGCGCGGACCTGAACGGCGGCGGCGAAGCTTCCGGCGTCACCCTGACCGCCGCCAAGGGCGCCCGGGTCGTCGCGCCGGGAGCGGGTCTCGTCCAATATGTGGGGCCTGTTAAGGGTTGGGGGGTCATTTTGATCTTGCGGCTGGCCGGTGGATACCATTTGGTTCTGGCTGGACTGGATCGAGCGACCGTCGGTATCGGACAATCGGTCGCGGCTGGTGCGCCTGTCGGGTGGATGACTGATGGACGAGAGTCCCCATCTGAAGTCTATCTGGAAGTCCGCGAGCGGGGCGTTCCCGTCGACCCGGCCCGGTGGCTGGGAGAACAGGCCCAATAGACCGAACCAATTCCGCCGGAATTGTCACGGAACATGGGTTCAGGAACGTCGAGCGACGCGGTCTCGTCGCAAGGGAGGCTCAAGAGCCTGATATGCGTAAGTATCTACTGATCGGTGTTTCGGCGTTCGTGCTTGGCGCGGGGTCGATGGCCTATGTGAGCCAACAGGCTCTCGCCTCGGCTCAGCAGCCCAAGGCCAAGACCTACAAAATGCTGGAACTGTTCGGGGACGTGCTCGACACGGTCGAACGCCAGTACGTCACCGAGGTGGACGATCAGAAACTGATCGAGGCGGCCATCGACGGCATGCTGACCTCGCTCGACCCGCATTCGGGCTATCTGAACCCTGACAGCTTCGACGACATGCGCGATCAGACCCGCGGCGAGTACGGCGGGCTGGGGCTGGAAGTCACCAGCGAAGAGGGCGTGGTCAAGGTCATCTCGCCGATGGATGGCACTCCGGCCTTCAAGGCTGGCGTGAAGCCGGGCGACTTCATCACCGCCGTCAACGGCGAGAGCGTGCTGGGCCTGTCGGTCAATGAGGCCGTCAAGCAGATGCGCGGCAAGCCGGGCGAGACGGTCACCCTGACCATCGCCCGCGAGAAGGTCGATCCCTTCGACGTGAAGATCGTCCGCGAGGTCATCAAGCCCAAGTCCGCCACCGCCAAGATGGAAGGCGACTACGGCTACCTGCGGGTCTCCGGCTTCAACGAGAAAACCACTGACGAGGCTGAGGCCGCCCTGGCCGATCTGCGGGCCAAGAACCCGAAGATGAAGGGCCTGATCCTCGACCTGCGCAACAACCCCGGCGGTCTGCTCGACCAGGCGGTCGGCATCTCCGACATGTTCCTGGAGGGCGGCGAGATCGTTTCCCAGCGCGGCCGCGATCCGCGCGACATCGAACGCTACAATGCCCGCGCGGGCGACGTGACCGGCGGTCTGCCCATGGTGGTGCTGGTCAATTCCGGCTCCGCGTCGGCGGCCGAGATCGTCGCCGGCGCTCTGCAGGACCGCAAGCGGGCCGAGGTCGTGGGCCTGACCACCTTCGGCAAGGGCTCGGTGCAGACCGTGATCCCGCTGCGCGGCGGCATGGACGGCGCGCTGAAGCTGACCACGGCGCGCTACTACACGCCGTCGGGCCGTTCGATCCAGAAGACCGGCATCGAGCCAGACCTCGAAGTGGCCGAGAGCCGCGATCAGGCCCAGCGCATCGCCAACCGCGCCTTCCAGTTCTCGGAAGCCTCGTTCCGCAACGCGCTGAACGCCGAGGAGGGCAAGGCCCGCCGTGGCGCGCACGTGCCGGCCGAGGCGCCGCCCGAGGCCTTCGACGAGGACAAGGGCGACTTCCAGATGGCCCGCGCCAAGGACGTGCTGAAGTACGGCTCTGTCGCGGCGACCCCGAAACTGCCCAAGCCGGCGCCCAAGATGGCGGCTGTCGTGACCCCCAAGGCGCTGCCCTCGGCGGCCCTCGAAAAGGCCGCGCCCGACAAGAAGTAAACGGCCCACGCGCGGCCGATTCCTAACCCACTGATTCAAGGCCCTTTTCGCCCAGCGAAAAGGGCCTTTTAGTTAACGGCGGCCCGGCAAATGTTCACTGTATAAGTCGTTTGTTAACCATATTTGCGGAGGCTCCAATGCCGGAACGTTCCGTGATCATGTGATGTTTTCAAAGAAGCAATTCGCCCACGCCGCCGCTGCGCCTACGCCCGGGCCTCAGTTCACGGACGCAGCCCTGCGCGCCCTTTCCAACCCCTATGTCGGGGCCAGCGCAGCGGGCGGTCTGTTCCTCCTCGTCCTGTTGACCCTGGTCGCCCTGATCGGCGACCCGCGGGCCAGTTCACCGGTTGTGCGCCTATCGTTGGCGAAGATCGCAGGCCCGGCCACACCCGACGGCTGGCGCGAAGCCCTGGTTCGCGGCGACGGCCCGCCGACCGTCACCGAGGACATCTTCCGCCTCTCCGAGACGCCGATCGGCGCTGATGGCGCCTTCGAAGCCACCATCACGATGGAGGGCGGGCGGCCGTTCCACGCCGCAGATCCCCTGCCCCAAGCGCCGCTGGCCGGCTTCCACAGCCAGGGCCCCAGCGGCCCGCTGCCGATCATCGCCGCCAACGGCAAGACGCCGGCTGAGGCCTACGCGCGGCCCTTCACGCCCAACGGCCGCCCGAAGGTCGCGCTAGTGATCGGCGGCCTTGGCCTCAACGCCGCCGCCACTCGCCAGGCCATCGACACCCTGCCGCCAGAGATCACCCTCTCCTTCGTGCCCTATTCGGAAGGCCTGCAAGGCTGGATCGACCTGGCCCGCGCCGCCGGTCACGAGGTGCTGCTGGAAGCCCCGATGGAGCCAAGTGACTACCCGGACAACGATCCGGGCCCCTACACCCTAATGGCCGACGCTCCTGGCTCGGAGACCGTCAAGAAGCTGGAATGGGTGCTCTCGCGCGCCACAGGCTATTTTGGGGTCACCAACTATCTCGGCTCGCGGTTCATGACCTCGGACGCCGGCATGGGCGCGTTCCTCACCGCCCTGCGCGGACGGGGCCTCGCCTTCATCGACGACGGCCAGGCCTCGCGCCGCAGCGGCCCGGGCCGCGCCTCGGCGATCCGCATCATCGACGAGCAGCTGTCCGGCGAAGCCATCGACCAGCAATTGCTGGCGGTCGAAGCTGGGTCTCTGCAGCACGGCCAGGCTCTGGGATCGGGCTTCGCCTACCCGGTGACGTTGTCGCAGGTCGCAAAATGGGCTGAAACGGTCGAATCTAGGGGTTATCAACTCGCTCCGGCTTCCGCTTTGGCCTCACGTCGTTAAATGGTTTGAGATGACCGACCTGTCCGCCTATCGCCCGAACGTCGGAGTGGTGCTCTTCCACCCCGATGGGCGCGTGTGGCTGGGGCGCCGGTGCGGGACCCCGGGCCCCTACAACTGGCAGTTCCCGCAAGGCGGCGTCGATGCGGGTGAAGACCTCTACATCGCCGCGCGCCGCGAACTCGCCGAAGAGACCGGCGTGACGACCACCACCCTGCTCGGCCGCACCGACGGCTGGCTGGCTTACGACTTCCCGCCCGATCACAACGGCTCGAAGATCGCCAAGGGCTGGAAGGGCCAACGCCAGGTCTGGTTCGCGCTGCGCTTTGACGGCGAGGAGAGCGAGATCGACCTGTCCGGCGACGACCATCCCGAGTTCGAGGCCTGGCGCTGGGGCCGCCTCGACGAAGCTCCCGACCTGGTGGTGCCGTTCAAGCAGGCGATCTATCGGCAGGTCGCCGCCGCCTTCCACGACTTCGCTGGCCTGCCCGGCCGCGCGGCCTGACGCCGCCGATCATGGGAAAATCAGCAGCGCCGGTTGTGATGGTGCACGGCGCGTTCTGCGGCGGCTGGGCGTTCGAACGCCTGCGCGGGCCGTTCGAAGCCGCGGGCCACCCGGTGCTCACCCCCGACCTGCGCGGTCATGCCGACAGCGACGGCTCCTCAGCCGTGGTGGGACTGTCGATGGCCGACTATGCGCGCGATATCGCCGCCCTCTGCGCCGCCCAGGACCAGGCTCCGATCCTGCTGGGTCATTCGATGGGCGGACTTGTGGCCGCCATGGCCGCCCGCCGCACCAAGGTGCGGGCCCTGGTCCTGCTGGCCCCGTCCGCGCCCTGGGGCGTAACCGCCTCGTCGATGGAAGAGGCCGCGACCGCCGTCGGCCTGCACCTGCTCGGACCGTTCTGGGCGCAGAGCGTGCCGCCGGACCGCAACCTGGCGCGTAGCTACAGCCTCGACCGGATGCCCAATGCCGAGCGCGAGGCCGCCGTCGCCCGCATGCGCGCCGAGAGCGGACGCGCGTTATGGGAGACGCTCAACTGGTGGCTGGACCCGTTCCTGACCACCAGCCTAGGCGACGGGGTGCGCGCGCCCTGCCTAGTGATCGGCGGTGATCGCGACGTGGTCCATCCGCCGACCACCGTGCGCCAAACGGCCACCCGCCTGGGCGCCGAGTTCATCGAAGCCCCCGGCATGAGTCACTGGCTGCTGGGCGAGCCCGGCTGGGAAGAGGTCGCCGAGATCGCCCTGGCCTGGCTGGAGGACGTCCCCGAGCCGGCCTGACCTGCCAGGGTTACTGCCCGGTCCCCAGGACCTTCTTCAGGAACACGATCTCGGCGCCGCGCACCGCCTCGGCGTTTTGCTTCTTGCTGACCCCATGGCCCTCGTCCTTGGCCAGCACGTACCAGACCTCTGTCCCCTGGGCGCGCAGCTTGCCGACCATCTGCTCGGACTCGGTCTGCGGCACCCGCGGGTCGTTAGCGCCCTGATAGACCATCATCGGCTTCTTCATCCGCTCGCTCATGTGCAGCGGCGAGATCTTGTCGAACACCGCCTTCATCTTCGGCACCCGCTCGTCGCCGTACTCGACCCGGCGCAGTTCGCGGCGATAGCCCTCGGTGTTCTGCAAGAAGGTCGTCCAGTTGGAGATGCCGTAGAGGTCGATCGCGCCGGCGATGCGGTCGTTGTAGTGCGCCGCCACCGCCAGCGACATGTAGCCGCCATAGGATTGGCCGACGATCGCCACGCGGCTGGCGTCCAGGTCCGGCTGTTTGGCCACCCAGTCCAGCAGCGCGCCGATGTCCTTCACCGAATCCTCGCGCTTCTCGGCGTTGTCGAGGTCGAGATAGGTCTTGCCGTAGCCGGTGGAGCCGCGGACGTTCGGGATGATCACCGCCGCCCCGACCTCGTTCACCCAGGACTGGCGGCGCGGATTGAAGCTGGGCTGCTCCTGGCCTTCGGGACCGCCATGGATCTGGATGACCACCGGCAGCTTCTCACCGGCCTTGGCCTGCGGCTTGTAGATGAAGGCCGGGATCGAGCGCTTGTCGAAGGTCTGGTAGCGGAACAGCGTCGGCTCGACGAGCTTGGCGGGGTCAAGGCCGCCCAGCTCGCTCTGCGTCCAGCCCACCAGCTTGCCGTCGGCCAGGTCGAAGCTCCAGACGTCGCCCGACGAGGTCGAGGTCGACAGGCTGAACCCCAGTTGCTTGCCGTTTGGCGAGAAGCCCATGCCGGTCATCACGCCCAGCGGCAGCTTCGGCGCGGGCAGCGCCTTGCCGGTGGCGACCTCCTTGAGGGCGATGCGGGAGAAGCCTTCCTCATTGACCAGGTAGGCGATCACCGCCCCGTCGGGCGAAAGCTTGAAGTCCTCCACCGGCCACTTCGCGCCCGGCTCAAGGTCGCGGGCGGCGCCGGTGGCGATGTCCAGCACCACAGGGCGGGTCATGTCGGAGCCGTCGTCGGAGAGCGTGACGACCGCGGCGCCGTCGGCGGTGAAAGCGCCCCCCTGATAGCCGACCTTGCGGCCGGTCGGGCCCACGGGCTTGAGCGCTCCGCTGCCCAGGTCCAGGACGAACAGCTCGGTGTGGGTGGCCGAGTGCGAGCGGCTGAGCAGCAGCGACTTGCCGTCGGCGGACATGTCCTCGACCGACATCGCGCCCGTGCCCTCATGGACGACGCGGCGACCGCCGGGATTGTCCACCGCAGCCAACACGATGTCGTAGTTGGGATCGCCCGGGGTCACCTGGCTCCAGGCGACCTGCTTGCCGTCCTTCGAGAACACGAAGCCGGAATTGCGGGTCTGCGGCGCGGTCAGCTGGGCCTCTGTCCCGGTCAGGCTGCGCAGATAGGCCTGGTAATACTCCGCCCCGCCGACGTCGCGCAGATAGAGGAAGGCTGCGGCGCCCGGCCGCGTCTGGGCCAGGTTCACCGGCTCGTTGAAGAAGGTCAGCTGGGTTCGGGCCGCGCCGGGAGCGGCGACCCTATGGATCTGGCTCACATCGCCGAAGCGGGTCGCGATCAGGATCGAACCGTCGCCCATCCAGTCTTCGAACACCGCCGAGCGGGCGTTGTAGTACGGGGCGATGGTCGCCTTCAGCGCATCAGGGGTTTCTGGCACACCGTCATAGACGATCTGGCCGACTTGGCGCTTGGCCGGTTCGGCGGCGGGTGCGGCGGCGGCGCAGGCGAAGGCGAGGACGGTTCCAAGCAGCAGGGCGCGCGTCGTCATCGGTGGAAAAGCTCCAAACAGCGAAGGTAGGATTTGGAGGGACCCTGGCGGCGCCGGGCGCCCTCCGTCAATCGGAGATCATTGCGTCGGCGTTCCGAAGAACTTCAGGCCCAGAATGCCGCTGACGATCAGCCCGACGCAGACCAGCCGGACCACGGTGGCCGGCTCTTTGAACAGCACGATCCCGAGGATGACGGTCCCCACAGCGCCGATCCCGGTCCACACCGCATAGGCGGTGCCGAGCGGCAGTGATTTCACCGCGACGCCAAGCAGGGCCATCGAGATCACCAGGCTGATTCCGGTGAAGATGGTCGGCCACAAGCGGGTGAACCCGTCCGTGTATTTGAGGCCGACAGCCCAACCGATTTCGCAAAGACCTGCAACGAACAGAACAACCCACGCCATGGCTTGCGCCTCCTAGCTGATGGGGTCGTCCCCGGGGATAAAGCAAAGGCGCGGGGGTCGTCCCCCGCGCCTGATCTAGATAGGTCGCCGCAGGGCGACCGCCAGAGGTCTTAGAACTTGCGTTCCGAGTAGAGCACTTCGCCCAAGTCCCACTTGGCATTGGCCGGCGAACCGTCCGGCTTCTTCAGCTGCAGGAACACCAGGCCGATCGACTCGTGGTCGGTGAAGTACTCCCACGAGTTGGTGATGCGCTTGTAGTCGGTGGCCGGCACGAAGTCGTTCCGCTGCTGGATCAGCTCGGGCTTGTGCAGGAAGGAGAAGATGTTGAGGCCGACGATGATCGGCTTCTCACCGTTGATCTCGTAGTTGATCGTGATCCGGCAGACGTCCTTGTTGGACCCCTGCGGCCAGATCGTCAGGGTGTAGGGCTTGGCGACCAGGGTGCCGACATAGGCGCCGTCGCGCTTGTTCAGCTTGTAGCCTTCCATGGCGCCGGCCAGCGACTTGAAGTCGCCGCCCTTCACCAGCGGTTTGCAGACGCGGTTGATGACGTCGATGATCTGGCCTTCGGCGCCGGTGGTCGGCAGCACGTAGGTCTTTTCAGCGGCCGGCGGAGCGGCGGCCGGCGCGGCCGCCTCGGGAGCCGGGGCCGGAGCGGCCGGAGCGGCTTCAGGCGCGGGCTGGGCGGTGGCCGCCGTGGCGAGGCCGGCGAGAGCAATCAGACTGACGATGGCGGTGCGCATGGCGGATCCCTAACTAAACCGTGCCGCATAACACTCGAAACAGGCCGTCCCTCGCAAGTCCCCTAGCGAAGCAATTAGTCCTATCGGTGGCGATTAGCCGGGCGCGGGGCACGTTCGCGCCGGCCGAATCAGAAAAAAGGCCCCGGCGAGCGGGGCCTTCAATCCGTTTTAGGCGGCCACTTCCTGCGCCTGTTCGGCGAGGATGGTCAGGCCTTCGGGGGTCACGTCGGCGAAACCGCCTTCGATCGCAAAGACCTTTACGGCGCCGCCGCTATAGACCTTCACCTGGCCGACCTTCAGCGTCGTCATGAACGGCGCGTGGTCGGCCAGCACGCCGAAGTCGCCCTCGGCGCCCGGCGCGTCGACCTGATCGACCTCACCGGAGAACAGTTCGCGTTCCGGTGAGACCAGGGAGAAGTGGAGCTTGCCAGCCATCAGTCTTAGGCTTCCGCAGCCAGCTTTTCAGCCTTGGCCACAGCGTCTTCGATGGTGCCGACGTTGTAGAAGGCCGCTTCCGGCAGGTGGTCGTATTCGCCGTCGACCACCGCCTTGAACGAGCGGATGGTGTCTTCGAGCGAGACGAAGATGCCCGGCATGTTGGTGAACTGCTCGGCCACGTGGAACGGCTGGCTGAGGAACTTCTGGATCTTCCGGGCGCGGGCCACGGTCAGCTTGTCCTCTTCCGACAGTTCGTCCATGCCCAGGATGGCGATGATGTCCTTCAGGGCCTTGTAGGCCTGCAGGGTTTCCTGGACGCGACGGGCGACCGCGTAGTGTTCGTCGCCGATCACCAGCGGGTCCATGATCCGCGAGGTCGAGTCCAGCGGGTCCACGGCCGGGAAGATGGCCTGGGCCGCGATGTCACGCGACAGAACGGTGGTGGCGTCCAAGTGGGCGAACGAAGCGGCCGGAGCCGGGTCGGTCAGGTCGTCGGCGGGAACGTAGATGGCCTGGACCGAGGTAATCGAACCCTTGGAGGTCGAGGTGATGCGCTCCTGCAGGTTGCCCATCTCGGTGGCCAGGGTGGGCTGATAGCCCACGGCCGACGGGATACGGCCCAGCAGCGCGGACACTTCCGAGCCGGCTTGGGTGAAGCGGAAGATGTTGTCGATGAAGAGGAGCACGTCCTTGCCCTCTTGGTCGCGGAAGTACTCGGCCTGAGCCAGGCCGGTCAGCGCGACGCGGGCGCGGGCGCCCGGGGGCTCGTTCATCTGGCCGTAGACCAGGGTGCAACGGCTGTCGCCGCCGCCGCCGGGCTGGTTCACGTTCGACTCGATCATCTCGTGATAGAGGTCGTTGCCTTCGCGGGTGCGCTCACCGACGCCGGCCAGCACGGAGTAACCGCCGTAGGCCTTGGCGATGTTGTTGATCAGCTCCTGCATGGTCACGGTCTTACCCACGCCGGCGCCGCCGAACAGGCCGATCTTGCCGCCCTTGGTGTAGGGGCAGAGCAGGTCGATGACCTTAATGCCGGTGACCAGCACTTCGGCCGCGGTCGACTGCTCGGCGAACGAAGGCGCCTCGCGGTGGATCGGCGAGTAGTGCTGGGTGACGATCGGGCCGGCCTCGTCGATCGGATCGCCGATGACGTTCATGATGCGGCCGAGGGTCGCCGGGCCGACCGGGACGGTGATCGAGCGGCCGGTGTCGGTGACCGGCTGGCCGCGGGTCAGGCCCTCGGTGGTGTCCATGGCGATGGTGCGGACGGTGTTTTCACCCAGGTGCTGGGCGACTTCCAGCACCAGGCGGAACGGCGCGCCGGTTCGCTGGTCGGTGTTGGTGGTTTCCAGCGCGTTCATGATCGCCGGCAGGTGGCCCACGAACTCGACGTCGACGACGGCGCCGATGATCTGCGAGATGCGGCCGGTGGCGATGCTGGCGACGGCGGCCGGAGCGGCGGTCGTCTTCTTCGCGGCGGCGGGAGCCTTCGGAGCAGCAGCCTTCGGCGCGGCCTTGGCGGCAGCGGCCTTCGGCGCGGCGGCCGCCTTCGGGGCGGCGGGCTTCTTGGCGGGAGCCTTGGGGGTCGTAGCCATGGGTCGGACTCTTTCGGGTTAGAGCGCTTCGGCGCCGGAGATGATCTCGATCAGCTCCTTGGTAATCTGCGCCTGGCGTGAACGGTTGTATTGCAGGGTGAGGCTGGCGATCATGTCGCCGGCGTTACGCGTGGCGTTGTCCATCGCCGTCATCTGAGCGGCGTAGAACCCAGCCTGGTTCTCGAGCATCGCCGACAGCACCTGAACGGTCAGGTTCCGCGGCAGCAGCGTTTCGAGGATCTGCTCCTCGTCCGGCTCGTACTCGTAGGCCGCGCCCTTCAGGTCGACGGTCGCGCCGCCTGCCTGCACCTGCGCGGGGATCAGCTGGGTCAGGGTCGGCACCTGGGCGACAACCGACTGGAAGCGGCTGAACACCAGGGTCACGACGTCGACCTGCCCGGCTTCGAACAGTTCGGCGATCTTGTCGGCCACCGGCTGAGCCGAGGCCATCGACGGAACGCCGGCCTCGAAGAAGCCGACGAACCGGTCGCCGTACAGACGCTTCAGCTGATCGCGGGCCTTCTTGCCGACGACCAGGATCTTCACATCCTTGCCTTGGCCGACCAGCGAGTTGATCCGTTCGCGCGCGGCGCGGATGATCGAGGTGTTGAAGCCGCCCGCCATGCCGCGGTCGGAGCTCGCCACGACCACCAGATGGCGGTCGTCACGGCCGGTCCCGACCAGCAACTTGGGCGCGCTGTCGCCCGAAACGCCCGACGCCAGGTTGGCGATGACCGAAGCCATGCGCTGGGCGTAAGGCCGGGCGTTCTGCGCAGCGTCCTGCGAGCGGCGAAGTTTCGCCGCCGCCACCATCTGCATCGCCTTCGTGATCTTCTGCGTGGCTTTCACGCTTCCGATCCGATTGCGCATCTCCTTGAGGCTGGCCATCTCCTAAAGCTCCGGCGACTTACGCGAAGCTCTTGGTGAAGGCTTCGAGAGCTTCCTTCAGCTTGGCCTCAGTGTCCGCCTTCAGCTCCTTTTGGGTGCGGATGGCGTCCAGGATGTCCTGGTGCTTGGAGTGCAGGCGGCCGAGCAGTTCGGCTTCGTAGCGGCCGACCTGAGCGGTCGGGATGCCGTCGAGATAGCCGCGGGTGCCGGCGTAGATCACCGCCACCTGCTCTTCGACCGCCAGCGGCGAGTACTGGGCTTGCTTCAGCAGCTCGGTCAGGCGTTCGCCGCGCGCCAGCTGGCGCTGGGTGGTGACGTCGAGGTCCGAGCCGAACTTCGCGAAGGCGGCCATTTCACGATACTGGGCGAGTTCGCCCTTAATCGGGCCGGACGCCTGCTTCATCGCCTTGATCTGGGCCGAGGAGCCCACGCGGCTGACCGAGATGCCGACGTTCACGGCCGGGCGGATGCCCTGGAAGAACAGGTCGGTTTCCAGGAAGATCTGGCCGTCGGTGATCGAGATCACGTTCGTCGGGATGTAGGCCGACACGTCGTTGGCCTGGGTTTCGATGACCGGCAGGGCGGTCAGCGAGCCCGAACCGTTGTCTTCGTTCAGCTTCGCGGCGCGCTCGAGCAGGCGGCTATGCAGATAGAAGACGTCGCCCGGATAGGCTTCGCGGCCCGGCGGACGGCGCAGCAGCAGCGACATCTGACGGTAGGCGACGGCCTGCTTGGAAAGGTCGTCATAGATGATGACGGCGTGCATGCCGTTGTCGCGGAACCACTCGCCCATGGCGCAGCCGGCGAACGGAGCCAGGAACTGCAGCGGGGCGGGTTCCGAGGCGGTCGCCGAGACGACGATGGTGTAGTCCAGGGCGCCGCGCTCTTCGAGCGTCTTGACGATCTGGGCGACGGTCGAACGCTTTTGGCCGATGGCGACGTAGATACAGTAGAGCTTGGCGCTCTCGTCATCGCCGGCGTTGATCGCCTTCTGGTTCAGGATGGTGTCGATCGCCACGGCGGTCTTGCCGGTCTGACGGTCGCCAATGATCAGCTCGCGCTGGCCGCGGCCGACCGGGATCAGCGAGTCGATGGCCTTCAGGCCGGTCTGCACCGGCTCGTGCACGGACTTCCGCGGGATGATGCCCGGCGCCTTCACGTCCACGCGGCGGCGCTCGGCCACGTTCTGGAGCGGGCCCTTGCCGTCGATCGGCTCGCCCAGCGGGTTGACGACGCGGCCCAGCAGGCCCTTGCCGACCGGCACGTCCACGATTTCCGACAGGCGGCGGACTTCGTCGCCTTCCGAAATGGCGCGGTCTTCGCCGAAGATAACGACGCCGACGTTGTCCTTTTCCAGGTTCAGGGCCATGCCCTTCACGCCGGCCTTGGGGAACTCGACCATTTCGCCCGACTGGACGTTGTCGAGGCCGAAGACGCGGGCGATGCCGTCACCGACGGACAGAACCGAACCAACGTCCGAGACGTCAGCTTCTTCGCCGAAATTGGCGATCTGCGACTTGAGGATAGCCGAAATTTCGGCGGCGCGGATGTCCATGGGCTTACGCTCTCTTCAGGGCGAACTTGAGGGAGTCGAGCTTCGAACGCAGCGAAGCATCGAACAGACGGGAACCGACCTGCACCTTGATCCCGCCCAGAAGGGCAGGATCGACGCGGGTCTCGATTTCGGGGTCTTTGCCCAGCGCGGTGCGCAGCGCAGCGGCCACGCCCTTCGACTGGGCGGCGGTGAGCGGAACGGCGGTGGTCACCTGGGCCGAAACCGCGCCACGCGCGTCCGACGCCAGGGCCTCGAAGGCCCTGATCACCGCCGGCAGCGCCGAGGCCCGGCCGTTTGCGGCCAGCAAGCCCAGGAACTTCCGGGTGGTTGGGTTGAGCTTCGCCTTCGCGCCAAGGGCGGCCAAGGCCTTACCCTTGTCGTCGGCGCTGAACGCCGGCGAAGCCAACAAGGAACGCAGGTCCTTGCTGTCGGCGCTCATCTTTTTCAGCGCCCTGAGGTCGGCCTCAACGGCCGACAATTTCTTTTCATCGTTCGCGAGATCGAACAGGGCTTGGGCATATCTGCCGCCCACATTCGAAGCCTTGGAATCGTCCGCCACTTATTTTGTCCGCCCGGTGCGCGCAAAAGATCGCGGCGAAGAGACTCTCCACTGCGACCTAAAGGCTTGAAAGCGCTTGGAAAAGCACATTGGCCATCGAGACTGGTTTAGCCCCTGGCCCGAAGCCGCGCGCCTGATAGCACGCGATTTTGGGCGCCGCAACCGAACCGGCCGCGACACCTTGTATTATGCCGCCTTGGTGATGTCCGTGAGCCTACGGAACACAGCCGAGCCTGTGGCGATTACATCGCCGCTTTCGGTTAGCAGCCGGGCGTAGGCGAAGGCGAGCGTGCGGGTGGCGCGCTCCAGCCCCGCCTCGACGATCACCGCCTGCCCGCTCGCGACCGGCGCGGCGTAGTCGATGGTCAGCGAGACCGGTTCGGCCCCCGCCCCGGCGGCTTCCTCAAGCCCAGGCTCGAGCAGGCGGGCCGCAGCGGCGGGCCCCTCGGGCAGGACGGTTTGTCGGCGGATCAATTCACTGGTCATGTCGGCGGCCTCTTTATGGCCCCGCACGCGCGAGGCCAACCGCTCAGGCCGCCATCCAAAGAAAAAGGGCGCCGGTGACCCGGCGCCCGAAGTTACAGGCTCGACTAAGCTAGCGGCTGGGAGGCGCGCCTAGATGTATGCGCGAACCTGGAAGGCGTTAGCGGTTGGCGACTTCCTGAGCCGGCAGCGCGGCGGTGTTGCACTGCTCGAGCTTGGCGCCTTCCAGTTGCTTGCGGGCGCCGCCGAAGGAGACGATCCCACCGACCTTCTTGGCCACGTCCTTGCAGGTCGAGGCGGCGTAGGTTTGCGAGGAAGGCGCCGCCGCCAGGCAGGTGTCGCCTTCGCAGAGGAAGACGGCGCCGCCGGCGATGAACTTGACCTTCTCGGCGACCGGAGTTTGCAGCTTCACAGTGATCGGATCGTCAGCCAGGGCCGCGCCGGCGGCGAAGGAGACGGACATCAAGGCGGCGCAGGCGGCCGCGAGGGTACGGAGCTTCATCGAAAAGCCCTCCAGCGTTTCGGGGAGAAAAGGCGAGTCCTTGCGGGACACGGCTCGGACCAATCCGGGGATTGCGATCGGTATCCCCACCGACCGCACGAGTTGAACTAAGCATCGCTAAGATAACAGTGTTAAGATCATCGGCAACCGCTTTTTTTGCAACGCGGTTATGCGAAAATGCAGGGGTGCGGAATGTGCGTCGCATTCCTATCTAGGCCGATCACCTCGCGCCGCTTCCTTTCAATAGAAGCATCCCGCGCCGCCAAGCCCCTAGCAAACGATGTCTACGCCGCATGATCCGTGAGCCTCGCTCACGGAGGTGTTCAGGCTGCGTCGGGGCGACGCGCGACCAGGCCTTCGGTCCGCGCCCGCACCTCCGGCGTGGCCAGGCAGGTGGCGACAGCCTCGTACCCCGGCGCGCCGGGATAGGCTGCGACGCGGCTCGGCGGCGCGTGATTGGCCGGGCAGAGGATGATGGCTTCGTCCGGGCCGACCGCCGCCAGGTCGAGGATGGCGCTGGAGCGAGTCATAAGGAATAGCGGCCGGGCGCCGGGACCGCGGCCGCGCAGGTGGGCGATCACGGCTTGCTGTGTGGCCTCGTCCAGCCCCTGCTCGACCATGTCGACGACCACCGGGCCGCTCGCATCCAGCCCGACCAGCAACGCGACCAGCGCCTGCGACACCACCGCTCCGTCCCCGACCAGCCAGGCCAGGTCCCTATCGATCCGCGCCTTGAGGTCTGGATCGGCGTCCAGCCGCGCCGCGCCATGCGCCCGATCGAGACCCAGGAACACCGCCCCCGGCA
Organism: Phenylobacterium sp. P4_E10; assembly: GCF_056401675.1. Classification (NCBI taxonomy): domain Bacteria; kingdom Pseudomonadati; phylum Pseudomonadota; class Alphaproteobacteria; order Caulobacterales; family Caulobacteraceae; genus Phenylobacterium; species Phenylobacterium sp. P4_E10. The sequence goes on along the minus strand of NZ_JBFUIW010000008.1, from coordinate 133,157 downwards.
GCGCCGCCGCCAGCGCCATGGCCAGCCGGGTCTTGCCGCTGCCGAGCGGGCCGATGATGTAGCTCAGCGGCCGGATGTCGCGCAGCTCGAACCGTTCGCCGCCCCAGGGCCAGGGCAGGTCGAAGGCGACGGTCGGTTCGGCGGTGATCAGCCGGGTCAGGTCCGCGGCGTCCGGGGCTTGCCCTTGGACCAGCCTGGCCCGCACCTCGCGGACCTTCTCGACCACGCCGGCCAGTTGCCGGGCCTGGCCCTCCAGCGCCGCTTGGTGCGCGGCCAGGGCCGGCTCCAGATCGCTCGGATCACCGGCCAGAACCCGTGCCGCCTGCGCCAGGCTGAGGCCGAGCGCCCGCAGCACCGCGACCTCGCGCGCGCGCGCCATCTCAAGAGGACCATAGGCGCGCCACCCGGCCGCGGTGCGGACCGGCGCGACCAGGCCCCGCTGCTCATAGAGCCGCAGGGCCTTGGCGGAGACGCCAAGCCTGCGAGCGGCCTCGGCGGGGTTCAGGTATTCGGCGGATGCGCTCACGAATCACCTCGTTGTTGCTGACCGCGAGATTCATGAGAGCGGCCCCAGGGGCCGGGTCAAGCTGGCCGGCCGCGCGCGGAACCGCCGCATTCCGCGAAGGTCGCCGATACCCATCTACTCGTCGCAGACCCGCGTCGCTCGGGACGCCACAGCCACGCTCGTTCACGTCTCGTCAATCATGTCGCGCATTTGGTGCGCCTGAGCTATCTGTCCGCCTCGGGCGGGTAATAGGCGTACTCTTTAGGACCACACATGGCCAAACCAGGACCGGGCCCTCGCCGGCCGGCCCAGCGCACTCCCTTTCAGGCGCTCCTCTATTGGACTGCGGTGCTGGGCGTCTGGGGACTGATTTTCGTCGTCGCCTTCTTCGCGGTGTTCGCGGTCGATCTACCCGACACTTCAAAGCTCTATGACGTCGAGCGCCAGCCGTCGGTGTCCTATCTGGACCAGTCAGGGGCTCTGGTGGCCGTGCGCGGCAGCCAGTACGCGCCGCCGATCGACCTCGACAAGCTGCCGCCCTACGTCCCCAAGGCGTTCATCGCCATCGAGGACCGCTGGTTCTACTGGCACCCGGGCTTCAACCCGTGGGGCATCATCCGCTCCCAGGTCTACAACTGGACTCATCGCGGCGACGGCCCGCTGCGCGGCGGCTCGACCATCACCCAGCAGTTGGCCCGCAACCTCTTCCTGACCCCGGCCCAGAACTACCGGCGCAAGGCCCAGGAGCTGATTCTGGCCGTGTGGCTGGAGGCTAAGTTCTCCAAGAAGGAGATCCTCGCCCTCTATCTGAACCGGGTCTACTTCGGCGGCGGCGCCTACGGTATCGAAGCCGCCTCCCAGCGCTACTTCGGCAAACCCGCCTCTCAGCTGACCCTGGGCGAGAGCGCCCTGCTGGCCGGCATGATGAAGGGGCCCAACCGCTACTCGCCGGTCTCGGCCACCGACCGCGCCGAGCGCCGCGCCACCATCGTGCTCGACGAGATGGTCCGTACCGGCGCGATCACCTCGGCCGAGCGCGACGCCGCCTTCAAGACCCCGGTGCGGGTCAATCCGACCCTGGCCAATCAGCGGGCTCAGTACTTCACAGACTGGGTCGACGATCAGGTGCGCAGCCTGGTGGGCGAGCCGACCGAGGACTTGGTGGTCGAGACCACCCTCGACCTGCCGATCCAGACCGCGGCCGAACTGGCGATCCGCCGCGGCGTGGTGGCGGGCAAGAGCCAGGGGATCGAGCAGGCCGCCTTGGTCGCCATCGACGGCGAGGGCCGGATCCGCGCCTATGTCGGCGGCGCCGACTACGCCGAGAGCCAGTTCGACCGCGCCACCATGGCTCGGCGTCAGGCCGGCTCGGCCTTCAAGCCGTTCGTCTATCTGGCCGCCATGGACGCTGGCCGCACCCCGGCCGACATGGTCGTCGACGAACCGATCACGATCGGCAAGTGGTCGCCGCGCAATTACACCAACGACTTTCGCGGTCCGATGACGCTGCAGACCGCCCTGGCGCAGTCGATCAACACCGTCGCCGCGCGGCTGGCCAACGAGGTCGGCACCGGCAATGTCGCCTCCGCCGCCCAACGGCTGGGCATCAATTCGCATATCCAGCTCGACCCCTCGATGGCGCTCGGCGCCGTCGAGGTCAGCCCCATGGAGATGGCTCAGGCCTACGCCCCGTTCGCCAACGGCGGCTTTCTGGCCAAGGGCTACGGAATCCAGCGGATCCGCACCGCCAGCGGCAAGATCCTCTACGACCACAGCGTCGAAAAGACCGCCCGAACCCAGGTGATCGGCTCGCCGTCGCTGCAATACATGAACCAGATGATGCGCCAGGTGGTGGCGTCGGGCACCGGCACGCGCGCCAAGGTCCCCGGCTACGACCTGGCCGGCAAGACAGGCACCACCAGCGATTATCGCGACGCCTGGTTCGTCGGCTACACCGGCGGCTTCGTGACCGCGGTGTGGGTCGGCAAGGACAACAACAAGCCGATGAAGCGGGTCAGCGGCGGCGGGCCTCCGGCCGGCATCTGGCGCGATTTCATGGGCCAGGCCCTGCCGCGCCTGAAGGTCCAGGCGATTCCCGGCGGCGCCTACGAGCCGCCGCCCTCCAGCGATCCGATCGGCGACCTGGTCGACGGCATCGGCGACGCCATCGGCGCCGTCACCCAACCGTCGGCTCCGTCCCCGGCCCAGACCCAGTCGCCGCAGAAGGCCCCTGAGGACGTCCCCTACTGATCGGCTAGGTCGGCGGAACTCCGGCCACCTCGGTGGTCGGCGCCTCGGCCGGCAGCTCCAACAGCGTCTCGATCGTTTCGGGCGGCGGGGGCGGCGGCAGCGCCACCACCGGCGGCGGGCCGGCGGGAATCGGCTGGGCCGGAACCCGCTTCAGCGCCGCGGTCATGAAGCCCTTCCACAGCTCGGCCGGGGCGGACCCACCGGTGATCCGCTTCATCGGCGCGCCGCTGTCGTTGCCCATCCAAACCACAGTGGTGAAGCCGCCGGTGTAGCCGGCGAACCAGGCGTCCTTGTAGTCGCTGGTGGTGCCGGTCTTGCCGGCCAGGTCGTAGCCAGGGATCGCCGCCCGCGCACCCGTGCCGCCGGACACCACGCCGCGCAGCATGCGGTTGAGGTCGCTCAACGCCGGATTGGCGATCACCGCCGCCGAACTTGGCTTGCGTTGATAGAGCACCTGTCCGCCCAGGGTGCGGATCTTCTCGATGCCGTAGGCGCTGACCCGGTTGCCGCCGTTTGAGAACGCCCCATAGGCCTGGGCCATCTCCAGGGGCGAGACCAGGCTGGTCCCCAGCGCCATGGCCGGATCGGTGTTCACCGGCGAGACGATGCCCAGCCGCTTGGCCGTCGCCGCCACATTGGCGCGTCCCACTTCGTCGGCCAGCCGCACCGCCACCGTGTTGGTCGATTGCGCCACCGCCTGCTCCAGGGTCAGCACCCCGGCGTAGTTCCCGCTGTAGTTCTGCGGCGACCAGGTCCCGAAGATCACCGGCTCATCCACCACCGCCATGTCCGGGCTGCGTCCCGCTTCGAGCGCCGCCAGGTAGACGAATGGTTTCCAGGCCGAGCCGGCCTGACGCTTGGCGGTGACTGCGCGATTGTATGGCGCGGTGGCGTAGTCGGTCCCGCCGACCATCGCCCGCACCCGGCCCTGCCCGTCCAGGGCGACCAGCGCCGCCTGGCTGACGTCCTGAGCCGCATAGCGCGCCACGACGCCACGCACGCTGGCGGCGGCGGCGGTCTCCAGCGCCGCATCGAGCGTGGTCTCGACCACCACGTCCTGCTTGGGCTGACCGACTAGGCTGCGGCGCTGGCCGTCCAGCCAGTCGATGAAATAGCCAGCGGCCGAGCCGGTCGCGGCGCTGGCCAGCTTCAACGGTCGCGACATCGCCTTGGCGCGGTCGGCCGGCGTGATGGCCCCGGTCTCGACCATGGCGGCCAGCACCAGGTCGGCGCGCTGCGCCGCGCGCTCGGGCTCCTCGACCGGGTTGTAGTTGGTCGGCGATTTCAGCACCCCGGCCAGGGTCGCGGCCTCGCGCAGGTTCAGCTTGGCGGCCGGCTTGCCGAAATAGCGCCGGGAGGCCTGCTCGACGCCATAGGCGCCGGAGCCGAAATAGACCCGGCTCAGATAGAGGCCGAGGATCTGCTTCTTCGAATAGGTTCGCTCCAGCTGCACCGCATAGACCACCTCCTTGGCCTTGCGCTCCATGGTCTGGTCGGCGCTGAGGAAGAGGTTGCGGGCCAGCTGCTGGGTGATCGTCGAGGCGCCCTGCGCCGTGCGCCCCTGCTCGACATTGGCCACCACCGCCCGGGCGATGCCGATCGCGTCGAACCCGGTGTGCTCGTAGAACCGGCGATCCTCGATAGAGACGAAGGCGGCGGGCACGTAGGCCGGCAGCTTGGCGATGTCGACCGGCGGGCCGTAGCGCCCGCCGCGCACCCCGATCAACGCGCCGGTGCGGTCCAGATAGACCACCTGCGGATCACGCTTGATGGGCGGCAGAGGCGGCAGTTCGGGCGCGGTCAGCGACAGCGACGCGGCGACGGCGAGGGCAAGCAAAGTTCAGGGGCTCCGGGAGGCGGCCGGCGAGCGGCGGCCGCTGAGCGAGTTCTGTCCCGCCATTGCGGCGGTTCCAAGATAATTCGCGGTAATGGTCGGGAAGGCGGCCGCGACAAAAGCTGTCATCCCTCACGCATGCGGCGCCTAAGCGAATCGGTCCCGATCTTCGGGTCGTGGCAAGGCGGGTGGCCAAGATGGGGCGTTGACAGCCCACCAATGATCGGCGTCGCTGACGTGCGACGAGAGCCTCCGAAGGGGCCTGACGCGCCAGGGTGGAAGCCGGAGGAAAGCATGGGTTCGCAGACGATACAGGCGCTGCTCGACGAGGCGGTGGCCAAGGGCGTGGCGCCGGGTCTTACCGCCGCCATCGCGCGGGCCGACGGGACCGACAGCTTCCATGCCGCGGGCGTCCGTGGCGTGTCGGACCCGACACCGATGGGACCGGACGACACCTTCTGGATCGCCTCCTGCACCAAGGCGATCACCTCCGCGGCGGCGCTGCAGCTGGTGGAACGCGGGGTGCTGGATCTCGACGCGCCGATCGGCGAGCGGCTGCCGAACCTGGCCGCGCCGCAGGTGCTGGAGGGCTTCGAGCCTGACGGCGCGCCTCGCCTGCGCCCTGCAAGCAAGCCGCTGACGCTCCGCCGCCTGCTCACCCACACCTCGGGCCTGGCCTACGACTTCTTCCACGCCGACCTCGCCCGCTACTACGCCTCGACGGGCGGCAGCCTGATGGAAAGCGCGCCAAGCGATCCAGTGCTGGCCTTCGATCCCGGCGAGGGCTGGCAGTACGGCATCGGCCTCGACGCGGTCGGCTGGCTGGTCGAGCAGGCCACGGGCCAAGGGCTCGACGCCTATGTCGCCGAGCACATCACTCGCCCGCTCGGCATGGCCGACACCGCCTTCATGTCCACACCCGAGCTGGAGGCGCGCGCGGCCGGGATGCACCACCATACGCCCGACGGCGCCTTTATCTCCGTCCCGCACCTACCGTCGTCGCCCGCCTACTACGGCGGCGGCGGCCTGCGCTCCACGGCGCCCGACTATCTGAAGTTCCTTCGCGCCGTCGTCGCCGAAGACGGCGGCGGCGTTCTGGGGCCAAAGACGCTCCGCGGGCTGCGCGAAGCCGACAGCCCCTTGCCGGCCGGCGACCTGAACACGGCCATGCCGTTGCTCAGCCACGACTTCCGCCCAATGCCCGGCACGCGGAAGACCTGGACGCTGGGCTTTCTGCGTAACGAGGCCGACATCCCCGGCATGCGCCGCGCCGGCAGCCTCGCCTGGGGCGGCCTGGCCAACTGCTACTACTGGGCCGACCCGGCCAGCGGCGTGGCCGGCATGCTCTGCGGCCAGTTCCTGCCCTTCGCCGACCCCGGCATGCTGGCGACGTTCGAAGCGGTCGAGCGCGCGGTCTACGCGGAGTAGGCCACCGTCGCTTCCATGTGTGCTCTATCGCCCGAAGGCGTGCAGCCGCGCGCCTTCGTCCCTCAGCCAAGCGCGGTGCGGGCGCTCGTCGCCGACCAGGGCCTTCACATGCGCCCAGAAGCGCGGCCCGTGGTTCAGTTCCAGCAGGTGGGCGCACTCGTGGGCGGCCACGTAGTCGGCCACCTCGAACGGCGCCAAGGCCAGGCGCCATGAATAGCGGATCGCCGCAGGCTTGTTCGCGAGGCCCGGCCGGCAGGAGCCCCAGCGGGCCCGCGCGTCCATGATCGTCACGCTGGGCAGCCGGGTTCCCAGCTGCGCGCAGTGGAAGGCCGTGCGCTCCCCGAACACCCGCAGCGCCTCGCGGCGGATAATGCGGATGACGGCGTTAGCGTAGGTCTGGCCCTCGCCGCGGGCGCTGATCCGCATCGGCAATGCTTCGGTGGCCGGGTGCAGCCGCGCCGGCTTGTCGCTGGCCTCCAGCGCGCAGGGCTCGCCGAACAGGCTGACGATCATGCCCGGCGCGATCGCCTGGCTCTGCGGCAGCTCGGCCAGACGCTCGGCGATCCAGGAGGCGCGGTCGCGGGCGAAGGCGGCGGCCTCCGGCAGCCGTCGCTGCGAGGGGGCGGTGGCGACGATCTCGCGCTTGGTGCGGTCGAGCCGCAGCGAGATCCGCCGCGCGCGGCTGTGAACCTTCAGACGGACCGTCGCGCCGGCCACGTCGAGCCGGTCGCCGTCTGCGAGCGAGCGGCCAAAGAAACTCATGGACGCAGACTTAAGCTGCGTCGCGGGCCTTTTCGAGAGCGCCTTCCATGCGGCGGATGAACGCTCGCACCCGCGGATAGATCTCCTCGCGGAAGCGGCGGCCGTTGAACACCCCGTAGTGGCCCACATGCGGCTGCACGTAGTCCTCCTTGAAGTCATCGGAGAGCCCGGTGCACAGCGCGTGGGCCGCCTGCGTCTGGCCGATGCCGGAGATGTCGTCGTTCTCGCCCTCGACCGTCAGCAGTCCGATGTCGTTGATCGACCCGGGCTGGATCGGCCGGCCGCGGTGGACCAGCTCGCCCTTCGGCAACAGATACTGCTGGAACACGTAGTCGATGGTCTGAAGATAGAATTCTTCGGGCAGGTCGAGGACCGAGAGGTACTCGTCATAGAATTCCAGATGCTTGTCGGCAGCGTCGCCGTCACCCTTCATCAGGTCTTCCAGGTACTGCTTGTGGGCGTCCTGGTGCTTCTCGGCGTTCATCGACATGAACGAATAGAGCTGCACGAAGCCCGGATAGACGCGGCGGCCCATCCCCGGATAGGGCGCGGGCACGGTGTCGATCATGGTCGACTTGAACCAGGCGAAGGGTTTTTCCTCGGCCAGCTTGTTGGTGACCGTCGGCGACAGCCGCGCGTCGATCGGCGAGCCCATGATGGTCATGGTCCCGGGACGGCAGTCCTCGCCGTCCTCGGCCATCAGCGCCGCGGCGGCCAGCACCGCCGGTCCCGGCTGGCAGACGGCGACCACGTGCGGGCGCGGCCCCAGCTGGCGCAGCATGTCGCGCACATGGTCGACGTAGTCATGGAAGTCGAAGCGGCCTTCCATGACCGGCACGTCGCGCGCGTTCGACCAATCGGTGATGAACACCTCGTGGTCTTGCAGGAAGGCTTCGACGGTCCCGCGCAGCAGGGTGGCGTAGTGGCCCGACAGCGGCGCGACGATCAGCACCGCCGGCTCCAGCTCGCGGCGTCCGGCGCGGCGCATGTCGGCCATGTCGCGGTCGAAATGGATCAGCTTCACCCAGGGCGTCGACCACACCTCGGTCGGGCGCACGCGAACCGGGTGGCCGTCGATCTGGACGCTGTCGACGTTCCAGGCCGGCCGCCCATAGCGCCGCGTGAGGTTGGCGAAGAGGTCCGAATTGGCGAACAGCCGCCGGCCAAGATCGGTGTCCTTGGCGGGGTTCAGGGGCGACGACCAGAAATCGCGCGTGGCCCGCGCGGCCCAGCGCAGCGGGGTGGAGGCGTAATAGCCGGCCTCATAGAGCGTGTAGAGCATCGCCGAGTCCTCTTTGCTGCGGCGCAGCATAACACGCGCAATATTAAGAGAGTCCAGCGGTAAACCGCGACAAGGTGAAGCTGCCTGGGGCGGGCGCCTGATCGCGCGTGGTCGCCTAGCGCATCGCTTCGGAGATCTGCCGCGTGACCTCCTCGGGCGAGATTCCGAAGGGGATCACCCGGTCGAATTGGCCCTTGGGGTTCATCAGGTAGGTCGGGGTCGAGTGGTCGACCAGGAAGTCGGCCCCCTCGCCGCGCTTCTTGTAATAGACCCGATAGGCCTTGGCGGCGGCGGCCACCTGCTCGGGCGTCCCGGTCAGGCCGACCGTCCCCTTGGGGAACACCTCGTTGGAGAGGTAGGTCTTCAACTGGGAGGGCGTATCGCGCTCGGGATCGACCGAGATGAACACCACCTGCAGCTTGTCGGCCTTGGGACCCAGCTGCTGCTGCGCTGCGCCCAGCACCTGCATAGTCGTCGGGCAGACGTCGGGGCAGTAGGTGAAGCCGAAGAACACCGCCGTCCACTTGCCCTTCAGGATCTTCTCGTCGACCGGCTTGCCGTCCTGGTTCACCAGCTGGAACGGTCCGCCGACCATCGCCGCGCCCCGGTCCTCCTCCTTGAACACCCCCGCCTTCCAGGCGACTGCGCCCAGGAAGACCAGGCCGATCACGCAGGCGGCGATGAGGATCAGATTGCGGCGGGACATGGAAACAACCTTTGGGCTCGTCAGGCGCAAGTTTAGGCGCGATGCTGGCGGGCATGATGGCTTCGACGCGGAAACCGTCTTCGCCTGGGACTGCGCCGGGCCTCGATAGGCAAAGGTCCGATCAGGCGCAAGGCGTCGCGGGCCTGGGCGACGCCGACTGGAACGCCGAGGGTTGGGACATGGCGCGCGCCCAGGGCGGGCGTCTGCGCATGCGCACGTTGGTCACCCTACGCTGGATGATCATCGCCGGCGAGCTGCTGGTGTTCATCGCCGCCAGCCTGGTGCTCGGCTTCGAGGCCCCTTACACGCTTTGCTTCGCCGTGATCGCCGCCGCCGGCTGGGCCAACCTGCTGACCGGCGTCGCCTCGCCGGGCCAACGGCTGATCGGCGGCTGGGAGGCGGTCGCCCAGCTTGGCTTCGACATCGGCCAGATCTCTATCCTGCTGTTCCTGACGGGCGGGGCCGCCAATCCATTCATCCTCATGCTGCTGGCCCCGGTCACCCTCGGTGCGGCGGCCCTAGCGCCGAGGTCGGTGCTGGTCCTCGCCGGCATGGCGATCGTCGCCTCGGTGCTGCTGGCCTTCGTGCGCCTGCCGCTGCCGGGCCTTAACGGCGTCTCGATCGAGCCGCCGTTGGCCTTTCTGATCGGCTGCGCCGTCGCCAACGTGGCCGGGATCATCGTCATCGCCGGCACGGTGCGCCAGGCGGCCGGCGAGTCCTCGCGCATGGCCCTGGCGCTCGACGTCACTCAGGCGGTGCTGGCCCGCGAGCAGCGCCTGTCGGCCCTAGGCGCTCTGGCGGCGGCCGCCGCTCACGAACTGGGCACGCCGCTCGCCACCATCTCCATCGTCTCCAAGGAGCTGGCCCGCGAGGCGCCGACCCCCAGCGTCCGCGACGACGCCGAGCTGCTGATGGCCCAGGCCGAGCGCTGCGGCGAGATCCTGCGGCGCCTGACCGACGCCCCGGCCGCCGCCTCCGACGAGGTGCACGAGCGAATGAGCCTGCTGCAGCTGGTGCACGAGGTGATCGAACCACACGCAGAGGTGAAGGGCGTTCGAGTCGAGGCCATCGTCTCCGGCGCGCCCGGCGTCACCGCCCCGGACATCTGGCGGATGCCCGAGGTGCTGCACGCCATGACCTCCTTCGTGGAGAACGCCGTCGATTTCGCCGCCTCCGAGGTGCTGGTCTCCGTACGCTTCGACGCCGACAACGTCGGGATCGAAGTCCGAGACGACGGCCCTGGCTTCGCGCCCGAGGTGCTGGCCAAGCTGGGCGAGCCCTATGTCACAAGCCGCCCCGGGGTCGCGGGCGGCCGGACCGGCCATGTCGGAATGGGCCTGGGCTTCTTCATCGCCAAGACGCTGTTGGAACGGACAGGGGCCTCGGTGACTTTCCAAAATGGCAGGCCGCGCGGCGCCATCGTCGCGGCGCGCTGGCCGCGTGGGCGTATCGAAGTCAAAGGTGGGGACACAAGCGCCTGAAGACACTTGCGAAGCAACGCCATCCCGCGACATGATGCCGCAGGAGGCGTACGCGAAGAACGCCCCTATCGGAGGTTGCGCATGACCGATCTCTCCGCCGATATCGCCGCCCTTCCGGACAGAAGCCTGCTCGTCCTCGACGACGACGCGCCGCTGCGCACGCGGCTAGGCCGAGCCCTGGAGCAGCGGGGTTTCGAGACCACCCTGGTGGGGAGTGTCGCCGAGGCCCTGGCGGCGGTGAAGTCGAGCCCACCGGCCTATGCCGTGCTCGACATGCGGCTGGAGGACGGGACCGGCCTGAAGGTCGTCGAAGCGGTGCGCGAGGCGCGCCCCGACGCCAAGGTCGTCATGCTGACCGGCTACGGCAACATCGCCACCGCGGTGGCGGCGGTGAAATCCGGGGCCATCGATTATCTTTCCAAGCCGGCCGACGCCGACGACGTGGCCCGAGCTCTGCTGGCCCGCAAGGACGAGTCGCCGGCTCCCCCGGAAAACCCGATGAGCGCCGACCGCGTGCGCTGGGAGCACATCCAGCGGGTTTACGAGCTCTGCGGCCACAACGTCTCGGAGACCGCCCGGCGGCTCAACATGCACCGCCGCACCCTGCAGCGGATCCTCGCCAAACGCGCCCCGCGCTAAGCAGCGTTGCGCAGCGCGCGCCAAAGACTAAGGTCCCAGCTCAATTCCAATTGATTGAGTGGGACTTCGAGCATGAGACGGCGGATCCTCGCGGCGGCGGCCTTGATCGCGCTTCTGGCGGCGCCCGGCGCCCAGGCCGGCGTGCCGGCGCCCAAGGTCAGCATCGGCTCATACGCGCAGCTTCAAACCCCGCTGCCCTATCCCTATGACGAGGCGGCCGACGCCGACGCCGCCGTGGCCCGGGCCAAGGCCCGCGCCAAGGCGGGCCACAAGGTGTTGCTGATCGGCCTGGGCGGGAACTGGTGCGGCGACTGCCGCATCCTCGCCGCGACCCTGGCGTTGCCGGAGATGAAGGCCTTCGTCGGCAAGCACTTCGAGCTGGTCGAGGTCGATGTCGGGCGCTTCGACAAGAACCTGCAGATCCCGGCTCACTACGGCATCACCCAGCGGCTGGAAGGCGTCCCGGCCATCCTGGTCGTCGATCCGGTCACTGACCGGCTGCTGAACAAGGACACCGTCGCCTCGCTAGCCGACGCCCGCCACATGAGCCCCCAGGCCCTGGCCGACTGGTTCGCCCAGTGGGCGCGCCGCTGAGTTCTTAGCCTTCCAGCTGCGTGGCCATCACGCCCATGGCCCGCATCGCCGCCATGCGCGCGAAGGCGATGGTCAGCGACTTGCGCCGGGCCGGCGCCAGCGTGCTGACCGGCGCCTCGCGCAGCACCGCCCCGCCGAAGCCGTCGCAAACCAGCAGGCCCGGCTCCTCCGGCAGAATCTCGCGCGGGAACTCGGGGGCCACGGCGAAGGCGAAGCGGTCGCAATAGGGCATGTACTCGTGCCACTTGCGATCGACCCGGTAGTCCTCGATCCCCGACTTCACCTCGATGATCACCAGCTCGCCCCGGGGAGCCAGGGCCATCAGGTCGGCGCGGCGGCCATTGGGAAGGGTCACCTCGGCCAACGGCGCGTAGCCGAGATCGGTCAGCAGCCGTGCGGCGCCGCGGGTGACATTGGCGGTGATTTCCGGCCGGCTGACCGTGACGATCGTGACGTCCATGGCCAAAACATGTTCCTGTTTCGTTCGCTGCGCAAGCCGCTAGTTCGTGGCCGGCAGCGGGAACTCCAGGCGCCCGACGTCGTAGCCGAGCTGCCTGAGCCGAGCCACCGCCTGCGACTTGACCGGCGCCGGCAGGGTCGGCCGCTGCGACATCAACCAGACCGAACGGCCGCCCGGCGTGCCGAGGATCAGCCAGCCCTGATCGGGGCGATAGTCGAGCACCCAGTACTCCTGGCGCAGCAGGCCGTTGAAGAACGTCATCTGCAGCCTGGCGTTCGTCGCGGGATCGAGGACCTTGGCCTTGGCCTTCCACTCGGTCGCCGGGGCCGACAGGGAGCCCTTGTGGCAGGCCTGCACCACCGAGAAGCCCTCAGCTGACCGCGTCCAGTCCGAGGTGCCCCCCTGGCAGCCGGCCTGGATCTTGTTGGGCAGGCGCGCGACCTCGTACCAGCGGCCCATCATCTTGGTCAGCTCGATCTTCTGGCTGGGCGACGGCGGCGCCACGGCCAGGGCGGGGCCGGCCGTCAGAACAGCTGCAATGATGATGGCCAGTACGCGCATAGACCGCCCGGGCTCGAAGTTGAGAATGGCGACGCCCGCGGAATCTCTCCGCGGGCGTCGCCTCAAGATCAACCGAAAATTGGACTATTCCGCGGCAAGCGCGGCCGCTGCACGGTCCTTGAAATTGATGGTCTGCAGATAGCGGATGCCGTCCTCGGCGATGTCGTCGCCGACCATCCGGTCGCCCTCGGCCGCCAGCTCGTCCATATCGACATACAGGGCGTAGAACCCGCGGGTCCGGTCGGTGATCAGGCCGGCGTTCAGCAGGGTCTTGATGAGCACCCGGAAGATGTTGGTCTCGCCGCGCATCTTGCGGTTCGGATCGCGCGACTTGCGGCGTTCGACGATGTCGGCGACCACCCGCTCCGGATCGAGGCCGAACCGCGAATAGATCGCCTGCTGCTGCACCGGCGAGCCCTGGTTGAACAGCAGGCTCTGGGCGCAGTGCGCGGCCCAGTCCTCGACGACGTTGCGCTCGGACTCGGTCAGCTGCGGGATGGTGCGATCGGCCCAGATCTTCCCGAACTTGTGGTGGAAGGCCTCGTCGGTCATCACCAGCTGGAACAGCTTCTTGGCCAGCGGGTCGCGGTTGTGCTTGTAGCCGTTCGCGAAGGCGCCCATGGCCAGGCCCTCGACCAGCATCTGCATGCCGATGATCTTCTTGTAGACCTCCGGCGCTTCGATAATCTCGACCAGCAGGCTCTTCAGCGCCGCCCCGCATTCCACCGGCCGGCCCCAGCGGGCCTTGATGTACTTGGCGAAGGCCGTGACGTGGCGGGCTTCCTCGCGGGTCTGGTTGGCGGCGTATTCCTGCGCGCCTTGGTCGTAGAGCACATGGCAGAGGCTGGCCGAGAGGTTCAGCGCGCCCTGCTCGCCGTGCAGGATCGAGGAGAAGTTCCAGAGCTGCATGTAGTTGATGAAGGCGATCCGCTCCTTGGGATCCTTCAGGGTCTGCGCCACATAGGGCAGCTTCAGCACCGGATTAAGCTCCTCCGGCGTCATGGCCTCGTTTTCCATGTCGAAGGGCTCGTCGAAGTCGATGTACTTCTTGTCGAGCGGATCCCAGAAGTGGTCGTGGGTGGCCGAGATGATCTTGTCGAAGGCGGTCGTACGCTGGCCATAGCGGTCAAGCTGCAGCATGGACTCGAAGTCGTCAGGCGCGACCGCGCCGTACATGACGTCCTTGGTGATGTTGCCGTCGGCGCCCATCTGAACCTCCTGAATATCCATTCGCCCATCTGGAGCGGGCGCTTTCGAATATTCAGGAAGCATTGCGCCGAATGCCGGCCCGGTCAAAGAAATTGACCCCGACATCAGTATTCGAACCTAGCTTGGATCGGCCGACGCCGTGAGGCGTCATCCCGGTTTCGGCTGCAGGCCGAAGACCGGGATGACAGCCATTTCTACTCCGCCGCCAGCGTCACGTTCGCCGCGATCCGGTCCTTGAAGTTGATCTTCTGGAGGTACTTGATCCCCTCCTCGGCGATGTCGTCGCCGACCATCCGGTCGCCTTCCGCCTTCAGCTCCTCCATGTCGACATACATGCCGTAGAAGGCCCGCGTGCGGTCGGTGATGATCCCTGCGTTCAGGAGCGTCTTGATCAACACCCGGAAGATATTGGTCGCCTCCTTCATGTCCTCGCGGCGAACCTCGTCGGTGGCGACCAGCTGGATCTCCTCCAGCACCTTGGCCGGATCCAGCCCGAACTCCTCGTAGAGCGCGGTCTGTTCGCTGGGCGAGACCAGGTTGAACAGCAGGATCTGGAAGCAGTGCGCCGCCCAGTCCTCGACGATGTTGTGCTCGGCCGGGCTCAGTTTGGGGATGGTCCGGTCGGCCCAGATCTTCCCGAACTTGTGGTGGAAGGCCTCGTCGGTCATCACCAGCTGCATCAACTGCTTGCCGAGCGGGTCGTTGAGCTTCTGGTAGAAGGTGGCGAAGGCGCCCATGGCCAGGCCCTCGACCAGCATCTGCATACCAATGATCTTCTTGTAGACCTCGGGGCTACCGATGATGTCGACCAGCAGGTCCTGCAGCACCTTGCTGCATTCGATCGGTCGGCCCCAGCGCGCCTTGATGTACTTGGCGAAGGCGGTGACGTGGCGCGCCTCCTCGCGGGTCTGGTTGGCGGCGTATTCCTGCGCGCCCTGATCCAGCAGCACATGGCACAGAGAGGCCGAGAGGTTCAGCGCGCCCTGCTCGCCATGCAGGATCGACGAGAACGAATAGAGCAGCGACTTGTTGACGAACTGGGCCCGCAGCTCGGGCGTGTTCAGCTTGGCCTTCACATATTCGGTGTGCATGGCCGCGTTCAGCTCTTCGCCGATCAGCGGCTGGGTCTCCATGTCCCAAGGCGCGGAGAAGTCGATGTATTTCGGATCCAGCGGATCCCAGAAGTGGTCGTGGGTGGCCGAGATGATCTTGTCGAACGCGGTCGAGCGGTTGTTGTACCGGTCGAGGTCCAGCATCGACTCGAAGTCGTCCGGCGCGACTGCGTCGTAGATGATGTCCTTGGTGATGTTGCCGTCGGCGCCCATCGGCTAACTCCCTGAGTTCCTCGGACAAAAAGTCCAACACCGATGTTATGTGGGGTCAAAGGAAAATGACGCACCCGTCAAATTTGTAATGAACGCAGGCCGCGCCGCGCGACCAGGCCCAAACAAAAAGCGGCGCCCCAGCCTAGGCCGGAGCGCCGCCTTTGGAGCGACTGTGCAGGTCGCAGTTATTCCGCCGCGATCGAGATCGTGGACGCCAGGCGGTCCTTGAAGTTGATCTCCTGGAGGTACTTGATGCCCTCCTCGGCGATGTCGTCGCCGACCATCTTGTCGCCCTCGGCCTTCAACTCCTCGATGTCCACATAGGTGGCGTAGAAGGCCCGGGTCCGATCGGTGATGATCCCGGCGTTCAGCAGGGTCTTCACCAGCACCCGGAAGATGTTGGTCTGCTCCTTCATGTTCTCGCGGCGGGTCTCGTCGTTCATGTTCGCCGCCATCTCGGCGATGACACGGTCCGGATCGAGGCCGAATTCCTCATAGAGGTCGCGCTGCTGGGTGGGGGCCACCAGGTTGAACAGCAGGGTCTGGAAGCAGTGGGCCGCCCAGGTCTCGATGATCTCGTGCTCGGCCGCCGACAGCTTCGGAATGGTCCGGTCGGCCCAGATCTTCCCGAACTTGTGGTGGAAGGCCTCGTCGGTCATCACCAGCTGCATCAGCTTCTTGCCGAGCGGATCGCGGATGTTGTTGAAGAAGGTGGCGAAGGCGCCCATGGCCAGGCCTTCCACCAGCATCTGCATGCCGATGATCTTCTTGTAGACCTCGGGGCTGCCGATGATGTCGATCAGCAGCGCCTTCAGGGTCGGGCCGCATTCCACCGGCCGGCCCAAGCGGGCCTTGATGTACTTGGCGAAGGCCGTGACGTGGCGGGCCTCTTCGCGGGTCTGGTTGGCGGCGTATTCCTGCGCGCCCTGGTCCTTCAGCACGTGGCAGAGGCTGGCCGAGAGGTTCAGCGCGCCCTGCTCGCCGTGCAGGATCGAGGAGAACGAGCGCAGCGCCGACTGGTTGGCGAAGCGCACCCGGGTCTTCCAGTCCGACAGGTGGTTCGACACATAGTCGGTCGACAGCGAGATGATCATGTCCTCGGGGAGGAGCATCTCGTTTTCCATGTCGAACGGCTCGTCGAAGTCGATGTACTTCTTGTCGAGCGGATCCCAGAAGTGGTCGTGGGTGGCCGAGATGATCTTGTCGAAGGCGGTGGAGCGCGCGTTGTAGCGGTCCAGCTCCAGCATCGACTCGAAGTCGTCCGGAGCGACGGCGTCGTAGATGATGTCCTTGGTGATGTTGCCGTCGGCGGCCATCGGCTCTTCCTCCTGCGAGGCGCGCACGGCGCCTAAGTTTCCTCTTGGACGAACCCTCTCAACCGAACACCGATCCGTCAAGGAAAATGACGCTAGCGTCACTTTCCCGAGCCGCCTTGCCAGCCCCCGCCGGCCCGGCCAACGATGGCCAGTGCACGCAGCTTCACCGACGAGTCAGGCGACGCGGCTGGTGGTGATCGCGGCTGGCGGCCAGCTGGTCGGCTACGGGCTGTCGATGCTGCTGGCCCGCCGGCTCGGCGTCGCCGGGTTCGAGGCCTATGTCGTCGCCTCCGCCGCCTTCATCCTGCTGGCCGCCTTCGCGCCGCTGGGAACCGAGAAGCACGCCCTGCGCCAGCTTCCGGCCCTGCTGCAGCGCGCCGACTGGGGCCTGGCCTGCGGCCTCCTGCAGTTCGGCCTGCGGCGCACCCTGATCACCGCCGTGCTGACCGGGCTGGCCGTCGGAGCCTGGAGCGCCGCCTGGGTCGTCGCCGCGGCGGTGATGGCGCTGGCTTTCCGCCGAACCGCGCCGCCGCAGCTCTTCACCGCCAAGCCGGTCAGCACGCCAGCGGCGAGGAGTGACCCCTCCGGGCGACCTCCTACGATCCGGGGATCGGCAGCACTTCCATGATCTCGACCGAGTCGCCCGGGAAGATCGTGAAGTGCGGGTGGCCCTCGAACAGCCGCGCGGCTGCGTCATGGGACTCGGCGCGAACGATCACGTAGCCGGTGACGGCGTTGCGGATGTCGGTGACCCCGCCGGCCGTCGTCTTCTTGGTCTTGCCGAGCGGCCCGCCGGCGTCGACGACGTCGGCGGCGTGGCGGGTCATCCAGTCGCCCCAGGCCGCCATGCCCTTGGCGATCGTCTCCTCGCTAGGATCGCCGGGCCCTGGCCCAGCGGCAGGCGATCCCATGTACAGCGCCACGAAGTTCTTCATGTCCGCGTCCTTTCGGCGCCGACAGGCCCTGCGCCTGCCAGCCTCCTAAGGACGCCTGCGCCGACATCGTTCCGACATCGAGCCCTACTCCGCCGCCGCCTCGATGGCGTGGATGTCGTCGTCGCTGAGGCCGAAGTGGTGGCCGATCTCGTGCACCAGCACGTGGCCGATCAGTTCGCCCAGCGGAATGTCGCCGCGCGCCGCCCACTCGTCGAGGATCGCCCGGCGATAGAGGAAGATGCGGCTGGGCTCGGGCGAAGGGTCGAACACGGAGCGGTGACCGATATGCACGCCGCTGTAGAGCCCGGTCAGGTCGAACGGATCCTCGATGCCCAGCTCGTCCAGCACCTCCTCGCTGGCGAAGTCGTCGACGCGGAACACCACATCGCCGGCCAGCTTCTGGAAGCCCTCGGGCAAGGCGGCGAACGCCGCCTCGGCGAGGGCGGCGAGGTCGTCCAGGGACGGGGCGGTTCCGGCGTAGGGCTCACTCATCAGGCACGACTATATGGGGAGCCTCCGGCAACCGTGTCTCGAATAGCCCGATGTCCAGCGGCTGCTGCGGTTTGACCGCCTGCAGCGGCTGGCGGGTCAGGGCCCGCAGCGAGTCGCGGTCAATGTCCTCGCCGCCTTTGCGGCGCGCCTGCCGCGCCTGCACCGAACCGGCGTGGCGAACCGGCGGCGGGCCGATCCTCCAGTAGGAGATCATCGCCCGCCAGATCGTCGCCGGCGGCGGCGCGGGCGCCGGCCAGCGATGGCCGTCCTTGAACACCGGGCGCACGGCGGCCGGGGCCCGCGAGCGCCCGTTGCGCGGCGCGGCCTGCTCGACCAGCAAGACCACCCGGTCCTCGGCGGCGATGGCCGGGCGGCCCGGCCGCTCGTCCTCGACCCGTCCGGCCAGGGCGTCCAGCGCCGCCTCGCGGGTCGCATAGGTCGGCCCCACGGGCTCGGTGACGAAGGCCACCGCTTCGCCCACCGCCTGCACGGCCTCGCGCTCGCGCGCCGCTCGCGCGGGCGGTGCGTTGAAGGCCTGGCCGGCATCAGCGGCGACCGGATAGAGGATGGCGGTCATAACCTTCCGATCATCGCCGAATTGCGCGGACCAAACTATGGTCCGTTGAGATGATTCGCCGTCTCGGAGGGGCGACGAGCACCGATGAGCGAGCAAGACCTGATCCTTGGAGCCGCGGCCGGCGCGGTGCTTCTCGCGCTCTGCGCGATGTTCTGGCTCGTGGATCAGCGGCGGCGCAACGAAACGCGCCTCGAAACCCTCCGCCAACGCATCGCTGAATTGGAAGCCGGAGCCGAGGCGGCCCAGGCTTCGGTCGAAGCCTTCGACTCCGCCCTGCTCGCCGTCGAGGACGGCCACGCCAGCCTGACCTCCGGCGAAGAGAGCCTGGCCATCTGCGCCGAGGCCTTGGGCGCCACACATGCCGATCCGCAGGGCGTGGTCGCCGCACTGATGCGCGCCGACCCCGACCACGCCCGCCGGCTGCGCGCCTTGTTCGAGCGCGGCGAGACCTGCGCCTTCGAAGTTCAGGGCCCGGCCGGCGTCGTCGCCGTCGAGGGCCGCGCCGCGGGGGCGCTGGCCTGGCTGCGGCTGTCGGCGGTGATCGGCGAGGACGCCGGCCTGCCCACCGCCCCGCGCTTCGCCGCCCTGCTCAACGGACGCGCCACGCCGGCCTGGGTGGCCGCCGCCGACGGCAGCCCGGTCTGGGTCAACTCCGCCTGGCTGGCCGCCGCCGGGGCCGCCAGCCTCGACGAGGCCGCCAGCAGCGGACTCTCCTTCGACAAGGGCGCCGACAGCCTGGCCAGCGAGGCGGCCAATCTCGGCTCGCGTCGCCAGGCCCTGCGCTGGACCTCGCTGGGCGGCCGCCGCCGCGCCTTCCAGATCACCGCCCAGCCGCTGGAAGGCGGCGGCGTCGGGGTCTGGAGCGACGACGTCACCGAGACCGAGGAACTGCGCGAGGCGCTCAAGCGCCACGTCGAGGCGCACGACGAGACCCTCAATCACATCGCCGACGCGGTCGCCATCTTCGGCGAGGGCAAGCGGCTGATCTTCCACAACACCGCCTTCGCCGAGCTTTGGAGCCTGGAGCCGGCCTGGCTGGCCGAGCGACCGACCCACGGCGAGGTGCTCGACCGCCTGCGCCAGCGCCGCCGGCTGCCCGAGACCATCGACTATGCGAAATGGAAGGCCGCCGAGCTCGACCGCTACGAGGACACAGCCGCCGGCCCCGACGACCTCTGGAGCCTGCCGGACGGGCGCACCCTGAAGGTCGGCCGCCAGCCGCACCCGATGGGCGGGGTGGTGCTGCTGTTCTCCGACATCACCGGCGAGCTGCGCCTGAAGGCCCAGTACAACGGCCAGATCCAGGTGCAGCAGGCCACGCTCGACAAGCTCAACGACGCCGTGGCCGTGTTCGGCTCCGACGGCCGTCTGCGGCTGCACAACGAGGCGTTCGAGCAGTTCTGGAACATCACCGCCGCCCAGCTCGACGTCGCCCACGACTTCGAGGGCGTCGTCGATCTTTGCGTGCCCCGCCTGCACGACATGGGCTTCTGGCGCGAGCTGAAGGGCCGTGTCGCCGATCCAGACCCGCAGGCCCGCGCCCCGATCTCCGGCGAGGTGAAGACCTCGGACTCGCGCATCGTCGTCTATCAGAGCCGGCCGCTGCCGGACGGCGCGACCCTGATCGCCTTCGCCGACGTCACCGACGCCCGCAAGCTGGAGAGCGCCCTGGCCGACCGGTCCGCCGCCCTGGCCGAGGCCGAGCGCCTGAAGCGCGACTTCGTCGGCAACGTCTCCTACGAACTGCGTACGCCGCTCACCACGATCATCGGCTATTCCGAACTGCTGGAGCGTTCGGGCGAGAACCTCTCCGAGCGCGGCCGCGGCCACGCCGCCGCCGTCCGCACCGCCGCCACCCAGTTGGCGCGCTCGATCGACGACGTGCTCGACATGGCCCAGATCGACGCCGACGAGATGGCGCTCGACCTCGAGGACGTCCGCGTCGCCCACCTGCTGGCCCAGACCGCCGAGCGCTGGGAGAAGGAAGCGCAAGCCGCGGGCGTGACCATCAAGGTCGAGCATCCCGGCGACATCGGCCTGCTGCGCGGCGACGTCCGCCGCCTGGCCCAGACCCTAGATCACCTGGCCGAGAACGCCGTGCGCCAGTCGCCGCCGGGCGGGGTGGTGACCATCGCCGCCCGCCGCGCCCTGGGCGAGATCCAGCTGCAGGTCTCCGACACCGGCCGCGGCATCCCCTTCCACGTCCAGGCGCACATCTTCGACCGCTTCATCGGCCGCGAGCGCGGCGGCCCGGGCCTCGGCCTGGCGCTGGTCAAGGCGCTGGTGGAGCTGCACGGCGGCTGGGTGGCGCTGGAAAGCGAACCCGGCGCGGGCGCCACATTTACGTGCCATCTTCCTGAAGCTGCGCAGGGCGCGGCCGGCCATCCCGAACTGAGCTTCTAGGATCCAGCCAAGCTCGCTTTCGGCGGAACCGCCTGTCTGCACAGGGCTTATCGCTGATAAGCGACGACGGACTTCGACAGATATCCACGGTTTTCCGTGCCTACGGCGCAGCTAATCCAGCTTCGCCGCGTTTAGGACACGAGGAGCGCATAGGCTTCCCATCTGAAAACGGAGGCAACCCATGACCGATCAGGCTCAAGCGGACCACGATTTCAAGGCGGAACTGACTGCCTTGATCCCTCAGATGCGGGCTTTCGCCCGTTCCCTCTGCAGGGACGCGACCGCAGCCGACGACCTCGCGCAGGACGCCCTCCTCAAGGCTTGGCACAATCGCGAGAGCTACCAGCTGGGCACCAACATGAAGGCCTGGACCTTCATGATCCTCCGCAACCAGTTCTATTCCGATAAGCGCCGCTCGTGGCGCTCGACCCAGCTCGACCCGGAAGTGGCTGAGCGGACCCTGGAAGCGGCGTCCAACCCCATGGCCGCGCTCGAGCTCGACGAGGTTCGTCGCGCCCTGGCCTGCCTGCCTGAAGATCAGCGCGAAGCCCTGATCCTGATCGGCGCCGGCGGCCTCTCCTACGAAGAAGTCTCAGAGATCTGCGGCTGCGCCATCGGCACCATCAAGAGCCGCGTCAGCCGCGCCCGCGACCGTCTGGCCTCGATCATCGAGACCGGCGACTACGGCCAGGACGACGTGCTGCCGTCCAACGCCATGGTCACCCTGATCGCCCAGCTCGAAGGCCTGCGCGCCGTCGCCTAGGGCGCCAAGTATTCCGCTCCTCCCCGCGAAGGCGGGGATCCACGCGGCGCTTCAGTGAAAGCTGGAGCGCCGCTTTCGTTGAGGGCGCGGACCTACCGCAGCCCCCGCCGCGACCATCCCGAATAGGTGAACGTCGCCGGAGCCGGCATCTGCGCGTAGCAGTAGCCCGTCAGTCCCGAGCTGCTTTCCAGCCGCGCGCGCACCATGGCCCCGGCCGCAGCCTGCTTGGGCGACAGCCGGAAGCTCCAGCCCGTCGGCGCATTGGCCGAGCCCGGGAAATGCTTTTGGACGTCGGGCCGCTCGCCCGCCGGGATCGCGGCCTCGACCTCGACCCCGTCGACGAACACCCGCACTGCCTCGATCGCCGCCCCGGGGGTGCGCTCGATGGCCCAGCCGCGGAACTCCACCTCGCCGGTCGACAGGGTCGCCACGGTCTCGAACCCGCCCATCGGGCTGGAGCCGAGCTTCAGGCCCGAGAGATCGACCCCGGGCGCGCCGATCACATAGAGGTCCTGGTTCTCGTAGAGCCCCTTGGGGAACCTGCGCCACGACAGCCCCGGCCCCAGTCGCTCGACCGCCCGGCCGACGAAGGCCTCGGTGACGTAGGACATGCCGTAGATGTCGAGCTCCAGCGAGCCGCTCTCGGAGAAGCGCAGGAAATGGATGCCGTCCGGCCCCATGGTCTCGCCTATCGGCAGGATCGCTTCGTCATGGACGCTGAAAGCCAGCAGTCCGCGCTCCGAAACCAGGCTGAACAGCTTGCCCAGCCAGGCGTGGAACAAACCTTCCGGTAGGTGCGAAAACATCGATCCGGCCAGCACGATGTCGTGCTTCTTGGCGTAGGAAAGCCGCGCCGGATCCTTTTCTGAGTGGATTCCTGCAATGCCGAAGGTGGAAACCTGCCAGTCGATGGCCTGGTGGTAGATGTCCGCCGCATGGATCTGGGTCGCCGGCAGCCGCTGCTCCAGGTAGCGCGTCAGCCGCCCCCAGCCCGAGGCGAAGTCGAGCACGTCGCCCAGCTTGTCGAAGCCGCCGAGTGCCTCCGCCAGTTGCCGATAGGCTTCGCCCAGCCGAATCGTGGACTCGACGAACTTGAAGGCCGAGATCGAGGCGTCGAACTCGTAGTTGGGCAGGATGGCCTTGAAGAACATCTCGTCCTGGCCGGGCAAGGGCTTACAGAACCTTGCCGGGTCCAGGTCGTGGAGGCGCAGATAGTCGTCGATAAAGGCCCGGTAGACGGGATCGACCTGATTGAACGAGAGATCAGGCGCGTTCAACTCTGCATCCACTTGCAACAGCTCCGATCCGGCGCGCCCCCGCGCAACCGGACCGGGCTATAGCATGCCGATTCCTGTTAGTGCTGGCTTTCCGGCATCCGCACGACCAGGCCGTCGAGCTCGTCGCTGACCTTGATCTGGCAGGACAGGCGGCTGTTCGGTTCGACGTTCTCGGCGAAGTCCAGCATGGAGTCTTCCATGGCCGAGGTCGAACCGGTTTTCCCTTTCCAGGCCTCGTCCACATAGACGTGGCAGGTGGCGCAGGCGCAGGCGCCGCCGCAGTCGGCGTCGATGCCTGGGACGTTGTTCTTCACAGCGCCTTCCATGACCGTCAGGCCAT
Source organism: Phenylobacterium sp. P4_E10 (assembly GCF_056401675.1). Taxonomy (NCBI): domain Bacteria; kingdom Pseudomonadati; phylum Pseudomonadota; class Alphaproteobacteria; order Caulobacterales; family Caulobacteraceae; genus Phenylobacterium; species Phenylobacterium sp. P4_E10. The sequence goes on along the minus strand of NZ_JBFUIW010000008.1, from coordinate 110,018 downwards.
TCTTCACATCCACGACGTGTTCCGTGCCGTCATGCTCGATATAGGTGATCTTGGCCATTTACTCCCCTTCGTCGCCTGTTAGGCGGCGACCTCTTTCATGGAAACCGACGGATCGGCAAGCTTGTCCGGATCGACCGGCTTGCGGTTGGCGATGAGCTGTTTGCCCATCATGAACTCGGGCGGCGAATTGATCGCTTCGACCGATTGGACCTGATCGCCCTTCAGATGGAACACCGCGAACTTGCCGCTGGCCGGATCGCCGCGTAGCAGCACGCGGTCGGCGTCGAACGGCAGGCCGGCGATCTGCAGTTTCAGATCGTACTGGTCCGACCAGTTCCAGGGCACTTCCGGCGACGGTGGGGCGCGGCCGGTGATGGCGCTCGCGGCCTGCTTGGCCTGCTCCAGGGCGCTGGGCACGCTTTCCGGGCCGAACATCCGGCCATAGTGCGGCATCGGCCGGTGGGTCACATCACCGATGGCGAAGACGCTCGGATCGGCGGTGCGCGCTTCCATGTCGACCACGATGCCGCGGGCGCATTCCAGGCCGGCGTCACGGGCGATCTCCTCGTTGGGCGTCGCGCCGACGCCGAGCAGCACCAGGTCGCAGGGTTCCACCCGGCCGTCGGCCAAGCGCACGCCGCTCACCTTGCCGCCCTCGCCAACGAAGCCGGAGACGCTGGCGCCCAGCAGGAACTGGACCCCGCGGGCCAGATGATACTCGTAGAAGAACTTGGACAGCGGCTCGCAGGCGCTGCGGGCCAGGATGCGGGCCTCTCGCTCCAGCACCACGGCCTCGGCGCCCAGGGCGCGGGCCGACGCGGCGACCTCCAGCCCGATGTAGCCGCCGCCGACGATGGCCAGCCGCTTGCCGGGACCCAGCGCCGCCTTGATCGCCTCGGCGTCGGCCGCCGAGCGCAGGGTCAGCACTCCGGCCAGGTCCGCGCCTTCGATCGGCAGGCGGATCGGCCGCATGCCGGTGGCGATGATCAGGATGTCGTAGGAGAGGTTCGAACCGTCCGAGAGCGTTACGGTCTTGTCCGACCGCGCCAGCTTCACCGCCTTCAGGTTCGGGCGGAAGTCGATGTTCTGCTCGGGATAGAACTCCAGCGGCTTCAGCGCCAGAGAGTCGGCGTCGGCCTCGCCCTTCAGCCAGGCCTTGGAAAGCGGCGGCCGCTGATAGGGCGGTATCGGCTCTTCGCCGATCAGGGTGATCGGCCCCGAATGGCCATACTGGCGCAGCAGGGCGGCGGCGGTCCCACCTGCGTGGCCCGCCCCGAGGATCACAACATGCGCGTCCGAATGGCTCATATAAGCCCCATGCAGAAAAGTGACGGCGGCGTCAACTTTCCAAACACAGTTCGGATCGTTCGCCTCTCCCGAGCGTGATAGCCGAAAGTGGACCCGGTTTCGGCGGCGATCACGCTCGAACTTTGAATTTGGAGCCCTTTTTCACGCTTTAGGCCAGTCGGCCCGCGGCGAAAGGGCTCCGGAGAAGCCTCAGACGACGCGATCCACCAGCATCTTCTTGATCTCGCCGATCGCCTTGGCGGGGTTCAGGCCCTTGGGGCAGACCTGGGCGCAGTTCATGATCGTGTGGCAGCGGTAGAGCTTGAACGGGTCTTCCAGCTCGTCCAGACGCGCGCCGGTCGCCTCGTCGCGGCTGTCGATCAGCCAGCGGTAGGCGTGCAGCAGGGCGGCCGGGCCAAGATACTTGTCGCCGTTCCACCAGTAGCTCGGGCACGAGGTCGAGCAGCAGGCGCAGAGGATGCACTCGTAGAGGCCATCGAGCTTCTCGCGGTCCTCCGGGGTCTGGCGCCATTCCTTCTGCGGCTCGGGCGTCTCAGTGTGCAGCCACGGCTCGATCGACGCGTACTGGGCATAGAACATGGTCAGGTCCGGGATCAGGTCCTTCACCACCGGCATGTGCGGCAGCGGGCTGATCTGGCACTGGGCGCCGGGCACTTCCTCGTGGCCATGGGTGCAGGCCAGGGTGTTGCGGCCGCCGATATTCATGGCGCAGGAGCCGCAGACCCCTTCGCGGCACGAGCGGCGGAAGGCCAGGGTCGGGTCGACCTCGTTCTTGATGTGGATCAGAACGTCCAGGACCATCGGGCCGCAGGCCTCGACGTCGACGTCGTAGGTGTCCCAGCGGGGGTTCTCGTTCCCCTCCGGGTCGTACCGGTAGATCTTGAAGGTCTTGACCGTCTTGGCGCCAGCCGGGGCGGGGTGATGGCGGCCCTTCTGGACGCGGGAGTTCTTGGGCAGGGCAAGCTGGACCATCAGACGCTTTCCTTAGGCGAGATCTTCGGCGCCGCGCCGCAGGGGCGCCCGGCGCAATGCAGGGATGAGGTGTGGGCGGTCATGCCGCGGCCCTCTGCGCGGCCTTCGCCGCGTTGGCCTTGCGGCCCAGCAGGACAGCGCCGTGATGGCCGCCGTGGTCGGTGGAATGGAGGCTGACCTCCTCCAGGCCGGCCGCGTTCAGCAGCCGCAACACCTGCGAGAGGTCGTATTCGTACATCGAAACCAGGCCGGTGGGCTGGGCCCTGGCCAGCAGCCGCGCGGCGAGCTTGCGCCAGCCCCTGGGCTGCGCCGGAACCAGGTGCGGCTCGCGCCAGGCGGTGACGTGCAGGCTGACCTGGCCGCCAGGCGCCAGGCGGGCCAGCAGCTGCTCGATCAGGGCCATGCCCCGCTCGGGCGGGATGTGCTGGAAGACGATGAAGGAATTGATCCAGTCGAACGGGCCTTCGGGCAGCACGTCGACGTACTGCGCCTTGCCGCCGTGCTCCCGCGCCTTGGCCAGCATGCCGGGCGAGATGTCGTAGCCGGTCGTCTGCGCATAGTCGCTCATCGCCTCGGCCAGGCGGCCGGTCCCGCAGCCGAAGTCCAGGGCGCGGCCCCCGGGCCCCGCCCCGGTGGCGCGCTCCAGCCGAGCTGCGATATCGTCGATGTACTGCACGCCGGAAGCGTAGAACGCCTCTAGCCCTTGCGGAGTCAGGTTCTCGGTCCGGAACTCCGGATGGGTGAGCACGCCCCAGTAGGGCTGGGTGGATCCCAGCTCCCGCCAGTCGGCGTCTGTGTCGCGCTCAACCGTCATCAGTCGGTCCTAGTACACCCGCGCCTTGGGCGGGATGTAAGCGATGTCGTTGGTCATGGTGTAGCTGTGCACCGGCCGGTCATCGATCTTCACCTTGCCGGTGGCGTCGTCGAACCAGGTCAGGGTGTGCTTCATCCAGACGTCGTCGTTGCGATCGGGGAAGTCCTCGTGCGCGTGGGCGCCGCGGCTTTCGGTGCGGTTGTGCGCGCCGACCACGGTGACCGTCGCCTGGCCGATCAGGTTGTCCAGCTCGAGGGTCTCGAGCAGGTCGGTGTTCCAGATCAGGCCGCGGTCCGAGACCTTCAGGTCCGGGCGCTTGGCGTGCACGGCTTCCAGGCGCTTGACGCCCGAGGCCAGCGACTCCGAGGTGCGGAACACCGCGGCGTCCTCCTGCATCGCCTGCTGCATCTCCAGGCGCAGGTGCGCCGTGGTGGTGCCGCCGTTGGCGTTGCGGAACTTATCGAAGCGGGCCAGATGGCCGTCAGTCATCGAGGGCTTCAGCTCCACCTGTGTCGCCCCGGCCTTGATCGTGTCGGCGCAGCGCAGCGCGGCCGAGCGGCCGAACACCACCAGGTCGATCAGCGAGTTGGAGCCCAGGCGGTTGGCGCCGTGCACCGACACGCAGGCCGCTTCGCCCACCGCCATCAGGCCCGGAACCACCTTGTCGGGGTCCTCGCCGGCGCGGGTCACGACTTCGGAGAAGAAGTTCGTGGGGATGCCGCCCATGTTGTAGTGCACGGTCGGCAGGACCGGGATCGGCTCCTTGGTCACGTCGACGCCGGCGAAGATCTTGGCGCTCTCCGAAATGCCCGGCAGGCGTTCGGCCAGCATCTTCGGATCCAGGTGATCGAGGTGCAGGAAGATGTGGTCTTTCTTCGGACCGACGCCGCGGCCTTCGCGGATCTCGATGGTCATGGCGCGGCTGACCATGTCGCGCGGGGCCAGGTCCTTCACGGACGGCGCATAGCGCTCCATGAAGCGCTCGCCCTCGGAGTTGGTCAGGTAGCCGCCTTCGCCGCGGGCGCCTTCGGTGATCAGGCAGCCGGCGCCGTAGATGCCGGTCGGGTGGAACTGCACGAACTCCATGTCCTGCAGCGGCAGGCCGGCGCGCAGCGCCATGCCGCCGCCGTCGCCGGTGCAGGTATGGGCGCTGGTGGCCGAGAAGTAGGCGCGGCCGTAGCCGCCGGTGGCCAGGATCACCTGCTGCGCCTGGAAGCGGTGCAGGGTGCCGTCGTCGAGCTTCCACGCGGTCACGCCGCGGCAGACGCCTTCGTCCATGATCAGGTCGAGGGCGAAGTACTCGATGAAGAACTCGGTGTCGTGCGCCAGGCTCTGGCCGTACATCGTGTGCAGCATGGCGTGGCCGGTCCGGTCGGCCGCCGCGCAGGTGCGCTGGATCGGGGCCTCGCCGAAGTTGCGGGTCATGCCGCCGAAGGCGCGCTGGTAGATCTTGCCCTCGGCGGTGCGCGAGAACGGCACGCCCCAGTGCTCCAGCTCGTAGACCGCGGCCGGCGCGTTGCGGCACAGGTATTCGATGGCGTCCTGGTCGCCCAGCCAGTCCGACCCCTTGACGGTGTCGTACATATGCCAGCGCCAGTCGTCCTGGCCCATGTTGCCGAGGCTGGCCGAGATGCCGCCCTGCGCCGCCACGGTGTGCGAGCGGGTCGGGAATACCTTGGTGATGCAGGCCGTCTTCAGGCCGGCCTGGGCGCAGCCGAGGGCGGCGCGAAGGCCGGAGCCGCCGGCGCCGACGACGACGACGTCGAACTTGTGGTCGATGAAATTATACTCGGCCATCAGAAGGCTCCGGAGAGGGCGGCCTTGAGGATCGCGAAGACGCCCAGGGCGCCGGCGAGGACGCAGACAGAGAAATTGAGCAGCAGCAGCGCCGCCTTGGTGATGAAGCGGCCGATGTAGTCTTCGATGACCACCTGCATGGCGTGCTTCACGTGCACCAGGGCGCAGACGAGCAGCAGGGCCAGCAGCACGGCGTTCACCGGCTTGGCGATCCAGTAGGCGGCCGTGTCATAGCCCCCGCCCGCGAGCTGCACCGCCGCCCAGGCTCCCCAGAGGCCGAGCGGCACGAGCATCATCCCGGTGACGCGTTCGACGATGAAGTGGCCCACGCCGTGATGCGCGGAGCCAAGGCCGAGGGCTCGGGATCGGGGGGTGCGAAGGGTCGGACCTGTGGTCATCACAGCACTCCCAGCGTGAAGAGGACGGCCCACAAGGCCAGGGTGGTCACGACGGCGAAGGCGATGATCGCCACCGAGCCCGCGTTGGCTTCCGGAATCTTGAAGCCCTTGCCCATGTCCCAGAAGGCCTGGCGCACGTTGTAGGCCAGGTTGAAGAACAGCGTGAAGGTGAGGCCGAACAGCACCAGGAGTCCGAGCGGCGAGCCGAGCGCGCCGGTATAGGCGGCATAGCTTTCCGGCCCGCCGGCCAGGGACAGCAGCCAGCCCGCCAGTAATAGGGCGGAAAGGTAGATCCCGAAGATGCTGCCCCGATGGATGATCGAGGTCGCCATGGTGATGTGCCAGCGCCAGAGCAGCGGCGAACCGAAGCCCCCGGTCATCAGGTGCGGCGATAGCGGGCGTGGGCGGGGAGCGTCGGGCATGACGAGTCGTATTTCCTGACTAGGAAGAGGCGGCTCCGCTTTTAAGCCGCAGCCTTCGGGTGTCAACGAAGGCGCAGTCCCGCTCTCTACAGAGCAGCGACCTCCCCTTCGCGAGGGCCGAAGTTTCGGCGGTTTTTCTTTTGATGCAATGCGTCTTTCCCGTAAGCATCCTTCGCGGGAGACGAAGGATGCGCTTTGACCTGGTTGATCTGAGGCTGTTCTGCGAGGTCGTGGACGCAGGCTCCATCACCCGCGGCGCCGAGCATTGCGCCCTCGCCCTGGCCGCCGCCTCGACCCGCATCCGCAACATGGAAGAGGCGCTGGGCGCGCCGCTGCTGGAACGCTCGCGCCAAGGCGTGACGCCCACCCCGGCCGGCCGCACCCTGCTCAAGCACGCCCGCACCATCCTTTCGCAGACCGCGCGCCTGCGGGAAGACCTGGGCGCCTATGCGGGCGGGCTGTCCGGCGAGGTGCGGCTGCTGGCCAACACCAACGCCCTGACCGAGTTCCTGCCCGAGGCGCTCAGCCGCTTCCTGGCCGACCACCCGCACGTCAGCATCAATCTTGAGGAACGGCTGTCCGACGAGATCGTCGGCCTGGTCGCCGAGGGCGTCGGCGACGTCGGCATCGTCGCCGGCACGGTCGACATGGGCAGCCTGGAGACCTTTCCCTTCCGCTCCGACCGCTTCGTGGTGGTGACCAGCGCCATCCATCCGCTGGCCCAGCGCGCCTCGATGACCTTCGCCGACGTGCTCGGCTGCGACATCGTCGGCCTCGACCGCGCCAGTTCGCTGCAGCGGTTCCTCTCCGCCAAGGCGGCGCGCGAGGGCCGGCCCTTGCGGCTGCGTGTCCAGCTGCGCAGCTTCGATGCGGTCTGCCGGCTGGTGGAGTGCGGCGTCGGGGTTGGCATCGTGCCCGAGACCACCGCCCGCCGGGCCGCCCGCACCATGTCGCTGGGCATCGTCGACCTGACCGACGACTGGGCGCAGCGCGAACTGACCATCTGCGTGCGTTCGCTTGCGGGCCTGGCCCCCTACGCCCGCGAATTGGTCGAGAGCCTGCGGAGCTAGTCGACGTCCTCCAGCCAATCGGCCGAGCGCATTTCCTGCAGGCGCGAGGCTGTGCGTTCGAACTCGAAGGCGCCGTCGCCGGCCGGATAGAGCGACACGGGCTCGGCCTCGGCCAGCACGATGAGCCGGGTGTGGGACTCGTAGAGCGCGTCGATCAGGATCACGAACCGCCGCGCTTCCTCACGCCGGTTCGGCGTCAGCTTCGGCACGTCTTCCAGAAACACCGTGTGGAAGTGCTCGGCCATCGCCAGGTAGTCGTTCGGCCCCAGCGCCACGGAGCAGAGGCTGGCGAAGCTGGCTCGCACCATGCCGCCGGCCGCGTGCGGCAGGTGGACCTTGCGGCCCAGCACCTCCAGGGTTTCGCCCAGCTCCTCCTCGCCGCCCAGCATCTCGCGCCACAGGCCGAGGAAGCTGCGCTGGTTGTCCGGGTCGTTGGGGCTGAACCAGGTCCCCGCCGCGCGCAGCCGGTCCAGGCGGTAGTCGTGCGGGCCGGCCACGCTGATCACCTCGACGCGGCTCTTCAGCAATTCAATGAACGGCAGGAACAGCTGGCGGTTGATGCCGTCCTTGTAGAGCTGGTCGGGCACGCGGTTGGACGTCGCCACCAGGGTCACGCCGCGGGCGAACAGCGCCTCGAACAGCCGCCCAAGGATCATGGCGTCGGCGATGTCGGTGACCTGGAACTCGTCGAAGCACAGCAGCCGCGCCTCGCCGGCCACCACCTCGGCCACCGGCGGAATGGGGTCATCGCCCTTGTGCTGACCGAACCTCGCCTTGCGCGCGGCGGCGTCGCCCTTGCGCCAGGCGTCGATCAGCCGGTGGATCTCGCCCATGAACACGTGAAAGTGCACGCGGCGCTTCTTCTCCATCGGCGCGTTGGCGAAGAACAGGTCCATCAGCATCGACTTGCCGCGGCCCACCGGCCCAACCAGATAGACCCCGCGCTGGCTCTCCGGCTTCTTGAAGAACGAGGCGAAGCCGCTGGGCTCGGCGGCGATCAGGTCGCGCTCCAGCCGCGCCAGCACCGCCAGCGCCGCGGCCTGGGCCGGGTCCGGCGAGATCTCGCCCGCGGCCAGGCGGGCGTCATAGGCGGCTTGCAGGCGGGAAGTCATCCATCCCCGCCTACCCCGGCTTGGCGGGCGCCTCAAGCGTCAGCCCTGCGGAACAGCACGCGGTCCTGCGGGTTGATCCTCCGTACCCCGAATAAGGAGACCGCAATGGCCGCGAATGATCGACGCGACGACGAAGACGCGTCCTTCGAGCCCGAAGTGGAACTGGCGCCGGAGGAACTGGACGGCATCGAGTTCGAGGCCGAGGGCGTACGCCAGGGAATCGGCCGCCGTGCCGAGCCGCATCCGGCGGACCGTGAGCACGGGCTCAAGACCCGGGCGCGCAGCAAGGCGATCGTAAGCGGGCGGCCCTATTCGAGCTAGCTCGTCACACCCAGTTCCTGGCGCACGAAGCGGTAGGTTTCCCGTTTCTCGCAGGCGCAGCCGCGCATCTTTCCGTCCTTCGTCCACCAGATGAGGGTCGGATAGGCGAAGTTGATCCCGTTGGCCTTCAGCAGCGGCTTCAGGTCGTCGACCATCTTGCGGCCGGCCTCCACCACCGCGGTGCGCGCCATGTCGCCGTCGGCGGGGGCGACTCCCGGCGCCGTCCAGGCCTCGGGCGGCGTCGCCTCCCAGCGCTCCATCAGCGGCCAGGAGCGGTTGAGCCACAGCTCGGCCACCGTCGCCCGCTCGGCCGGTGTCGATTTCGAGATCCCGTTGTGATCACGCCGCGCGATCTCGATCACCCGGGTGTCGACCTCGGCGGCGTGCAGCAGCGGAAACTCCTCGGCCCGGAAGCGCACGCAGTCGGGGCACGTGCGGAACGAGACCATGTAGAGCTTCGGCCCGGTCTTGCCCGGCGACACCCAGCCCGAGCTCTCGAGGATCTTGGTGATCTCGGCTTGGTGCCTGGTGATGGTCTTCGGCCGCCAGCGCAGGTCGTAGGTCCACCACGCGAAGCCGCCTGCGCCGGCAAGCGCCGCGACCAGGATGATGATCGCCCAGAGCTGGAACCGCTTCATCGAGAACTCCGCCACGTCTCAACGCAGCGTAGAAGCTTCAGCGCATGGTGGGAATGACGAAGCTCGAATCGGCGTGGGCGTCGCCTTCCGGCCAGCGTGCGGTGATCGTCTTGACCTTGGTGTAGAACTTCACGCCTTCCATACCGTGCTGGTTCACGTCGCCGAACGCGCTGCGCTTCCAGCCGCCGAAGGTGTGATAGGCGACCGGCACCGGGATCGGCACATTGATCCCGACCATGCCGACATTGACCCGGCTGGCGAACTCGCGCGCCGCGCGGCCGTTGCGGGTGAAGATCGCCACCCCGTTGCCGTACTGGTGGGCGCTCGGCAGGGCCAGCGCCTCCTCGAAGCTCTCGGCGCGCACGATCTGCAGGACCGGCCCGAAGATCTCCTCCTGGTAGGTGCGCATGGCCGGCTTCACCTGGTCGAACAGGCTGGGGCCGATAAAGAACCCCTTCTCGAAGCCCTGCAGCGCAAAGCCGCGGCCGTCGACCACCAGCTCGGCGCCCTCGTCGACCCCCAGCTGGATGTAGTCGGAAATCTTGTCGCGATGCGCGGCGCTGACCACCGGCCCGTACTGCGCCGAGGCGTCGGTGGAGACCCCGACCTTCAGGGTCTCGACCTCGGCCAGCAGCCGCTCGCGCAGCGCCTCGGCGGTCTTCTGGCCGACCGGCACCGTCACCGGCAGCGCCATGCAGCGCTCGCCGGCCGAGCCATAGGCCGCGCCGACCAGGTCCTTCACGGTCTGGTCGAGATCGGCGTCCGGCATGACGATGCCGTGGTTCTTGGCGCCGCCCATGGCCTGAACGCGCTTTCCGTGCGCCGTGCCGGTCGAATAGACGTAGTGGGCGATGTCGGACGACCCGACGAAGCTGACCGCGGCGATGCCCGGGTGGGTCAGGATCGCATCCACCGCCACCTTGTCGCCGTGCACCACGTTCAGCACCCCGGCCAGATCCATGCCGAGGTTCGCTCCGGCTTCCATGAACAGCTCGGCCAGCCGCACCGGTACGCTCGGATCCTTCTCCGAGGGCTTGAGCACGAAGGTGTTGCCCACGGCGATGGCGATGCCGAACATCCACATCGGGATCATGGCCGGGAAGTTGAACGGAGTGATCCCCGCCGCCACGCCCAGCGGCTGGCGCATCGAGTAGACGTCGATGCCGGGGCCCGCGCCCTCGGTGTACTCGCCCTTCAGCGCGTGCGGGATGCCGCAGGCGAACTCGATCACCTCCAGGCCGCGCTGGATGTCGCCCTTGGAGTCGGCGATCACCTTGCCGTGCTCGGACGAAAGCCGCTGCGCCAGTTCGTCCATGTGCGCCTCGACCAGGCGCTTGAACTCGAACATCACCCGCGCGCGGCGCTGCGGATTGGTCGCCGCCCAGGCCGGCTGCGCCTTCAGCGCGGCCTGCACCGCAGCGTCGACTTCGGCCGCCGTCGCCAAGGCGACTTTTGCCTGAACCTCACCCGTGTTGGGGTCGAAAATATCGCTGAACCGGCCCGAAACGCCAGGTTGAGCCACGCCGGAGACAAAATGTTGGATATCGCGCATGGCGAGGTTGTAGGCCCTTCGGGGCCGCCTGGGTAGAGCCTACGCTGCGTCAACCGAACGTGGTTCTTGGGCGGCCAAGCTGCGCCCCGCTTGCCCCGGCGCAGCTGCGCGTCGCATTCTGACGGTCCGATGACGAGCCTCGCCCCCACCGCGTCCGCCCTGCCCGCGCGCAGCGGCTATCACGACCACATCGTCGACACCCTGATCGCCGAGCGGGCGCCCAAGCTGTCGGGGAGCGCCCTATGGCCGCTGATCCGCCTGGCGCTCTACCGGCTGCTCGACTACCGCAAGGCCCGGGCCATGGCCGACGCCATCGCCCCCATGCCCGGACGCGCCGCCCTCGACTATGTGTCGGACCTGCTGAGCGTGAAGGTCGAGGCCCGCGGCCTGGAGCACGTCCCGACCAAGGGCCGCGCCATCTTCATCTGCAACCACCCGACCGGCATCGCCGACGGCATCGCGGTGTTCGATGCGCTGAAGGGCCTGCGCCCTGACATCTGCTTCTACGCCAATTCCGACGCCCACCGGGTCGCGCCTCACTTCGACGAGGTGCTGATCCCGGTCGAGTGGGTCGAGGAGAAGCGCACTCGCGAGCGCACCCGCGTGACCCTGCAGCTGACCCGTCAGGCCCTGGAGGACGAGCGCGCCCTGGTGATCTTCCCGGCCGGCCGGCTGGCGCGCCACGGCCCGGACGGGGTGCTGGCCGATCCCGAGTGGATGCCCAGCGCCATCTCGTTGGCCCGCAAGTACGACGCCCCCGTCGTCCCGCTGCATCTGACCGGGCCGTGGTCGACCCTGTTCCATTTCTTCAACCGCTTCTCACAAGAGCTGCGCGACATCACCCTCTTCCACGAGCTGCTCAACAAGCGCGGCCGCGAGTTTTCGCTGATCGTCGGCCCCCCCATCGCGCCGGAGGCGCTGGACGCCGACGCCGGCGCGGCCACCCTATCGCTCAAGCACTACGTCGAGAACCTCCTGCCGCAGCATCCAGATCGGGCCTTCGCATGATCACCCCCGCCGACGGCGAGTTCCGGTTGGACGACGAAGCGGCCACCGCGCGCCTGGGGGCGGCCATCGCCGCCGAGCTGAAGCCCGGCGAGGCGATCTGCCTGATCGGCCCACTTGGCGCCGGCAAGTCGACCCTGGCTCGCGCCCTGGTGCGCGCACTGACCAGCGCCGTCGAGGACGTGCCCAGCCCGACCTTCACCATCGTACAGTTCTACGAAGGCCCGCGGCTCAGCGTCGCGCACTTCGACCTCTACCGGCTCACCTCCGCGGACGAAGCCTATGAAATCGGCCTCGACGAAGCTCTTGAGCACGGCGCGGCGGTCATCGAATGGCCCGAACGCCTGGAGGGCCATCTTCCCCCCGACCGACTTGATGTAGAGATCGTGGTCGATGAGTCGCGAAGCGGCGGCGAGGCGCGACGCGCCCGGCTCACGCCGGCGGGCGCCTGGGAAGGACGTGGGCTTGAGTTCCGATCGTGAGGGCCGCAAGGCCGAGTTCCTGAAGGCTGCGGGTCTGGCCGACGCGCGACGCGAGCTGCTGGCCGGCGACGCCTCCACGCGTCGCTATGAGCGTCTGACGGCGCCGGACGGCGTCTCGCTGATCTTCATGGACCAGCCGCCGGCCGCCGAGAGCGCCGTCTGTCCGCCCGGCGCCACCGAGGCCGAGCGCTTGGCCATGGGCTACAACGCCGCCTCGCGCCTGGCCGCCGGCTCGGTCGCCGCCTTCGTCACCACCGCGGCCTATCTTCGCGACCACGGCCTCTCGGCCCCGCGCATCCTCGCGCACGACGTCGAAGACGGGCTGGCGGTGCTGGAGGACCTGGGCGATGGCCTGTTCGCCACCCTGATCGCCGATGGCCAGGCCGAGCTGCCGCTCTACGAAGCGGCCGTCGACGTGCAGGTGCAGCTGCAGGAGCAGGCTCCGCCCGACGTGCTGCAGGCGGAAGGCGCGCAGTGGCCGCTGCTGACCTATGACGCCCTGGCCCTGAAGGTCGGCACCGACACCTTCCTGGAATGGTGGCCCAAGTTCGCCGCCATCCCCGAATTCGGCCCCGACGCCGTGGCCGAGTGGGACGCGCTCTGGGCGCCGATCTTCGCCCGAGGCGCGGCCGGCGCCGGGGTCTTCACCCACCGCGACTATCACGCCCAGAACCTGCTCTGGCTGCCGCAACGCACGGGCGCCGCGCGGGTCGGACTGCTGGACTTCCAGGACGCCCTGCGCGGCCATCCGGCCTGGGACCTGACCCACCTGTTGCAGGACGCCCGCCGCGACATCTCTCCGGAGCTGGAGGCGGCCATGCTGGACCGCTTCCTCGGCGCGCGCGCCCAGCTCGACCGCGAGGCGTTCGTTCACGACTACCGGGCGCTCGCCGCCTCCAACGCCGCGCGCATTCTGGGCCGGGTGTTCGCCCGCCAGGCCCTGCTCGGCCGCCGCCAGTACGAGGCCTTCATGCCGCGCACCTGGCGATATCTGGAGCGCAACCTGACCGATCCCTCGATGGCCGGCCTGCAGACCTGGTTCGACCGCCACGTGCCCGCCGAGGCGCGCCGATGAGCCAGATCAAGATCGCCATGGTGCTGGCCGCCGGCCTCGGCACCCGCATGCGGCCTTTGACCGACGCCACGCCCAAGGCCCTGGTCACCGTCGCCGGCAAGCCGCTGATCGACCACGTGCTCGACCGGCTGGTCGCGGCCGGGATCGAGACCGCGGTGGTCAACGTCCACCACTTCGCTGACCAGATGGAAGCCCACCTGGCGACTCGCAAAGACATCGAGATCAGGATCTCCGACGAGCGCGCCGCCCTGCTCGACTCCGGCGGCGGCATCAAGCACGCCCGGCCCCTGCTCGGCGACGACCCGATCCTGATCGCCAACATCGACTCCCTCTGGATCGAGGGGGAGACCCCCGCGCTGGACACCTTGAAGGCGACCTGGAACCCGGAGCTGATGGACCTCTGCCTGCTGCTGGTCCGCCGCGGCCACGGCATCGGCTTCGAGGGCCCGCAGGGCTTCTTCCGCGACGAATCCGGCCGCATCACCCACTCGGCCAATCCCGAGCCGCCGACCCCGTTCGCCAATGTCGGCTTCCAGATCCTCAAGCCGCAGATCCTCGACGGCGAGCCGGACGGCCCGTTCTCCATCGTCCCGATCTGGTGGCGGCTCTCCGAGCAGCAACGCCTGTTCGGCGCAGTGATGGATGGCTTCTGGATGCACGTCGGGGACCCCGCCGCCCGGGAGGCCACCGAGGCGAAGCTTCGGTGATAGCCCCCCTTCAAGATGCTTCCCCCTTGGAGGAGCTGTCAGCCGCATGGCTGACTGAGGGGGACTTTGACTCAACGAGGGTGAGCGCAGTCCCCCTCCGTCTCGATGCTGCGCATCGATCCACCTCCCCCAAGAGGGGAGGATCTTAGACCGCCATGACCCTCTTCACCCGGCCCGGTCCGCGCTGGTTCAGCATTCCGGCCCATCGCCCGTTCGTGCAGGACCTGGCCCAGGGCCTCTACGACACCCTGACCCCGCTGGGGCCCGACGCCCTTTCGCAGGCGACGATCCTCACCCCGACCCGGCGCGGCGCGCGCGCCCTGGCCGACGCCTTCATCGCCGCGGCCGGCGGCAAGGCCGTGTTGCCGCCGCAGATCCGCCCGCTGGGCGACCTCGACGAGGGCGAACCGCCGTTCGAGCCGGGCGACCTGGCCGTCGAACTGCCCGCCGCCATCGGCTCCCTGCGCCGCCGGTTCGAACTGACCCGGCTGGTCAAGGCTCATGAAAAGCAGCTCGGCCGCGAGCTCGACGCCTCCGCCGCCCTGGAGCTGGCCGACGCGCTCGGCGGCTTCCTGGATAGCTTGCAGATCGAGGAGGTCGACGGCGCCGGCCTGGCTGACCTGGTCGACGCCGATCTCGCCGAGCACTGGCGGATCAGCCGTGAGTTCCTGGAGATGGCCCAGGTCGCCTGGCCGGCCCGCCTCGCCGAACTCGGTCTGGTCGACGTCTCCCAGCGCCGGGTCGCCCTGTTGCGCAAGCTCGCTCAGTCCTGGACCGAACGCCCGCCGCAGGGCGTGCTGATCGCCGCCGGCTCGACCGGCACCGCCCCGGCCACCGCCGACCTTCTCGCCGTGGTCGCCGCCGCCCCGCAGGGCGCAGTGGTCCTTCCTGGCCTCGACGACAGCCTGGCCGAAAGCGCCTGGATCGAGGTCGGCGAACAGCATCCGCAGGGCGCCATGCGCCGCCTCCTGCACCGCGCCGGCATCGAGCGCGGCGAGGTCATGGACTGGCCCGCCTCCTTTACCCTCGACGCCCGCGGCCGCTGGCGCCGACGGGTGATCAATGAGGCCCTACGCCCCGCGGAGCGCACCGCCGACTGGCTGACGGTCATCGAGAACCTGCGCCTGGAAGGTGAGAAGGACGGCGTCGACGCCATCGCCGAGGGCCTGTCCGGCCTCTCGGTCGTCACCGCCCGCGGTGAGGAGGAAGCCGCCACCGCCGCCGCACTGCTGCTGCGCGAGGCGCTGGAGACGCCCGGCCGCACCGCCGCCCTGGTCGCCCCCGACCAGGCCCTGGCCCGGCGGGTCGCCGCCAAGCTCGCCCGCTGGGGCGTCGCCGCCGACTCTTCGGCCGGGCTCTCGCTGTCCGGCTGCCCCGGGGGCGTGCTCGCCGGCCTGATCGCCAAGGCCGCCGTCGATCCGCTCGATCCGGTGGTGATGCTGGCGATCCTCAAGCATCCGCTGGTCCGCCTCGGCCTCGAGGCTGAAGCTCTCGACGCCGGCCGCACGGCGCTGGAGCTGCACGGCCTGCGCGGGCCGCGCCGCACCACCTGGCAGGCGCTGGAGGCCCGCCTCGCGGCCAAGTCCGCGCCGGACGAAGCTTTGCGCCTCGCCGCCCGGCTGCAAGCGGCCCTGTCTCGCCTAGTCATCGACGCCGACGCCCAGCCGCCCTCGGAAGCCGCCCGCCGCCTGACGGAGACCCTCGAGGCCCTGGCCGAAGACCCGCTCGGCGACCATGGCGACCTCTGGGCCGGCCACGGCGGCGAGGCGCTCGGCCGGCTGCTGGCCGGCGTCATCGACGAGGCCGGCGACCTGCCGCCCGTCACCCCGCGCGGCTTCGCCGATCTGCTCTCGCGGCTGATGGCAGGCGAGAGCGTGCGCACCGGCGGCGCCACCCATCCGCGCCTGCGCATCCTCGGCGCCATCGAGGCCCGCCTCACCCGCGCCGACCGCCTGGTGGTCGCCGGCCTGGAAGAGGGCGTCTGGCCGCAGGGCGCGCCGCTCGACCCGTTCCTGTCACGGCCGATGCGCGAGCGCCTCGGCCTGCCGCCGCCCGAGCGCCGGGTCGGTCTGGCCGCCCACGACTTCGCCCAGGCCGCCTGCGCGCCCGAGGTGATCCTGCTGCACTCCGAACGCCGCGAGGGAGCGCCGGCCGTGAAGTCCCGGTGGCTGTGGCGGCTGGAGACCCTGGCCCGCGGGGCAGGCGTGGCCCTGCCCGGCCGCGAGGACGTGCTCGACTGGGCACGCGCCCTGGACGCGGCCCTGGACTACAAGCCCGAGAAACGGCCGGCGCCCTCGCCGCCGATCGAGGATCGGCCGCGCCGTATGGCCGTCACCCGGGTCGAGGCTCTGACCCGCGACCCCTACGCGGTCTGGGCCCGCGACATCCTCAAGCTCTTCCCGCTCGACCGTCCCGACGAGGCGGTAGAGGCCAGGGCCCGCGGCACGGCCATCCACGCCGCCTTCGAGCGCTTCGCCACCGACTTCCCCAAGGAGCTGCCGCCCGACGCCGCGGCGATCTTCGAGGCGATGTACGTGGCCGAGCTGGAAGCGGCCGGCATGCCGCACGAGGCCCTGGCCCGAGAGGCCGCCCTGGCCCGCGAAGCCGCCCAATGGGTCGCCGAACTGGAAGTTCGCCGCCGCGCCGATGGCCGCGCCATTCATGTCGAGCTTTCGGGCGAACGGACCATCGAGGCGCCCGCCGGCCCCTTCACCGTCACCGCCAAGGCCGACCGGATCGAGCTCGACGCACAGGGCTACGGGCACATCCTCGACTACAAGACCGGCAAGGCGCCGTCGAAGAAGGTCGTGGATTCCGGCTTCTCGCCGCAGCTCACCCTCACCGCCGCCATCCTGGCGGCGGGCGGGTTCCGCGACATCGGCCGCGCCGAGCCCGGAGAGCTGACCTATCTGGAGGTCACCGGCCGCAAGCCGGCCGGTCGCGAGGAAGTTCGCGCCCACGCCGGCGAGGAGAGCGCCGACGCCGCGGCCCGCGCCCTCGAGGGCCTGGCCAAGCTGATCGACCAGTTCGACCGCGGCCGCCCCTACGCCTCGCGCGTCGCCCCTCAGTTCGTGAAGCTGCACATGAGCGACTACGACCACCTGGCCCGGGTGTTCGAATGGTCGACCAGCGGCGAGGAGGACGGCGAATGAAGCTCGTCGCCGATCCCCAACGCCTCGCAGCCGACCCGGGCCTGTCGGCCTTCGTCACCGCCAACGCCGGCTCGGGCAAGACCAAGACCCTGATCGACCGGGTGGCGCGACTGCTGCTGGCCGGGGCCAAGCCCGAGACCATCCTCTGCGTGACCTACACCAAGGCCGCGGCCGCGGAGATGCAGCGCCGGCTGTTCGACCTGCTCGGCGGCTGGTCGGTCGGCGACGACGCCACCCTGCGCGAGGCCTTGGCGAAGCTCGAGGGCGCCAGCCCCGCTGTCTATGATCACCTGCGCCTGTCCAAGGCCCGCGCCCTGTTCGCCAGCGCCCTGGAAACCCCCGGCGGTCTGAAGATCCAGACCATCCACGCCTTCTGCGAGAAGCTGCTGCGCCGCTTCCCCTTGGAGGCCGGCGTGTCACCGGGCTTCCGGGTCATGGACGACTCGGCCAGCGCCGCGGTCGCCGGCGCCGCCCGCAAGGCCGTCGCCCGCCACGCCCTGCGCGGCGAAGGCGCGGTCGCCGAGGCGTACGCCCGCTTCTCCGTCGCCCTGGATTTCCAGAGCTTCCAGGGGATGTTCGCCTCCTTTGAGACCCAGCGCGGACAGCTCGGCGCCTATCTGACCCGGCATGGCGGGCTGGCGGGCGCGGTCGCCGATGTCTGGAGCGTTTGCGACCCTGAGGGACCCATCGACCCCGAGGATGTCGAAGCCCAAGCCATGGCCGATCTAGACCGCTCGGTCTGGAAGGACTGCGCCGAGGTGCTGGCCCAGGGCGGCAAGGCCGATCAGGTCAACGCCGCCAAGCTCGCCGCCGCCATCGGTCCGGACGGCGGCTTCGACGCCTGCCTGGCCGCCCTGTTCACCGAGAAGGGCGAGAGCACGCCGGTCGCCTGGGTCGCCAAGACCGCCGGTCTCAAGGTCCGCGAGGACCTGCGCTTCTTCCTGCTGGATGAGCAGGACCGCCTGGGACGAGCCCGCGAACGCCGCCGCGCCGCCCGCGTCGCCCACGACACCCACGGCGCCCTGATCCTGGCGGCGGCGTACCTGACCGCCTACGCCATCGAGAAGACCGCCTCGGGCGCGCTGGATTTCACCGATCTTATTGAAAAAACACGCGATCTAGTCGCCTCGCGCCCCATGGCCGCCTGGGTGCTCTACAAGCTCGACGGAGGGGTTGATCATATCCTCGTTGACGAAGCCCAGGACACCGCCCCCGAGCAGTGGGACATCGTCCGCGCCCTGACCGAGGAGTTCTTCTCCGGCGCCGGCAAGCCCACCGACCGGGCGCTCGACCGGAACATGTTCGTCGTCGGCGACGAGAAGCAGTCGATCTACTCGTTCCAGGGCGCGCGCCCGGAACTGCTGATCCAGGAATTCGAATTCCACCGCGATCGCGCCACCGGCGCCGGCTTCCGGTTCGAACGGGTCGACCTGCTGACCTCCTGGCGCTCGACCCCGCAGGTGCTGCGCTTCGTCGACGCCGCCTTCGCCCCGCCGGAGCTGGCCGCCGCCATCCTGCCGCGCGTCGAGGCGCAGGCCATCGTCCACGAGGCGGTCCGCACCGACCCCGGCTGCGTCGACCTCTGGCCGCTGGAGCGCGAAGAAAAGGGCGACGCCCACGACGCCTGGGACGCCCCGCTCGACCAGGAGAGCCAGGCCAGCGCCAACAAGCGGTTGGCCGAGAAGATCGCCGCCGAGATCGCCGCCGTGCTCGCCCGCGGCGACGCCGTGCTCGATAAGGAGACCCGCCGCCCACGCCCGGCCACCCCCGGCGACGTGCTGATCCTCGTCCGTCGCCGCAAGGCGCTGTTCGAGGAGATCCTGCGCGCGCTCAAGCACCGCAAGATTCCCGTGGCCGGCGCCGACCGCCTGGCGCTGTCGGAGCACATCATCTTCGACGACCTGCTGGCGATCGCTCGCTTCGCTCAGTTCCCCGCTGACGAGCTGACCTTGGCGGCCCTGCTGCGCAGCCCGTTCTGCGATCTCTCGGACGATCGGCTCTACGCGCTCGCCCATGGCCGCGGCCGCGAGAACCTCGCCGCCATCCTGCAGCGCCGCCGCGAGGAGACGCCGGAGTGGGCCGCCGCCGCCGCCCTGGCCGACTGGATCACCACCAACCGGGTCCTGCGTCCCTTCGAGTTCTATTCTCGACTGCTGGCCCTGCGCGACGCGGGCGGCCGCTCTATGCGCCGCCGGCTGCTGGAGCGCCTCGGCAATGAGGCCGAGGACGCGATGGACGAGTTCCTGGCCCAGGTGCTGGCCGCCGAGGGCCGCGGGGTCGAGGACCTCGAGAGCCTGGCCGCCGCGCTCGCGGGCCTCGACATCACCGTCAAGCGCGAGATGGAGGCCGGCCGCGACGAGGTCCGGGTGATGACCGCCCACGGCGCCAAGGGGCTGGAGGCGCCGATTGTCTTCCTGCCGGAGACGACGCTCGGCCGCACAGCTCGCGGATCGCCGCTGATGCCCACCCCGGCCGGCGGTTTCCTCTGGAGCACTTCGAAAGGCACGGACTGCGCAGCCTCGCTGGAGGCCCGCGAGTGGCGGGCCAAGAAGGACGAGGACGAGGCCGCCCGCCTGCTCTACGTCGCCCTTACCCGGGCCCGCGACCGGCTGGTGATCTGCGGACGGGTCTCGGCCACCGCCAAGGAAGAGAACATCAAGGGCTGGTGGGGGGCGGTGGTCGCCGCGTTCGATCATTCGGCCCTCGCCGAAGAGCGGCGGATCGTCCGCTCCGGCGGCTTCGACATGCTGCGCTTCGGCCCCGATCCCCAGCCGCTGGGCGCGGCGAGCGCGCGCGAGCAGGCCCACGCGGCCCTGCCGGCCTGGGCCGAGACCGCGCCGCCGGCCGAGGCCTTCGCGCGCTACGCCTCGCCCTCGCAACTCGGCGAGGACGTCGTGACCCCGGCCGCCTCGCCGCTGGTGCGCACCGAGGGGCTGGGCCGTTTCCGGCGCGGCGACCTGATCCACCGGCTGCTGCAGATCCTGCCCGACCTTCCGCCCGCAGAGCGAGAAGCCGCCGCCGGCCGCATACTCTCGCGCGAACGTGATCTGACCGACGATCAGCGGGCGGAGATGACCGCCGCGGCCCTCGGCGTGCTGAACGACGCGCGCTTCGCCGAGGTGTTCGGGCCAGGCAGCCGAGCCGAGGTCTCCGTGGCTGGAACCGCCCGCGGCCTGCCCGCCGGCCTCGCCATCTCTGGCCGCATAGACCGGCTCGTTGTGTTGCAAGACCGTGTTCTGGTGACTGATTTCAAGACCAATCGCCCCTCGCCCAATCGGATCGAGGACGCCGACCCGGCCTATCTTCGCCAGATGGCGATCTACGCCGCGGTGCTGGAGGATATCTTCGACGGCCGGCGCATTGAGGCCGCCCTGGTCTGGACGGATGGCCCGAAGCTGATGGCGGTTCCAGAAAACTTGTGGCGTCAAACCCTTGCCGACCTACATCGCGAAGGTTGATACCGGGGTCGCCCCCGCCTACATCGGCGGATCGAGAGCCTCAGCCACGCGATTCTCCGGCTGGGCTATAAGGAGCTTTTCATGAGCACCGTGACGGTCACCGACGAGTCCTTCGACAAGGACGTTCTGCAGGCTTCCAAGCCTGTGCTGGTGGACTTTTGGGCCGAGTGGTGCGGCCCCTGTAAGCAGATTGCGCCTGCCCTCGAGCAGATCGCCGCCGAACTCGGCGAACAGGTCACCGTGGCCAAGCTGAACATCGAGGACAGCCCCACGACCCCGTCGCGCTACGGCGTGCGCGGCATCCCGACCATGATGCTGTTCAAGGGAGGCCAGATGGCCTCGATGAAGGTCGGCGCCATGCCCAAGCAGAAGATCGTTGAATGGCTTAACGAGGCCGGCATTTAAGACGCCGCCCATCCTCGCCAAGGCGGGGACCTAGGCTGAAGAACCCGCTCGCCGACAAGACGGGCGGGTTTTTTCGTGTCCTCAGGTCGGCCAGGTTTCCGGGCTCATCGCCAGCACCTCGCCAGCGAAGTGCAGGCCGCCGCAGACCAGCACGTGCGGCGCCGGTCCCGGCAGCGCCAGAGCCCGGCGCACACCCTCCTCGACATCACTGACGATCTGAACCTCCAACCCGGCTTCGGTCGCCGCCGCGGCCAGCTCCTCGGCCGGCGCGGCGTTGGGCGAATCGAAGGTGGTCGCCAGCACCTGCGGCTTCAGGTCGGCGAACGGCTGGAAGAAGCCGAGCGCGTCCTTGCGCGCGAACATGGCGGCGACCAGCACCAGCGGACGCGGATCGCGCGCGACCAGCCTCCCCGCGGCCTCGGCCAGCGCCCGGCCGGCGTGCGGATTGTGCCCACCGTCCAGCCAGAGGTCCGATCCGCGCTCGGCCGCCAGCCGCGCCATCGGCCCTTCGGTCAGTCGCTGGAATCTGGCCGGCCAGACTGCGCTCGACACGCCCTTGGCCAAGGCCGCCTCGTCGATGCGCGAATCGCCTAGCGCCAGGGCCGCGGCCACCGCCAGCCCCGCGTTGGCGAACTGGTAGCCGCCGAACAGGCTAGGCGCCGGCAGGTCGTAGAGCCGGTCTTCCATCTGCACCAGCAGTCGGCCGCGCTCCTCCCAGGCGTCGAAATCACGGCCCATCAGGGTCACCGGCGCGGCGAGCGCCTCGGCCTCGTGCAGAATCACCGCCTCGCCTTCTTCCATCTGGCGGGCGACCACCACCGGGCGATGGTGCTTGATGATCCCGGCCTTCTCCCAGGCGATCTTGGAGAGCTCGGGCCCCAGCATCTCCAGATGATCGTAGTCAACCGGAGTGATCACGCTGACCGCCGGGGCGTCGAAGATGTTGGTGGCGTCGAACCGTCCGCCCAGCCCAACTTCGACGATGCAGAGGTCGGCCGGGGTCTCGGCGAAGGCCTGGATGGCGAGCACGGTGGTGATCTCGAAGAAGCTGATCGGCTCGCCCGCGTTGGCCGCCTCGACCTTGTCGATCAACTCAGACAGACGCTCGTCCGTGACCAGCTCGCCGGCCAGCCGGATGCGCTCGGCGAAGCGTACCAGATGCGGCGAGGTGATAACGTGGGTCTTCAGGCCCGCCGCCTCGGCGATCGCCCGCAGATAGGCCACGGTGGAGCCCTTGCCGTTGGTGCCGGCTACGTGGACCACGGGCGGCAGCCGCTTCTCCGGATGCCCGAGCGCAGCCAGCAGCCGCTCGACGCGGCCTGTGGTCAGGTCGATCAGCGATGGGTGATGCGCCCGCAGTCGCAGGATCACCTCGTCCGAAGCGCGGATGGGATCATACATGGGCGGATGGCTCGCGTTTGGTCCCGCCCCCGATCACCGCGGCGGAGGCCGGGGCCCAGGTCACAAGGCTCGGCGCCAATGCGCAGGTCCCCGAATACAGCGGAAAAAGCTGGGTCCCGGCCTTCGCCGGGATGAGCATAGGTTTAGCGCTTAGGCGGCTTTCGAACGTTCGCGTCCCATCATCAGGGTCTTGAGGATCGAGGCCAGAGTATCGCGCATGTCGCTGCGCGGCACGACGCGGTCGACCTGGCCGCGTTCGACCAGGAACTCGGCGCGCTGGAAACCGGGCGGCAGCACCTCGCGGATGGTCTGCTCGATCACCCGGCGGCCGGAGAACGCGATCATCGCGTTCGGCTCGGCGATGTGGATGTCGCCCAGCATCGCGTAGGAGGCCGACACCCCGCCCGTGGTCGGGTCGGTCAGCACCACGATGTAGGGTAGGCCGGCGGCCTTCACCTCGTTCAGCGCCAGGGTGGTGCGGGCCATCTGCATAAGGGACAGGGTCCCTTCCTGCATCCGCGCGCCGCCCGAGGCGGTGAAGATCACGAACGGACAATCGCGCTTCACGGCTTCCTGCGCGGCCTTGATGAAGGCCTCGCCAGCGCCCATGCCGAGCGATCCGCCCATGAAGTTGAAGTCCTGGACCGTCACCACGACCGGCTGGCCAAGGATCTTGCCATAGCCGCTGGTCATTGAGTCCTGGGCGCCGGTGGATTTCCGGGCCGCCTTCAGGCGCTCCATGTAGGGCTTTGTGTCGGGGAACTTCAGCGGGTCATCGACCACGCCTTTGGGCGATTCCAGCTTCTCGTAGGCGCCGTCATCGAAGGTGTAACGCAGGCGCTGCTCGGCGCCGATCCGCATGTGGTGACCGGACGGGGTCACCCACAGGGCGGCCTCCAGGTCCGAGCGGTAGATCATCTCGCCCGTGTCCGGGCATTTCACCCAGAGGTTCTCGGGCGTCTCGCGCTTGGCGACGAGATTTCGCACCCCAGGCGCGATGCGGGACAACCAGCCCCGACGCTCACGCGGTCCTTGGGGGCCCTTGCCCGGTTTATCGTTTCGCTGTTCAGCCATCGCCATGGGGTTCTACACCGTGAGGCTTTCGACTCGCGCGGAGCGCACAGCCTTAGCCAAGGATTCTACTTTGGAAAGAACCCGGGTGGTCACAGATTCGTTCATTGCCAAGCCTGAAGCGACCTCTTCAACGAGCGCCGAGCCCACCACCGCCGCGTCCGCCACCCGGGCGATCTCCGCGGCCCGCTCAGCGGTCTTGATGCCGAACCCGACAGCGACCGGCAGGCCCGAGGCGGCGCGGATCCGCGCCACGTTGGGGGCCACCGCGTCGGCGTCGGCTTCCTTCACGCCGGTCACCCCGGCGACCGAGACGTAGTAGACGAAACCCGAGGTCCGGCGGATCACCACCGGCAGGCGCGCATCGTCCGTGGTCGGCGTCGCCAGCCGGATCAGCGACAGCTCGTGCGCGTCCAGGGCGTCGGCCAGCGGATCGGCTTCCTCCGGCGGAATATCGACGCAGATCAGGCCATCGACCCCGGCCGCCGCCGCGTCGCGGGCGAAGGCTTCGAAGCCATGGTGCACCAGCGGGTTGGCGTAGCCCATCATGATGATCGGCGTCGTCTGGTCTCCCGCGCGAAATTCGGTGATGGCGGCCAGCGTCTTCTTCAACGTCATGCCGTTCGCCAGCGCCCGCTGGGCCGCGCGCTGGATCGGCGGCCCCTCGGCCATCGGGTCGGAGAACGGGAACCCCACCTCGATCAGATCCGCGCCGGCGCCCGGCAGGCCCTTCAGGATCTCCAGGCCGGCGGCGTAGTCGGGATCGCCCGCCATCACATAGGCCACGAAGGCCGCTCGGTTCTCCGCCTTCAGCTGGGCGAAGCGGGCTTCGATACGGGATTTGGTCATTGAGACGCCCTGTGCACCGTGGGAGTCGGATCGCTCTCGACTTTCACCTTGATGACGCCGGTCGCCCAGCCGGCCGCCAGCAGCATCACGGTGGCCGCGAGCAATTGCAGGACGTACTTCAGCCTCGACATCGGCGCGCTCAAATCTTGCGGCCCAGGTGATCGGCGACGGTCTGCACGTCCTTGTCGCCGCGGCCGGAGAGGTTGAGCACCACGATGCCGTCCTTGCCGACCTCCGCGCAGACGTCCGGCAGGCGGGCCAGGGCGTGCGAGGATTCAATGGCCGGCAGGATGCCCTCCAGCTCGGCGAGCAGCTTGAAGGCGTCCAGCGCCTCCTGGTCGGTGCAGGTCAGGTAGGTGGCGCGGCCGACGTCGTGCAGCCAGGAGTGCTCGGGGCCAATGCCGGGATAGTCGAGGCCGGCCGAGATCGAGTGCGCCTCGGTGATCTGGCCTTCGTCGTCCTGCAGAAGATAGGTCATGTTGCCGTGCAGGACGCCCGGACGGCCGCCATTGATCGCCGCCGCATGGCGGCCTGTGCTCATGCCGTCGCCGGCGGCTTCTACGCCGTAGATCCGCACGCTCTCGTCGTTCAAGAACGGGTGGAACAGGCCGATGGCGTTCGAGCCGCCGCCGACGCAGGCGACGACTGCATCGGGCAGCCGACCTTCCATCTCCAGGATCTGCTGCTTCACCTCGTTCCCGATCACCGCCTGGAAATCGCGGACCATGGCCGGATAGGGGTGCATCCCGGCGGCGGTGCCGATCAGGTAATAGGTGTCGTGGACGTTGGTGACCCAGTCGCGCAGGGCCTCGTTCATGGCGTCCTTCAGGGTCGCCGAACCGGCGGTGACCGCCTCGACCTGGGCGCCCAGCAGGTTCATCCGGAAGACGTTGGGCTTTTGCCGCTCCACGTCCACCGCGCCCATATAGACCACGCAGGGCAGGCCGAAGCGCGCGCAGACGGTGGCGGTGGCCACCCCGTGCTGGCCGGCGCCGGTCTCGGCGATGATCCGGGTCTTGCCCATCCGCCGGGCCAGCAGGATCTGGCCCATGCAGTTGTTGATCTTGTGCGAGCCGGTGTGGTTCAGCTCCTCGCGCTTCAGATAGATCTTGGCGCCGCCGTAGTGGGCGGTCAGCCGCTCGGCGAAATAGAGCGGGCTTGGGCGGCCCACATAGTGGGTCAGGAAGCTGCGCAGCTCCGCCTGGAAGGCCGGGTCGTTCTTGGCCGCCGTGTAGGCCGCGTCCAGATCGTGGACCAGCGGCATCAGCGTCTCGGGCACATAGCGCCCGCCGTAGTCGCCGAAGCGACCGGAAGCGTCCGGATAGGCGGTGTAATCGTTGGGTTTGGCTGGGGCGTTCACGGTGATCTGCAACTTCAAGCGCGGCGGACAGCGTCAAGGAACGCCGTGATCAAGGCCGGGTCCTTTAGTCCGGGACCGCGCTCCACGCCAGAGGAAACGTCCACAAGCGGCGCGCCGGTGAGGCGAACGGCCTCTCCCACGCTCCAGGGATCGAGACCCCCAGCCAGGAACCACGGCCGCTGAAAACGGCGGCCGGCCATGATCGTCCAGTCGAAACGCACGCCGGCGCCGCCCGGCAGAGGGTGATCCTTCGGAGGCCTGGCGTCGAACATCAGGTGCTCGACCACCGGCTCGAAGGCCGACGCCGGCGCCAGGTCCGAGGCGTCGGAGACCGACAGCACCTTGATGATCCCGGCCCCGGTCCGCGCGGTCACCGCATGGGCGCGGGACGGCGTCTCCTTGCCGTGCAGCTGGATCAGGTCGGGCTTCAGCGTCGCTGTCAGCCGGTCCAGCAGGGCGTCGTCGGGATCGACCGTGACGGCGGTGATCTTCACACCTCGCGACCGCGCTTCGGCGGCCAGCAGGGCGGCGGCCTCCGGCGCAATGTTCCGCGGGCTCTTATCGAAGAACAGGAAGCCGATGTGGCTGGTGCCGCCGTCGAGGGCCGCGCGCACGGCCTCGGGCGTCGACAATCCACAGATCTTGGCGCGCACGCTCATGGCCCGGAGTTAGGGCCTCGCGGGCGCCAAGCCAAGTCGTTTAGGGACGCGACTTCAGAAGATCGCGGATTTCGGTCAGCAGGGCTTCGCTCGGGGTCGGGGCGGGGGCCTCGGCCGGCTGGGCGCGGCGCACGGTGTTCACCGCCTTGACCAGCATGAACACCACCCAGGCCACGATCAGGAATTGGATCAGGGTGTTGACGAAGGCGCCGTATTGGATCGCCACCAGCTCGCTGACGGCGGTGGCCGGATCGTCGGGACGCAGCACGAACTGCAGCTTGGAGAAGTCCAGGCCGCCCAAGGCCAGACCAATCGGCGGCATCACCACCTGGTTCACCAGACTGTCGACGATCTTGTTGAACGACGCGCCGATGATCACGCCGACCGCCAAGTCGATCACGTTGCCGCGGGCGATGAACTCGCGGAATTCGGAGAAGATGCTCATGGTCCACCGTTGATCAGCGAAGGGCGGGCCAGGATCGGCCTGCCGCTTCCTCGCGGTCAACTGGAAACGAGCGCCGTCTCTATTCGGCGTTGAGGCGCTCGCGCAGCTCCTTGCCGCTCTTGAAGAACGGCACGTGCTTGGCGCGCACGTCCACGGCCTCGCCGGTGCGAGGGTTGCGGCCCGCGCGGGCGTCGCGCGAGCGGACCGACAAGGCGCCGAAGCCTCGCAGCTCGACACGGCCGTCGGCCTCGAGGGCCTGGATCATCCGTTCGAGAATGACACCGACCACGCGCTCGATGTCGCGTTGCGTCAGGTGCGGGTTTTCCTCCGCCAATTGGGCGATAAGTTCCGACTTGATCATGCCTATTCCGAGTCCCCGAGCCGTGGGGAGACGGCTCATAGGCGTTCAACTAGGAGCAATAGTTCGCCAAATCCAGGCGTGCCTCGCAAGAAATCGCTGGAAGCGAGCGGGACCATGGTCGAGTCCGCCTCGATGTTCAAGGCGCAAAGCGGGTAGATCACCCAACCAATCGCCCAGTTTCGCGAGTTTTCGACGGGCGCTCGATGTTTGAGCGCAGCGCGGCGTCAAGTTTTGGCGTCCGGGCAAAAGAAAACGGCGGACCGGTTTCCCGATCCGCCGTCAGCTTCAGACCTTCAGAAGGTCGTCAGGCTTATTCCTTGCCGGCCTTCTCGCGAAGGGCAGCGCCGAGGATGTCGCCCAGCGACGCGCCGGAGTCCGACGAACCGAACTGCTCGATGGCTTCCTTCTCGTCGGCCATTTCCAGAGCCTTGATCGACAGCGCGACGCGGCGAGCGGCCTTGTCGATGCTGGTGATCTGAGCGTCGACGCGGTCGCCCACGGCGAAGCGCTCGGGGCGCTGATCGCCACGGTCGCGCGACAGGTCGGACTTGCGGATGAAGGCCGTCATCGGGGCTTCGTCGTCGCCGAACTTCACTTCGATACCGCCCGAGGTGATCTCGGTGACGGTGACGGTGACGGTCTGCTTCGAACGATAGGTGTCGCCCTGCATCGGGTCGCCGGCCAGCTGCTTGATGCCCAGCGAGATGCGTTCCTTCTCGACGTCGACGTCGAGAACGCGCGCCTTGACCACGTCGCCCTTGTTGTACTTGGCGATCGCTTCTTCACCCGACACGGTCCAGTCGAGATCCGACAGGTGCACCATGCCGTC
Organism: Phenylobacterium sp. P4_E10; assembly: GCF_056401675.1. Lineage (NCBI taxonomy): Bacteria > Pseudomonadati > Pseudomonadota > Alphaproteobacteria > Caulobacterales > Caulobacteraceae > Phenylobacterium > Phenylobacterium sp. P4_E10. The sequence goes on along the minus strand of NZ_JBFUIW010000008.1, from coordinate 82,355 downwards.
GATGTCGTTGTCGAGGCCGATGAACAGACCGAATTCGGTCGCGTTCTTGACTTCGCCTTCGACGGTCGAGCCGATCGGATGGGCGGCCACGAAGGCGTCCCACGGGTTCGCCATGGCCTGCTTCAGGCCCAGCGACACGCGGCGCTTCGACGGATCGACGTCCAGCACGACCACGTCGACTTCTTGCGAGGTCGAGACGATCTTGCCGGGGTGGACGTTCTTCTTGGTCCAGGACATTTCCGAGACGTGGACCAGGCCCTCGACACCGGCTTCCAGCTCCACGAAGGCGCCGTAGTCGGTGATGTTGGTGATCCGGCCGGTGAACTTCGCGCCCACCGGGTACTTGGCTTCCACGCCGTCCCACGGGTCGGACTGCAGCTGCTTCATGCCGAGGCTGATGCGCTGGGTGTCCGGATTGATCTTCACGATCTGGACCTTCACGGTGTCGCCGACCGCGAGCACTTGGCTCGGGTGGTTGACGCGCTTCCAGCTCATGTCGGTCACGTGCAGCAGGCCGTCAATGCCGCCCAGGTCAACGAACGCACCGTAATCGGTGATGTTCTTGACCACGCCTTCGCGGACTTCGCCCTCTTGCAGCTGGCTGACCAGCTCCGTGCGCTGTTCGGCGCGGGCTTCTTCCAGGATGGCGCGACGCGAGACGACGATGTTGCCGCGCGGACGGTCCATCTTGAGGATGGCGAAGGGTTGTTCCTTGCCCATGAGCGGGCCGACGTCGCGCACCGGGCGGATGTCGACTTGGCTGCCGGGAAGGAAGGCCGAGGCGCCGCCCAGGTCGACGGTGAAGCCGCCCTTCACGCGGCCCACGATCGTACCCATGACGGGTTCGTTCTTCTCGTAGACGCCTTCCAGACGGGTCCAGGCTTCTTCGCGGCGGGCCTTGTCGCGGCTGATGACCGCTTCGCCCATGGCGTTTTCGACGCGCTCCAGGAAGACTTCGACGGTGTCGCCGACCTTCAGGGTCGCCTTGCCTTCGTCATCGACGCCGAATTCCTTCACGGGAACGCGGCCTTCGGTCTTCAGACCGACGTCGATGATGGCGAAGTCCTTTTCGATGCCGACCACGGCGCCCTTGACGACGGTGCCTTCCATGAAGTCACGACCGCCCATCGAGGCGTCGAGCAGGGCGGCGAAGTCGTCGCGGGAGGGGTTGAGGCTAAGATCGTCAGCCATTGATGTTCTTTCGTACTTGGATGACGCCATATCCCGGAAAGGATGCGGGCCCAGCCGAACGGAAGTTCGGACGGAGTCCTGGCGTCAGGTTGAGGGTTGCGACCGATGACGCGGGAGACCCCGCGCCGGTGATTTGCCCGCAGCCGTGCGAGGAAAAGGCGCGGTTGGATTTGCGGGCCAGTCGCCTTCCTTAGGAAAGCTCCCAGCGCGCGCGCGCCGCCTCGACGATACGGCGGGCCGCATCGGTGGCCTGCTCTATAGTCATTTCACTGGTATCCAGCAAGACGGCGTCGTCGGCCTGCATCATCGGGCTGTCGGCGCGGCCGCCGTCGCGGGCGTCGCGCTTGAGGATGTCGGCCAGGATGTCCTCGTAGGTCACCGCCTCGCCCTGGGCCTGCAGCTGCTTGAACCGGCGCTCGGCGCGGACCTCGGCCCGGGCGGTCACAAAGAGCTTCGCCGGCGCTTCCGGCGCGATGACCGTGCCGATGTCGCGGCCGTCGATCACCGCCCCGCCCGGTCGGCGAGCGAATGCCTGCTGCATCTCGCGCAGGGCGATGCGGACCGGGGTATGCACAGCGACCCGGCTCGCGGCCTCGCCGGCCTCGCGGGTGCGGAAGGCCGGATCGGTCAGCATCTCGGCGGTCAGTTCGGCGGCCACCATGGTCGCCGCGTCCACGTCGTCGAAGTCGCCGCCATGCCGGTGCAGCAGAACCCCGACCGCCCGGTAGAGCAGGCCCGAATCCAGCATCGGCAGGTCGTAGGCCTCGGCCAGACGGCTGGCGATGGTGCCCTTGCCCGACGCCGCCGGCCCATCGACCGCGATGACGAACGGCCCCTTCACGATATGTCCGCGCCCATGCCGCGCATCAGCTCCACGAAGCCGGGGAAGCTGGTGGCGATCATGCCTGGCTCGTCCACGGCCACCGCCTCCTCCGAGGCCAGGCCCATGACCAGATGCGACATGGCGATCCGGTGGTCGCCCTTGGTCGTCACCCGCGCCCCGCCACCGACCAGGTGGTTGCCACGGGCCGAGCCGACCACGATCAGGGCCTCGGGCTCCTCCTCGACCCCGACGCCGCAAGCCGCCAGGCCCGCCGCCATCAGGGCGATGCGGTCGCTTTCCTTCACCCGCATCTCGCCGATGCCGCGCATCGCAGTCTGGCCGTCGGCGAACGACGCCGCCACCGCCAGGATCGGATACTCGTCGATCATCGAAGGCGCGCGCTCCGGGGGCACCTCGACGCCCTTCAGCGCCGAATGCCTGGCGGTGATGTCGCCCACCTGCTCGCCGCTTTCCTCGCGGACGTTCGAGATGACCAGGTCCGCGCCCATCTCCTGCAAGGTCGTGAACAGGCCCGTGCGCAGTTCGTTGAGCAGCACGCCCTCGACCGTCACCTCGGAACCCGGCGTCACCAGCGCCGCCACCAGCGGGAAGGCGGCCGAAGAGGGATCGCCCGGCACCCGCACGGTGGTTCCCGTCAGCTTCTGTCCGCCCGGCAGGGTGATCCAGCGGCCGTCGGCCCGATCCTCGACCTCGACGGTCGCGCCGAAGGCCCGCAGCATCCGCTCGGTGTGGTCGCGGGTGGCCTCCGGTTCGATGACCTGGGCGCCCCCCTGCGCGTGCAGACCAGCCAGCAGCACCGCCGACTTCACCTGGGCCGAGGGCTCCGGCAGCCGATACGACAGATATTTCAGCGCCCCGCCCTGCAGGGTCAGCGGCAGGCGACCGTTCGATCGGCCGACGAAGCTCGCGCCCATCTGCCCCAGCGGCCCCAGCACCCGGCGCATCGGACGACCGCGCAGCGACTCATCGCCGGTGAAGGTGGCGGCGAATGGGAAGCCGGCCATGGCGCCCATGATCAAGCGAACCCCGGTACCGGCGTTGCCGCAGTCAACGACGTCGGCCGGCTCGGCGAAGCCGCCCTGGCCCTCGACGCGCCATCGTCCCTCGCCTAGCCGTTCGACCTTGGCGCCGAAACTGCGCATCGCCGCGGCGGTGCGCAGCACGTCATCCCCTTCGAGAAGCCCTTCGATCTCCGTCGTCCCTTGCGCCAGGGCGCCCAGGATCAGCGAACGGTGAGAGATCGATTTGTCGCCTGGGGCGCGCACGCGGCCCCGCAGCGGGCCGCCGCGTTTCGCGGTCAGTCCTGCCGACGTCATGGGATGGCAAGCCTCCTTAAGGCCTTGCTGTTTTTCGAAAAGGGGTTTGCTTTTGACAGCGCTCCCCGCCCATGGCAAGGGAGCCGGCTTCAATTCCCTATCGCTCAAAGAGGCTCAGCCCCTTGGCCAATCCCGAACTGGGTGCAAAGCAGATTTGCCCCAACTGCCAGGCGAAGTTCTACGACCTGCAGCGCCGGCCTGCCCATTGCCCGAAATGCGCCAATGAATTCGATCCGGACGAAGCCGTCCGGACCCGCCGCGTCCGCGCCCGCACCTCGCCCGTCGATCACGAGCACGAGGAAGCCGAGGATCAAGTCCGCGGCAAGGCCGTCGAGGACGAAGAAGAAGAAGAAGACGAGGCCGTCACCCCGGAACTCGACGAAGTCGCCAACGAGCCGCCGCTCGTTTCGGACGATGACGACGAGGCTCCCGACGCCACGCCGGAAGACCAGCTCTCCGAGTTCACCGAGGACGACCTCGAGGACGAGGAAACCGACGACGTTCCGTTCCTCGAGGACGAGGACGAGGACGATTTCGACGATACGGAAATCGAGGGTCTCCCGGGCGAAGGGGACGACGACGACCGGTAAATCCGGGGTGCGACAACCCACCCAAAAAAATCTCTCCGGGGTGGGTTGATCGCACGAAACTCTCAGACTAGGTTCCGCGCCTCTTCGGGGGGCCACCTCCTGAGAGACCCGAGACCTCGGGGCTATAGCTCAGCTGGTAGAGCGCTTGAATGGCATTCAAGAGGTCAGCGGTTCGACTCCGCTTAGCTCCACCATGGAGGCCCGCAGTTAGCGCTGCGGGCCTTCGCCTTTTCCGGGCCATCGCGCATCGACTCGCCCGGGAGCATCGCTCAAGAACCTAGAGCGTGACAGCGCCGCAACCGGCATCGACGTGCGGCTGTCCAGCCCGCGGCCCGCCCGCTTCGGCCGCCGTTGAAATCGACCGCTGCAATCGCCACATCTGTTCCAACCGGACCGCCGCGCCAGCTTTGGGCGGAGATTCGGGGAGTCGCTTAAACCGAGGACTCTGGAATGAACCGGTCGCTTGTCTTCGACAGCCCCTTCCTGCTGGGCTTTGATCATACCCGCAGTCTCATCGAGCGCGCCGCCAAGGCCGCTGCGGAGAGCTATCCGCCCTACAATGTCGAAGACCGTGGCGACGGCGCCTTGCGGATCACCCTGGCCGTGGCCGGCTTCGCGCCGGACCAGCTGCAGGTGACCATCGAGGACCGCCAACTTATCGTCGCCGGCAAGCGCGAAGGCGCTGCTGACGAGGCCTACCTGCACCGCGGCATCGCGGCTCGGGGCTTCGTACGCACCTTCATCCTGGCCGACGGCATGAAGGTCGATAGCGCCACCCTGGCGCATGGCTTGCTGCATATCGACCTGGTCCGGCCCGAGCCGGAACGGCTCATCCAGCGGATCCCCATCAAGACGGCCGGCTGAACCGGCGGCCGTTCGACGCGTTGAGTTTTACGGAGGTGGTCATGATGACGCCCGCACTGACGACTGAAGCTTTCGCTGCTCTTGGAGCCCCGGACCTCGTTTACGTCCGCCCGATCAAGGCTGCCGAGATCATCGCCAGCACGCCTGCTGCACAGATCCAGGGGTTTCAGCTCGATCCCGATCAAATTCTCTATGCGGTCCACCGCGCCGATGGCGAACGCCTAGCGGTGCTGACCGACAAGGACTCGGCCATGGCCGCGGCCCTGGCGCACGAGCTGGCGCCGGTCTCGGTCCACTAGATTGAACGAAGCCCTTGGGCGGGTCCGGCGGGCCCGCCCCCGTCCGGAACGGGCTGCCTTAAGCCGCCGCTGACGGCATTTCCTGAACTAGCAGAGCATGCACCGCGTCAGGCGTCCGCGTCTGGCGCAGGCGCTCGCGCAGGTCGCCTTGGCGCAGCAGGCGCGAGACCCGGGCCAGGGCCCGCAGATGCTCGGAGCTGGCGTTCGGCGGCGCGAACAGCGCGAAGATCAGGTCCACCGGCTGTTCGTCCACCGCCTCGAAGTCGACCGGCTGGTCCAGCCGCACGAAGACGCCGCGCATGCTGCTGAGGCCCGGCAGGCGCGCATGCGGCACGGCGACGCCGTGTCCGACGCCGGTGGAGCCCGCGTTCTCGCGCTCGATCAACGCGTCGAGCACCACTCCAGCGTCCAGGCCGAACTGCCGCCCAGCGATTTCCGCTGCTACGGCCAGGGCCTGACGCTTGCTGGGCGCGCTCGCGCGTACCGCGATAGCGGCGCGATCCAGGATGTCGCCAATCTGCATAGTTCTCGTGACGCCCAAACTCGACAGCTGGCCCGACCTACGTCCGGCTCCAGGAATAGAGGACGAACCAGCGCCTAGACGCTGGCTCCGTTCACTCCGGTCCCATTGAGCGATTTCGTACGTTCGGGATCGATCCAGCCGATATTTCCATCTGGCCGGCGGTACACCACGGACAAGCCCCCGTGAGCGGCGTTCCTAAACACGATTGTTTGAGATTCCGTCAAGTCCAACTCCATGACCGCCATCGAAACGGTCATCTCCCGGACTGGCTTTTCCGTTTCAGCGATTACCATTGCCGAAGGCGGTTTGTTCAGGGCCTGCGGCGTTTCGCCGTCATCCCAATCGACATCCTCGTCGCCCTCGGGCGCGCGGATGACGAAGTAGGACGCGGTTTCCGCCAGCTTGGCGTTCGCGGCGGCCGAGTGACTCTTCAAGCGGCGCTTGTAGCGCCGAATGCGCGTCTCGATCTTGGCGAGCGCTGCGTCGAACGCGCCGTGAGCGTCGGTGCCCAGGCCGTGGGACTGCAACGCCTGGCCTGAGGCCAGCTTCACTGCGCAATCGACTCGGAAGGAATGACCCTCTCGACTGACCACGACATCGGCGTCCCCGCCGCGTTCGAAGTACTTGCCGATCGAGCCCGTGATTTCGTCGGTGACCCGCTCTCGCAGGGCCTCCCCGACGGCGACATGCTTGCCGGAGACTAAGACTTGCATGCCCTATCAACGCGCCGGAGCAGCGAAGGTGTCAAGCGCCCCCAAGCCAGTTCACGAGAAGGCGAACTCCACCGATCACGGCGTCGGCGGCGACATACAGAAGAAAGGCGCTGAACCCCGCCAGGACCCAGCCAGCGGCCGCAAAAAGGCCATCGCGCTGGAACAGCGAAAACCCGAAGATCCCGATGGTCAGGGCCGGCAGCAGGTTGCCGAGCGGGATCGGCAGGATCAGCACGAACGACAGCAGGCTGCAAACAACCCCGATCACGCGCTCGCCGATCGGGTTGAACATGATCGGCAACCGCGGGCGGGAAATCTTCTCGAACCGCTCGACCCAGGGCAACAGCCGGCCGAACGCCTTATTGAGATCTGTCCCGCTGATCCGTCGGGCGTCGACCGCGCGCGGCAGCCAGGGCGCCGGCACCCCCATCGCCACCTGCGGGGTCAGCAACAGCAGCGGGGCGCCCAGGATGGTCGAGGAACCAGGCGGCAGCGGCAGCAGGTTCGGCAGGGCGAAGATGAACAGCAGCGCGCCGAACGCGCGGGTGCCGAACACGTCGACGATTTCGCCCACGCTGACGCTCTCGCGCGCGCTCAGGTCGCGGATGATCCGGGAAATAGGGGCGCGGTCGGTCTCGTCGTCCATTCCGTCCGCTGCGGTCCCTCCTGCGCCACATCGCGACGACAACGCGCAGGCTCAGGATGATTTGGCTCACAATTCGCCATTTACAACTAGGCGCTCTTTGACTTATCGGAGCGGCATGCGTCGTTCGACCATTAAAAACGCGATTAAAATCACCATGCCCGCGGGGCTTGGGGATTCGCGCGTGCTCGCCGCGTAAGACCCCAAGGACCCCGCCGGCAGGCCGGGGTCGCATTCCACGAAACGCGAAAGACCCTGGCCTTCCGGAACTCATCACCGGAGACGATAGAGCCATGCTTTCCACCGAAGTCGCCCACCCCGCCGGCCAGCGCCTGTTCAACGTCGCCATCGTCGGCGCCACCGGCGCCGTCGGCGTCGAGCTGATGGAGTGCCTTGAGCGCCGCAACTTCCCGGTCCGGGCGCTGAAGCTGCTGGCCTCGCCGCGCTCGGCCGGCCGCACCTACCAGTTCCAGGGCCGCCAGGTCGCCGTCGAGGCCCTGACCGCCGACTCGTTCACCGGCGTCGACATCGCCCTGTTCTCGGCCGGCGCCTCGATCAGCCGCGAGTTCGCGCCGATCGCCGCCGCCAAGGGCTGCCTGGTGGTCGACAACTCTTCGGCCTTCCGCATGCAGGACGGGACGCCGCTGGTGGTGCCCGAGGTGAACGGCGGCCTGCTGGCCGACCGGCCGCGCATCGTCGCCAATCCCAACTGCGTGGCCGCCATCGCGGTCATGGCGCTGCAGCCGCTGCACGCCCACAGCCCCATCGCCCGGGTGATCGGCGCCACCTATCAGTCGGCCTCAGGCGCCGGCGCCGCGGCCATGGCCGAACTCGAGCAGTCCACCGCCGCCTATCTGGCCGGCGAGGCCTTTGAGCCCAAGGTCCTGCCGCACCCCTACGCCTTCAACCTGTTCAGCCACAACGCCAGCGTGGACGCCGCCAGCGGCTACAACGGCGAAGAGCTGAAGGCGATGGAGGAGATCCGCAAGATCATGTCGGCGCCGGACCTGCGGCTGTCCTTCACCTGCGTGCGGGTGCCGGTGCTACGCGCCCACTCCATGTCGCTGACTGTGGAGTTCGAGCGTCCGGTGACCCCGGCCGAGGCCGAGGAATGGCTGGCCGCGGCGCCCGGCGTGAAGCTGGTCAACGACGCCCAGCGCAACCACTTCCCGATGCCCAACGAAGCCTCCGGCGCCGACGACGTGCTGGTCGGCCGCATCCGCGCCGACCTCTCCGACCCGACCGGCCGCACGCTCAGCCTGTTCGCGGCCGGCGACCAACTGCTGAAGGGCGCCGCCCTCAACGCCGTCCAGATCGCCGAGCAGCTGGCGCGGTAGGGACTCTCAATTCCTCCCCTCTTGGGGGAGGTGGATCGGCGCGCCGCGCCGAGACGGAGGGGGCTTGCGGAGTCAGCAATCCCCCTCCGTCGGCCTTCCGGCTGGCAGCTCCCCCAGCGGGGGAGCAACTCGACGGCTAGAACGCCGGCTGCACCGCGCCGCCGTAGGTCTTCGCGATGAAGGCCTTCACCTCCGGGCTGGTCAGCGCCTTGGCCAGCTTCTGCACGCGCGGGTCGTCCTTGTTGTCCGGCCGGGCGACCAGCAGATTCACATAGGGGCTGTTGCCGTCCTCGAGGATCAGCGCGTCCTTGGCGGGGCTGAGGCCGGCGTCGAGGACGTAGTTGGTGTTGATCACCGCCAGGTCCAGTTCGCCCAGCACCCGCGGCAGGGTCGCGGCCTCCAGCTCCTTGAACTTCAGGCCCTTCGGATTGGCGACGATGTCGTTCAGGGTCTGCAGCGGGTTGGCGGGATCCTTCAGGGTGATCAGTCCGCCCTTCTGCAGCAGCAGCAACGCCCGGCCGCCGTTGCTCGGCTCGTTGGGGATCGCCACGCTGGCGCCCTGCGGCAGGTCGGCCAGGCTCTTGTGCTTCTTCGAATAAGCGCCGATCGGCTCGATGTGCACGCCGACCACCTTCACCAGATGGGTGCCGCGCGCCTTGTTGAACTCGTCGAGATAGGGCGCGGTCTGGAAGTAGTTCACGTCCAGCTGCTTTTGATCGACCTGCAGGTTGGGCTGCACGTAGTCGTTGAACACCTTCACATCCAACTTCACGCCTTCCTTGGCCAGGATCGGGCGCACCACCTCCAGGATCTCGGCGTGCGGCACCGGCGTCGCGGCGACCACCAGGGTGTCGGAGGCGCCGCCGCCGGCGGCCGGCTTCTGCCCGCAGGCGGCCAGCGCCAGGGCGGCGGCGACGGCCAGGATCAGGTTGCGCTTGGTGAGCATGGAATTCGTACCTCTCGCGCTCAGCGTCGGCTGAGCTTGATGACCAGGCGGTCGCCCGCCCATTGCAGCCCCTGAACCAGGGCCAGCAGCAGCAGCACCGTCACGACCATGACGTCGGTCTGGAACCGCTGATAACCAAAACGGATGGCCAGATCGCCCAGCCCGCCCGCTCCGACCACCCCGGCCATGGCGGTGTAGGAGACCAGGGCGATGGCGGTGACCGTGGCGCCGGCGACGATGCCCGGCAGCGCCTCGGGCAACAGTGCTCCGAACACGATCTGGCGCGGACTGGCGCCCATGGCCTGGGCCGCCTCGATCACGCCCTTGTCCACCTCGCGCAGGGCGGTCTCGACCAGCCGGGCGTAGAACGGCGCGGCGCCCACCACCAGCGGCGGGATCGCCCCGGCCACGCCGAGCGACGTCCCGACCAGCAGCATGGTCAGCGGGATCATCACGATCAGCAGGATCACGAACGGCACCGAGCGCAGCACATTGACCGCGAACGACAGCGCTCCGTGCGCGACTGGATTATCCAGCAGCCGCCCCTTGCCGGTTAGGAACAGGATCACCCCCAGCGGCAGGCCCAGCAGCACCGAGAACCCCAGCGAGCCCAGCAGCATCACCAGGGTGTCGATGGTCGCCTGGCCGATGTCGGCCCAGTTGATGTTGGCGAACATGGCGCTCACGCCTCCTCGACGCGCACGCCGGCGGCGCTGAGCCGCTCGCGCGCCTTGCCGACGTCGCCGCCGACCAGCGAGACCAGCAGCTGGCCGTAGGGCTCGTCGCGAATGCGGTCGATGCGGCCGGCCAGGATCGAGTAGTCGACGCCGGTGTCGCGGGCGATGCGCCCCAGGATCGGCTCGAAGGTGGCCTGGCCGCGGAAGGTCAGCCGCAACGCCCCCGGCGTGGCGCTGGCCCCCAGGCCGGCGGCGTCGGCCACCAGGGCCCGGGTCACCGCGTGTTGGGGATGCAGGAACACCTCGGCCACCTCGCCGCTCTCCACCACCGAGCCGGCGTCGAGCACGGCCACGCGGTGGCAGACCCGGCGGATCACCTCCATCTCGTGGGTAATCAGCACGATGGTCAGACCAAGCTCGCGGTTCAATTCGGCCAACAGGTCGAGGATCTGTTCGGTGGTCTGCGGGTCCAGCGCGCTGGTCGCCTCGTCGCACAGTAGGATCTTCGGACCGTTGGCCAATGCCCGGGCGATCCCCACCCGCTGCTTTTGCCCGCCCGAAAGCTGGGCCGGATACTTGTGCGCCTGGTCGGCCAGCCCGACCCGCGCCAGCAGCTGCGCGACTCGCGGCCCGATCTCGGCCCTCGGCACGCCGGCCACCTTCAGCGGATAGGCGATGTTGTCGGCCACGGTCTTCGAGGCCAGCAGGTTGAAGTGCTGGAAGATCATCCCGACCCGGCGGCGCAGGGCCCGTAGCGCACCCGCGCTCAGCGCGCCGACATCCTCGCCGTCTGTGACCACGCGGCCGTCGCTCGGACGCTCCAGCCCGTTGATCAGGCGGATGAGTGTGGACTTGCCCGCCCCCGATTGCCCGATGACCCCGAACACCTCGCCGGGCGCGACTTGCAGGGTGACGTCACGCAGCGCCGGCGCGGGCGCGCGCGCAAAAGTCTTGCCGACGGATTGAAAGCTGATCACCGCACATCCCTAGCCCGAGACTTGGGATGCTCAAGACAGAATTTCTCGGCAAGGCCGTAGCTAGGGGCCGATCATGCCCCCACTGCCTAGCCGGTCGGGTTCAGCACGCCGATGATGGTCGCCACCGAGAACCCGAAGAATAGGCCCGAGGAGGCCAGCAGCAGCACGAACAGCACCGCGTACTCGGTGCTGTTTCGCGACATCCGCTCGGTGTGATGCTCTTTGACGGTTTCCATGTGTCACGGCTCCGGTTGACGTCGATTCAACGCGCCGAAGGCCGGAGGCGTTCACTTCGCCCGACGCCGCCTCAGGCACGTCGCAATACACAAGGAGAACTCCTCCCCCAACGCGGGGAGAGATGGTGAAGGCAGTTAAACTGCTTCCTTCAGCATCCGCCGACGTTCCACCGACGACGGGATACGCATGGCTTCGCGATACTTGGCCACAGTGCGGCGCGCGATGTCCACACCGGTCTCCTTGAGGATCTCGACGATCCGGTCGTCGGAGTGCACGTCGCGCTCGCCGCGCTCGGCGTCGATCAACTGCTTGATCTTGTGACGCACGCTCTCGGCCGAGTGCGCTTCGCCGCCCAAGGTGGAGGCGATCGAGGACGTAAAGAAGAACTTCAGTTCGAACAGGCCGCGCGGGGTGGCGATGTACTTGTTCGAGGTCACCCGGCTGACGGTCGACTCGTGCATGCCGATGGCGTCTGCCACGGTCTTCAGGTTCAGCGGCCGCAGGTGCTCGACCCCGAAGGCCAGGAAGCCGTCCTGCTGGCGCACGATCTCGCTGGCCACCTTCAGAATGGTCTTGGCCCGCTGGTCGAGGCTCTTCACCAGCCAGTTGGCGCTGGCCATGCAGTCGGCGACGAACACCTTTTCCTGGTCGGTGCGCGCGCCGCCGGCCACCCGGGCGTGATAGCGCTGGTCGACCAGCAGCCGCGGCAGGGTGTCGGTGTTCAGCTCCACGTGCCACAGGCCGCCCAGGCCCTCGCGCACGAACACGTCCGGGGCCACCGGCTGGCTCGGCTCGCCGCCGAACGCCGCCCCGGGCCGCGGGGTCAGGCCGCGCAGCTCGGCGACCATGTCACGCATGTCCTCGTCGTCGACGCCGCAGATTTTGCGCAGGGCGCCCATGTCGCGGCGAGCGAGCAGCTCGAGATTGTCGAGCATGGCCAGCATGGCCGGATCGCAGCGGTCGCGTTCCTTGAGCTGCAGCATCAGGCACTCGCGCACGTCGCGGGCGAACACCCCGGTCGGCTCGAAGCCCTGCAGCGCGGTCAGCACGCCTTCGACAGCGGCCAACTCGCAGCCGAGCCGCTCGGCAGTCTCAACCAGATCGATCCGCAGGTAGCCGCCCTCGTCGACCCCGTCGATCAGCACCGCGGCGATCACGCCTTGGGCGGGCGAAAGGCCCGCCACCGCCAGCTGGTCGTGCAGATGTTCGCTGAGCGTCTTTTCGCGGGTCAGGCGGCCTTCGAAATCCTCGGTGTCCTCGAACCCGCCGCCCTTGCCGGCCTTGGACCAATCCACCGCGCCGCCGGCGTGCTGGGCTTCCTGGGCGTCGCCGGTGGCGTGCTCGCCAGGCGAGGCCTGGTCGTGGGAGGTGTCCATGTCGGCCGCGGCCGCGTGGTCGGAAAGGTGTTCGGACGAAGCGGCCTCGGCCTCGCGCGGCGCTTCCTCGCGGTCGCCCTCTGATTCGCGCTCGTCCCGCTGCAGCAGCGGATTGCGCTCCAGCTCACCCTCGACGAAGGCTTCGAGCTCAAGGTTCGACAACTGCAGCAGCTTGATCGCCTGCTGCAGCTGGGGGGTGATGACCAGCCCCTGCCCTTGCCTGAGCTCCAAACGCGCGCCGAGCGCCAACTTTGCCTCCTGGCCTGTTTCTTGCTGGCGAGGTTAGCGCGCGCATCACCACCGATTAGTTAACCGCGCGGCGAAGGCTCGCCGGCGCGCGATCGGCTGCGTTTTTCGGGTTTTCCCGCCGGGTCGCGTCCGCGCCGGCGTGGAGTTCGCAGGCGCAGGCGTTAATTCTTGCCGACCGGGCTAGGCCGCGACCGCCTCCGCCGGCAAGTTGAGCGGCCGCCAGGCGAACTCCGGATAGACCCCGGCCATCATGCGGTCGACATAGGCCGCCAGGTTGCCGAAGGTCATCGCGCGGTCGCGGATCGGCGCGTCGAAGAAGGGCGTCATCAGCCCGGCCAGCATCCCGAACGCGATGGCGTCGACGCTGGTCGGCCGGCATCCCATCAGAAACGGCTTGTCGCCCAGCAGCGCCGAGAGCGCCGCCAGCGAACGCACGCCCAGAGCCAGCACCTCGGGCTCCGAATGGCGGCCGACCCCGACCGCTCGGATGTTCTCGGCCACTCGGCCCTGGATGTCGCGGCGCATGCCCTCCTGCATTTCCGGCGGCATGGCGTTGAAGAACTGGGCCGGGCCCTTGGCGTAATTCTCAGGGATCAGCCAGCGCACGTGGGCGAGCGTCCAGCCGAAGTGGTTCTCAATCATCCGCTCGATGGCCCAGGCCTGGGCCCGTTCGACCGCGCAGAGCCCCTCGTCGAAATCGACGCCGTACTTCCGTTCCAGGTGCAGCCGGATGAAATGGCTGTCGGCGATCAGTTCGCCGTCATCGTCCAGCCAGGGCAGCTGGCCCTTGGGCGACAGGTGCGGCATGGCGAATTCCTTGACGTAGTCCAGCCCCGCCATCCGCAGATGGACCTCGGTCTTGGTGACATAGGGGCTGACCTCGGGAAGGCCGAAGTTCGCGCCGGCTCCGTAAAGCGTGATCATGACGTCTCTCCCTCAAAGAACGTCATTGGCTTAGAACTCACCTACTGACAGCATGCTGTCAGCATCGCTCCCCGATGCTGCCCCCCATGAAGCGGATCTCCATGCGACGCGCCGATCGCCTGTTCCAGATCATCCAGATCATGCGCCGGGCGCGAGCGCCCATCACCGCCGACGCCATCGCCGAGGAACTCGAGACTTCCAAGCGCACGGTCTATCGCGACATCGCCACCCTGATGGGTCAGCGGGTGCCGATCCGTGGCGAGGCCGGCATGGGCTATGTGCTCGACCAGGGCTTCGACCTGCCGCCGCTGATGCTGACCCCCGATGAGATCGAGGCCGCGGTGCTCGGCGCGCAGTGGGTGGCCAGCCGCGGCGACCCATCGCTCGCAAGGGCCGCCCAGGACCTGATCGCCAAGATCGGCGCCTCGGTCCCTGAACGCCTGCGCCCGTTCGTGCTGGAGCCGGCAGGCCGCGCCGTGCCCGGTTGGCGCACTCAGCCGCCGGACCTGCTGGACATGGCCCAGGTTCGCGCTGCGATCCGCGGCGGCCGTAAGATCACTCTGAGATACCGCGACGAGCAGGACCGCGAGAGCCGGCGCACCGTCTGGCCGGTCACGGTCGGCTATCACGAGACGGTGCGGATGCTGGTCGCCTGGTGCGAGCTGCGCACCGATTTCCGCAACTTCCGCACCGACCGGGTGCTCGACGCCGAGTTCTTGGAAGACCGCTTCCCCGAACGCCCCTCGCTGCTGCGGGCCCGGTGGCGCGCGGCCATCGAGGAGGAACGACGGCGGTATCGAGAACGGGAAGCCGCGGCCGAGGCGGAAGCCTAGCCGAACCGCTCGCCGAGATAGACCCGGCGCACTTCGGGGTCGTCGACGATCTGGTCGGGAGTGCCTTCGAACAGCACCTCGCCGGCATGGATGATCGAGGCGCGGTCGATGATGTCCAGGGTCTCGCGGACATTGTGGTCGGTGATCAGGATGCCGATGCCGCGCCCCTTGAGGTAGGTGATGACCTCGCGGATGTCGGCGATGGCCAGCGGGTCGATGCCGGCGAACGGCTCGTCGAGCAGCATGAACGACGGTTCGCTGGCCAGGGCCCGGGCGATCTCCACCCGGCGGCGCTCGCCGCCCGACAGCGAGATGGCCGGGGAATTGCGCAGGTGCTCGATGCGCAGTTCCTGCAGCAGCTCGGTCACCGCCGTCTTGGCCCGGCTCTGGCTGCGTTCGCGCAGCTCGACCACGGCCATCACGTTCTCTTCCACGGTCATGGCCCGGAAGATCGAGGTTTCCTGCGGCAGATAACCGACGCCCATGCGGGCGCGCTGGTACATCGGCTGTTGGGTGATGTTCTCGCCGTCCAGATAGATCGAGCCGTAGTCGGCCGGGATCAGGCCGGTGATCATGTAGAAGCAGGTGGTCTTGCCCGCCCCGTTCGGGCCCAGCAGGCCCGCCACCTCGCCACGCGCCAGGCGCAGCGAGACGCCCTTGACCACGGGACGCTTGCGGAAGGACTTGCCGATGTTGTCGACAACCAAGCCTTCCCCGGCAAGGGCCGGGAGGGAATCGGAGGCGTCGGCCTTCAAGGGAACGCCTAGCGCCGCGCGGCGGACTGGGCCGCCGACGACTGCTGATCAGGATAGATCACCGCGCGCGGCCGGGCCTTGCCGCGCCCCTTGGCGCCAGACTCCATCTGCGCGTCGCCGGTCGCGACATTGACCACCAGCCTGTCGCCGCGGATCACGTTCGAGCCGGACACCGCAACCACGTCGCCGGTGATGATGATCCGCTCGGCCGCCACCTCGTAGGTGGCGTTGTTGCCGCGAACCCGCTGCTGCGGGGTGACGTAGAAGACGTTGCCGATCGCTTCCATGCGCTCGAGCGTGCCGCAGGCGCCGGCCTGGCCGCCGGGCCGCGCCGGGGCCTTCTGCGAGAAGGTCTTCAGCACATCGGCCCGCAGCCGGGTCGTGTCCTGCAGCGCCTCGGCCGAGCCGCTCCAGATCGACAGGCACTGGGTGTTCACCACCTCGAGCGAATCGGCGGTGATATCGACCGGCGCGTCGGAGTTCTGCGAGAGCTGCGCTGCCGCGGGTCCGGCGCACAGTCCAAGCGCCAAGGCCGCGAGGGCCGCCAGCTTCGTCATTTCAAGCCCGCTCATGCTCATGAAGCCCATTTGGGATGCCCGGTTCGAAAGTGCGAGTGCATTCCTGCATAGCTCTACTTCGAATCGATACGTCCGCGCACCCCGCCCTTGAAGACCAGGCGCTCGCCCTTGTCGTACACGCCATAGGACTTCGCGGTGATTTCGCCAAGCGACGAGGCGCCGGAGATCTCGCCCTGGCCTTCCAGCTCGCCGGTGGCGGTGTTGAAGATCGACGACGCGGTGTCGAAGCTGACGTCGCCGCCGCTCATCTTCACTCCGCCGTCCAGGTTCAGCACCCGGCGATCTTCGCGATAGACGCCGGACTTGGCCGTAACCCGGGTCGGATTGGATCCTTCGGCGTCGAGGATCAGGGCCGGCTTGTCCAGCAGCACCCGCTGGTAGTCGTTTTCGTCGCGCACCGCCGTGGAGGCCGTCAGCACGAAGGCCCGCCCCTTCTCGTCCTTGCCGACGAAACGCGGATTGACCAGCTGGATCGGCGCGTCGGCCTCGCGCGGCGCGGCGTCGCGGCCCAGGAAGGTGGTGTGCAGCACGAACCCGACCATGGAGGCCAGGATCATGCCGATCAGGGTCGGCAGGATGACGCGCAGGCGGCGGACCAGCAGCGATCGCCGGCGCCAGCGCTCGAAGTCCGTTGGGACCTGCGGTCGCTCCGAGGCGGCGGCGAGCGTCATCGTCACCTCAGGCGTGAGCGAAGATGTCGACCTCTTCCCAGCCCCTCACGTCCAGCAGGGCGCGGTGCGGGAGGAAGTCGAAACAGGCGCGGGCCAGGCCGTCGCGGCCCTCGCGGACCAGCATGGCGTCCAGCTTGGTGCGCAGGGCGTGCAGGTGCAGCACGTCGGAGGCGGCGTAGGCGACCTGCTCGTCCGACAGCTTGGCCGCGCCCCAGTCGGAGCTCTGCTGCGCCTTGGACATGTCGACGCCCAGCAGTTCCTTGCTGACGTCCTTCAGGCCGTGGCGGTCGGTGTAGGTCCGGGCCAGCTTGGAGGCGATCTTGGTGCAGTAGACGGGTGCGGTCACCACCCCAAGATGCAGGTGGAACATGGCGATATCAAAGCGGCCGAAATGGAAGATCTTCAGGATCTTCGGGTCGGTCAGCACCCGCTTCAGGTTCGGCGCGTCATAGGTCGAGCGGTTCAGTTGAACCAGGTGGGCGTCGCCCTTGCCGTCCGACAGCTGGACCACGCAGAGCGGATCGCGGCCCAGGATCAGGCCCATGGTCTCCGAATCGATCGCCACGGCTTCCGCATCCGCGAACAGGCCGTCGGGAAGGTCGCCGATATGCAGATGGTTGGCCAAGCGCGCCTGTCTCCGAACTGATTTCGCCATTCCTATATAGCGCCCAATCCGCGCCGCACAGGCGCACCCACGACACAGTACGACGCTTACAGCGCCAGAGGGCCCCGCATCGACATGGTCAGCTTGTGGGATTTGGGGCGACCACCCTCGTTTTCCGAGAGTGGTGCCCAGGAGAGGACTCGAACCTCCACGACCTTTCGGCCACTGGCACCTGAAGCCAGCGCGTCTACCAATTCCGCCACCTGGGCCCGATCCGTAGATCAGGAGGCGCGTCCTTTAGGGCGCCGGCTGATCGCGGTCAACGCCCTCTGTGACAGATAATCGAGTCACGTTGCGGCGGGGGGCGGCTTCGTCTATCCGGACGGCTCGTAACCTCTTTGTTTTTCTTTGCGGGCGCACGGCATGCAGGATCTGGTCACGGTCTTCGGCGGATCGGGCTTCATCGGAACCCAGATCGTTCGGGCGCTCGCCCGGCAGGGTCTGCGCATCCGCGTGGCGGTTAGACAGCCGCATCTGGCCCACACCATGCGCCTGATGGGCGACGTCGGTCAGGTCGAGGTGGTCCAGGCCAATATCCGCGACGAGGCCTCGGTGCGCCGCGCCCTCAAAGGCGCCCAGGCCTGCGTCAACGCCGTCGGCATCCATCACGAGACCGGCCGCCAGAAGTTCAAGAACGTCCACGTCGAGGGCGCGGCCAATGTCGCCAAGGTCGCCCACGAGGCGGGCGTCCGCCGGCTGGTGCTGATCTCGGGCATAGGCGTCGATGCGGCCGAGGCCGGCGACTACGTCGATTCCAAGCGCCAGGCCGAGTCGGTCACCCGCGCGGCCTTCCCCGACGCCGTGATCCTGCGGCCGTCGGTGGTGTTCGGCCAGGGCGACAAACTGCTCAACAGCTTCGCCGAGATGGCGGTGTTCAGCCCGGTGCTGCCGCTGATCGGCGGCGACACCCAGCTGCAGCCGGTGCATGTCGGCGACCTCGGCCGCGCCGCGGCCGCCGCGGTGCTGGACCCGGCCGCCGCCGGCCGCACCTATGAGCTGGGCGGCCCGGGCGTCTACACCATGCGCCAAATCCTCGAGCTGGTGGTGGCGGAGACCGGCCGCCGCCGCATCCTGCTGCCGCTGCCGTTCGGCATCGCCAACCTGATCGCCAAGCTCTGCGCGCCGATCGGCCTGCTGACCCCGATCGCCCCGCCGATCACGCCCGGCCAGGTCGAGGTGCTGCAGTCGGACAATGTCGCCGATCCGGCCCTGCCGGGCCTGGCCGACCTCGGCGTCACGGCCCCTGTCTCGATCGAGGCCATCGCCCCGACCTACCTCTACCGCTTCCGCAAGGGCGGCCAGTTCGCCGATCAGGCCGCCACCGCGGCCTGATCTTCCTCTAGCCGAGGAACAGAACGCCCAGGCCGATCGCCCCGACGGCGATCCGCCACCAGCCGTAGGGCGCCAGGCCGTAGCGGTTCACGAAGCCCAGCATGGTCTTCACGACCACCAGCGCCGACAGGAAACTGACCACGAAGCCGATGGCGATGATCCCCAGATTGTCGCCGGTCAACACGTCCTTGTTCTCCCAGAAATCCAGGGCGAAGGCGCCGACCATGGTCGGGATCGCCAGGAAGAACGAGAACTCGGTGGCCGCGCGGCGATCGACGCCCAGCAGAATCCCCCCGACGATCGTCGCCCCGGAGCGCGAAACCCCCGGCACGATCGCCAGGCACTGAAACAGCCCGATCCCCAGCGAGCGCTTCCAGGACAGCTCCATGGCGTCGTCTTCCTTCGGCGCCGGCGTCCAGCGATCGACCAGCAGCAGCAGCACGCCGCCAACGATCAGCGAGGCGCAGATCAGCGCCACGCTCTCGAACAGCACGGTCTTGATGAAATCGTGCAGGGAGAGGCCGACGATCATCGCCGGAACCACCGCCAGCAGCACGCTGGCCGCGAACCAGCGCGCCTTCGGATCGGTCGGCAGGCGGATGAACACGCCCCACAGCCGCTGGAAGTACAGCACCACCACCGCCAGGATCGCGCCCAGCTGGATCATGACGCTGAAGGTGTCCCAGAACCCGTCCGGCAGTCCCAGCAGCTTCTTGGTCAGCAGCAGGTGCCCCGTCGAGGAGACCGGAATGAACTCCGTCAGCCCTTCGACAAGGCCAAGGATGACGGCTGCGATCCAGTCCGGCACGGGCGACTCCATGGATTGAGATTGAACGAGCAAGGGCGATGAACACGGTAAATTTCACGTTCATCCCATTTATGGACCATCTTGCGCAGCATGAGACACGTTCTCTTGAACAAGCCCCGACGACCCGATTCATTTAGTCTATCTTTTTGACTATCAACTTTCACGGGTCGCCATTCGCCGCTAGAGAGCCTGCAGCCTGACATCCGGGCGTGGAGGTTTTGCGGCCATGGCCGAGCGCATGCTGAAGTTCACCACGGTCGAACGGACGACGCCCGCCAAGCGCGCAGCTGAAACCCGCGCGGGCGATTTCCACGAGATCTACGCCGACTTCATCGACGCCAAGGCGGCCGAACAGGCCTCGCGCTGCTCACAATGCGGCATTCCGTTCTGTCAAACCCACTGCCCGCTGCACAACAACATCCCCGACTGGCTGCGGATGACCGCCGAGGGCCGGCTGGAGGAGGCTTACGCTCTCTCGCAGGCCACCAACTCGATGCCGGAAATCTGCGGCCGCATCTGTCCGCAAGACCGCCTGTGCGAAGGCTCCTGCACCATCGAGCAGTCCGGCCACGGCACCGTCACCATTGGTGCGGTCGAGCGCTACCTGACCGACAAGGCGTGGGAGGAAGGCTGGGTCCAGCCGCTGCGCGCCGGGCGCCCACGCGGCCAGTCGGTGGGGATCATCGGGGCCGGGCCCGCGGGTCTGGCCGCGGCCGAGCGGCTGCGCGAAGCCGGCTACGAGGTCACCGTCTACGACCGTCATGACCGGGCCGGCGGCCTGCTGATCTACGGCATCCCCGGCTTCAAGCTGGAAAAGGACGTGGTCGCGCGCCGCACGCAGCGCCTCGCCGAGGGCGGCGTCGAGTTCAAGCTCGGCTTCGAGGTCGGCCGCGACGCCTCCCTGCCCGAGCTGCGCGCCCGTCACGACTCGATCCTGATCGCCACCGGCGTCTACGCCGCCCGCGAGCTGATCGCCCCCGGCGCCGGCTCGGCCGGCGTCACCCCGGCCCTGGACTACCTGATCGCCTCCAACCGCGTCGGCCTGGGCGACAGCGTCCCGGCCTATGACAGCGGCGAGCTCAACGCCGCCGGCCGCGATGTGGTCGTGGTCGGCGGCGGCGACACCGCCATGGACTGCGTGCGCACCGCCGTGCGCCAGGGCGCCAGGTCGGTCACCTGCCTCTATCGCCGTGACCGGGCCAACATGCCCGGCTCAGCCCGCGAGGTCGCCCACGCCGAGGAAGAAGGCGTGGTCTTCGAATGGCTGGCCGCGCCGCGCGCGGTGCTGGGCGAGGCCGAGCGCGCCGACGGCCTGCGCGCCGTCCGCATGCGGCTCGGCCCGCCCGACGCCAGCGGCCGTCAGGCGCCCGAAGAGGTCGAGGATGGTGATTTCGACCTGCCCGCCGGCCTGGTCATCAAGGCCCTGGGCTTCGACCCGGAAGACCTGCCGGGCCATTTCGGCGCCCCCGATCTCGCCGTCTCCCGCTGGGGCACGCTGAAGGCCGACTTCAAGACCCAGGCGACCAGCCTGCCCGGCGTCTTCGCGGCCGGCGACATCGTCCGCGGCGCCTCGCTGGTGGTGTGGGCCATCCGCGACGGCCGCGACGCCGCCGACGCCATCCATCAATACCTGTCGCAGCGTGCGCTGCTGGCCGCGGAGTGATCCCGATGAGCGACCAACACCACCCAAGTGAGATGGACCGCTACCTCGCCAACCGCGCCGCCCTGATCGACGCCCACGCCTACTCCCCCGCCGACGAGCGCGACGCTTGCGGCGTCGGCCTGGTCTGCGCGCTGGACGGCAAGCCGCGCCGCGAGGTGGTCGAATTGGCCATCACCGCGCTGAAGAGCGTCTGGCACCGCGGCGCGGTCGACGCTGACGGCAAGACGGGCGACGGGGCCGGCGTGCTGCTGTCTGTGCCGCAGGACTTCTTCGCCGACCAAGTGACCCGCATCGGCCACGCCCTGCGTCCCGGACCGATCGCCGTCGGCCAGGTGTTCCTGCCGCGCAACGACCTCGGGGCCCAGGAATCGGCTCGGACCATCGTCGAGGCCGAGGCCCTGCGGTTCGGCTTCTACATCTACGGCTGGCGCCAGGTGCCCGTCGACACCTCGGTGATCGGCGAGAAGGCCAACGCCACCCGTCCCGAGATCGAGCAGATCATGCTTTCCCCGCCGGCCGGCCTGACCGGCGAGGCGCTGGAGCGCGCGCTCTTCCTCTGCCGCAAGCGGATCGAGAAGCGCGTCGCCGCCGCCGGCATCCAGCACTTCTACCTGTGCTCGTTCTCGGCCCGGCAGCTGATCTACAAGGGCATGTTCCTGGCCGAGCACATCGACGCCTTCTATCCCGACCTGCGGGACGAACGCTTCGCGGCCGCGGTGGCGATCTTCCACCAGCGCTACTCGACCAACACCTTCCCCGAATGGCGGCTGGCCCAGCCGTTCCGGATGCTGGCCCACAACGGTGAGATCAACACCAAGAAGGGCAACGTCAACTGGATGAAGTCCCACGAGATCCGAATGGCGGCCGACGCCTTCGGGGAAATGGGCGACGACGTGAAGCCGGTCATCCAGGACCCGCACGGCTCGGACTCGATGGCGCTCGACAACACCTTCGAGGTGCTGGTCCGGGCCGGCCGCGACGCGCCGATGGCCAAGGCCCTGCTGATGCCCGAGGCCTGGAACGCTCGCTCCGACGAGCAGATCAAGCCGGCGCACAAGGCGCTCTACGCCTATTGCAACGCGGTGATGGAGCCGTGGGACGGCCCGGCCGCGGTCTGCGCCAGCGACGGCCGCTGGGTGGTGGCCGGCAAGGACCGCAACGGCCTGCGCCCGCTGCGCGTGGCCTATACCGACGATGGCCTGCTGATCATGGGCTCCGAAGCCGGCATGTGCCGGGTCGAGGAAAGCCGCATTGTCCGCAAGACCCACATCCAGGCCGGCCGCATGCTCGCGGTGGACCTGGTCGAGGGCCGGCTCTACGGCGAGGACGAGATCATCGATCACCTCGCCCAGCGCCACCCCTACGACCAGTGGCTGGGCAACATGGTCGATCTGGAAAAGACCATCGCGCCGGGGCCCGAGCCGCGCGCCTATTCCCGCGAGGAGCTGGTCCGCCGCCAGGTCGCCGCCGGCCTCAGCCTTGAGGACCTGGAGCTGATCCTCGCGCCCATGGTCGAGGACGCCAAGGAAGCCGTCGGCTCGATGGGCGACGACGCGCCGCTCGCGGTGCTTTCCGACCAGTACCGGCCGCTGTCGCACTTCTTCCGCCAGAACTTCAGCCAGGTGACCAACCCGCCGATCGACTCGCTGCGCGAGACGGCGGTGATGAGCCTGAAGACCCGGTTCAAGAACCTCGGCAACATCCTGGCCCAGGACGAGGCCCAGACCGACGTGTTCGTGCTGGAGAGCCCGGTGCTCACCACCGGCATGTACCAACGCATCGTCGAGTTCATCGGCGAGAAGAGCGTCGCAGTCATCGACTGCACCATGCCGCTGCCCGCGGCCGAAAGCCGGCCGGGCGACGCCCTGCGCGCCAATCTCGACCGCATCCGCGCCGAGGCCGAGGACGCCGCCCTGCGCGGCTGCGCCACCATCGTGCTGACCGACCAGGCCTGCGGGCCTGACCGCCTCGCCCTGCCGATGATCCTGGCCACCGGCGGGGTGCACTCCTCGCTGGTCGCCAAGGGCCTGCGTTCCTACGTCTCGATCATCGTCCGCTCGGCCGAGTGCCTCGACACCCACTACTTTGCGGTGCTGGTCGGGGTCGGGGCGACGGCGGTCAACGCCTACCTCGCCCAGGAGAGCTTCCAGGACCGCCTCGACCGCGGCCTGACCGGCGAGCTGACGCTCCGCGACCTCTGTGTGAACTTCAAGCACGCCATCGAGGGCGGGCTCCTGAAGATCATCGCCAAGATGGGCATCGCGGTGATCTCGTCCTATCGCGGCGGCTACAACTTCGAGGCGCTGGGCCTCTCCCGCGCCCTGGTCGCCGAGTTCTTCCCCGGCATGCCCTCGCGCATCTCCGGCATCGGCCTGGCCGGTCTCGAGGCCAAGGCGCTCGAGCTGCATCGCAAGGCCTGGGACGCGGCGGCCATCTCGCTGCCGGTCGGCGGCTTCTACAAGGCGCGCCGCGCCGGCGAAGCCCACGCCTTCGAGGCGCGGATGATCCACACCCTGCAGCGGGCCTGCGACGCCGGCGACTACACGTCGTTCAAGGCGTTCTCGGACGGCATGCGACGCATGCCCCACATCCAGCTGCGCGACCTGCTCGACCTGCGCTCCACCGAGCGCCCGGTCAGCGTCGACGAGGTCGAAAGCGTCAACGAGATCCGCAAGCGCTTCCTGACCCCCGGGATGAGCATGGGGGCGCTGAGCCCCGAGGCGCACGGCGTGCTCAACATCGCCATGAACCGGATCGGCGCGAAGAGCGTCTCCGGCGAGGGCGGCGAGGACCCGGCCCGCTACAAGCCGCTGCCCAACGGCGACAATCCCAACTCCGCGGTCAAGCAGATCGCCTCGGGCCGGTTCGGCGTCACCGCGCAGTACCTCAACGAGTGCCGCGAGATCGAGATCAAGGTCAGCCAGGGCGCCAAGCCCGGCGAAGGCGGTCAGCTGCCCGGCTTCAAGGTCACCGAGCTGATCGCCAAGCTGCGCCACTCGACGCCCGGCGTGATGCTGATCAGTCCGCCGCCGCACCACGACATCTATTCGATCGAGGACCTGGCCCAGCTCATCTACGACCTCAAGCAGATCAACCCCGAGGCCCGGGTCTGCGTGAAGCTGGTGGCCATGACCGGCATCGGCGCCATCGCCGCCGGCGTCGCCAAGGCAAAAGCAGACGTGATCCTGATCTCCGGCAATGTCGGCGGCACCGGCGCCTCTCCGCAGACCTCGATCAAGTACGCGGGCGGCCCGTGGGAGATGGGCCTTAGCGAAGCCAACCAGGTCCTGACCCTGAACAACCTGCGCCACTCGGTGCGGCTGCGGGCCGACGGCGGCATGCGCACCGGCCGCGACGTGGTGATCGCCGCCATGCTCGGCGCCGAGGAGTTCGGCATCGGCACCGCCAGCCTGATCGCCATGGGCTGCATCATGGTCCGTCAGTGCCACTCCAACACCTGCCCGGTCGGGGTCTGCACCCAGGACGAGGCGCTGCGCGAGAAGTTCTCGGGCAGTCCGGAGAAGGTCATCAACCTCTTCACCTTCATCGCCGAGGAAGTGCGCGAGATCCTGGCCGGCCTGGGCTTCCGCAGCCTCAACGACATCGTCGGCCGCACCGACCTGCTGCAGCAGGTCTCCCGCGGCGGCGAGCACCTCGACGACCTCGACCTCAACCCGCTGCTGGTCCGCGCCGACCCCGGCGCCCACGCCCCGTTCTGCACGGTGGAGGGCCGCAACGAGGTGCCCGACACCCTAGACGCCCAGATCGTCCGCGACGCCGCCCCGCTGCTCGAGCGCGGCGAGAAGATGCAACTGACCTACACCGTGCGGAACACCGCCCGGGCAATCGGCTCGCGCACCTCCTCACACATCGTCCGCAAGTTCGGCATGGACGGCCTGCCCGCCGGCCACCTGACCGTCCAGCTCAAGGGCTCGGCCGGCCAGAGCCTCGGCGCCTTCGCCGTTCAAGGCCTGCGCATCGAACTGACCGGCGAGGCCAACGACTATGTCGGCAAGGGCCTGTCCGGCGCGACCCTGGTGATCCGCCCTACCCCGCACCTGGCGGCGGCGGAGTCCAACGCCATCATCGGCAACACCGTGCTCTACGGCGCCACCAGCGGCCGGCTGTTCGCCGCCGGTCTGGCCGGCGAGCGCTTCGGCGTGCGCAACTCCGGCGCCACTGCGGTGGTCGAGGGTTGCGGCGCCAACGGCCTGGAATACATGACCGGCGGGACCGTCGTGGCGCTCGGGCCGGTCGGCATCAACTTCGCGGCCGGCATGACCGGCGGCATGGCCTTCGTGCTCGACCTGCACGACCGTTTCCTGACCATGCTCAACACCGACAGCGTCGTGGTCGAACGGATCGGGACCCGCCACTGGGAGGCCGAGCTCAAGGCCCTGGTCGAGGAGCACGCCCGCGAAACCGGCTCAGCCTTCGCCGCCGGCATCCTGCGCGACTGGGACCGCCACCTGCCGAAGTTCTGGCAAGTGGTCCCCAAGGAAATGGTCCACCGCCTCGACAAGCCCCTGGCCGAGGAAGAAGCGGTGCATCACCGGGCCTGAGGGGCCTAGGGCGCGCGCTTGGGGATGCCCGGTCGCGCGGCCGCGGCCATCCCCTCGACCTGCCGGGCCACGTGCTCCATCGGCGTCTGCGGCACCCGCACGCTGCCGATCCGGGGGCTGTCGAGGTCGACGATCAGGCTGATCGCCATCGCCACCAGCACGAACAGGCCGCTGGTCGCCACCAGATGCCGTCGTCGCCCATGCGCCAGGCCGTGGCCCATGATCGCCGCGGTGACCACCGAGAAGATCACCAGCACATGCAGCGCCCGCGCCGGCACCCGTTCCTCCAGCGCCGCCCGTCGCGCCGTCTCCAGGTTGAACATCTCGTTGGTCGGCAACAGCATGCTGATGGCCAGACCCGAGCCCTCGGGCGTGCGCACCGCCGCGTCGAGCTGGCGCCAGATTCGCGCCTGCAGCCCCTCGGCGCGGGCTTCGGCGTCCGTCACCTTCGCCATGTCGTCGCCGAAGTCGTAGAACTCCAGCCGGACCTTCACATAGCCGGCCATGGTCTTGAGCAGGTCGCTCCGATGCGGCTCGGGCAGCAGCTGATAACGCAGCGCCGCCGTCTCGATGGCGTTGGCCTCGGCCACCACCAGCTGACGGCGCTCGACGAAGCGGTCGTTGGCCATGCTGAACACGAAGGCGATCAGCAGGCCCAGCAGGCCGAGCGTCGCGCTCAGCACGTAGCCGGAGCCCGAGCCGTCGATTTCAGCGTCGCCGCTGGCGCGTGCCCGATCGAGAACCCGGGTGTGGAGTCGAAAGCCCAGCTCCACCGCCAGGATGAGCACGGCCGTCAGCAGCACCCAGCCCAACACGGTCGCGCCCATCGTCACCGCTCCTCAGCCCCCAGAAGGCCAAGGTTTCCGGCATTCGACGGCTTCGCCATGGGGCGTCGCCCGGAGGCGGCGCGGAAACCTACCCTACTTCGACGCCCACATACCGCGCCCGCGGGCGGATCAGGCCGCCGGTCTGGCCCTGTTCGATGGCGTGGGCGATCCAGCCGGCGCAGCGGGCTACGGCGAACAACGCGAACGGCGCGTCGGCCGGCAGCTTCAGCGCCGCCCCCATCGCCACCAGCGCGAAGTCGACATTGGGCGCCAGGCCGGTCATCGCCGTCACCGCGCCCTGCAGCCGCGCCATCTCCGCGGTCGGCTCGAACCGCGCCAGCAGCGCCTCGGCCCGCGGATCGACGTCCGCATAGAGGTTGTGGCCGAAGCCCGGGACGATCCGATCCTCCGCCAGCCGCGCCTGCACAGCCGCCCGCGGCCCGTCTTCGGCCGCCTCCCGCGCCAGGCTCTGCACCGCCGCCGCAGCGCCGCCGTGCCGCGGGCCCGACAGCGCCGCCAGCCCCGCCAGGGCGCTGGCCGCCAGCGACGCGCCGGTCGAGGCCGCCACCCTGGCCGCGAAGGTCGACGAGTTCAGCTCGTGGTCGGCCAGCAGCACCAGAGCCCGGCGGATCAGGTCCGCGCCCGGCCCGCCGGGACCAAGGCCCCAGGCCAGGGCCAGCCGGTTGGCGATCGCCCCGCCGCCGACCTCGCCGGCCACCGCGTCGGTCAGCACGTCCAGCAGGGTCGCGGCCTCCACCGCCAAAGCCAGCGGATTGCGTCCCCGCGCCGGCGGATCCTCGCCGGCCCGGGTCGCCAGGGCCAGGAAGGCGCGCGAGCGCATGTTCCCGCCCTGCGGCGGCCGCGGCCGGTCGGTGCGCTTCAGCGCCGCCCCGTGCCCGCCGCGCAGGAGCCGCGCCACCGCCTCCAGCGTCTCGGTGTCGGACAGCTCGACCGCGTCGCGGCCGCGATAGAACAGCCGCCCGCCGGAAATGGTGGTGATCGCCGAGGTCAGCACCGGCTCGCCCCAGGAGATCGCGCCGGCCGCGACCTCCGAGACCTTGCGGCTGCGGCTCTTGCGGTCGGTCAGGGCGGCGATGTCGGCGGCCCGGTAGAGACTGCGCCGCGGGTCGTGCGGATCGGGCCGCACCTGAACCCGCCCACGGCTCACATAGGCGTAGAGAGTCTGCGGCCTCACCCCCAGCCGGGTGCGGGCCTCGTCGGCGGCGATCCATTCGCGGGCGGCTTGGGCAGGCATATATTGATTATATTGATCAAGATTGACCCATTCACATTGAGGGCAAATATCGCGGCGAGCAAGAGGAGTTCTCGCCATGTCCGATGGCCTTGAAGACGTCGTCGCCGCCAACACCGTCATGTCGGAAGTCGACGGCCAGCGCGGTGTGCTGATCATCCGCGGCCACTCCCTCGACGAGCTGGCCGGAAACGCCCGCTTCGAGGACGTCGCCCGCATCCTGTTCGACGGCTTCTTCGACGATCTGCCAGCCGACCTGGCCGCGGCCCTCGGCGCAGCCCGGGTCGAAGTGTTCGGCGAGGTCGCCGCCCTCGACACCGGTCTGCTGGACCGCAGCCCGGTCGAGGCCATGCGCGCCCTCACCGCCCGGCTGGCCGACGGCGACGACCTGGCGGTGGCCCTGCGCCTGCTGGCCGCGCCCTCGGTGTTCACCGCCGCCGTGGTCCGCGCCCAGGCCGGCGAGGCGCCGGTCGCCCCCGACCCCGCCCTGACCCACGCCGCCGACACCCTGCGCATGCTGCGCGGCAAGCCGGCGACCCAGGCCCAGGCCGACGCGCTCGACACCTACCTGGTCACGGTCAGCGACCACGGCCTCAACGCCTCGACCTTCGCCGCCCGGGTGATCGCCTCCACGAGAGCAGGCCTCACCTCGGCCGTGCTCGGCGGGATCAGCGCCCTGAAGGGACCGCTGCACGGCGGCGCGCCCGGGCCGGTGATCGAGATGCTGGACGAGATCGGCCGCCCCGAGAACGCCCGCGCCTGGATCGAAGAGGCCCTGGCCCGCGGCGACCGGCTGATGGGCTTCGGGCACCGGGTCTACCGGGTGCGCGATCCGCGCGCCGATGCGCTCAAGGCGGCGGTCCGCCGGCTGGCCGACGGCTCCAACACCCGCCCCGGCCGCATCGCCTTCGCCGAGGCCGTCGAGGCCGCCGCCCTGGCGATCCTCAAGCAGCACAAGCCCAACCGGCCGCTCGACACCAATGTCGAGTTCTACACCGCCCTGCTGCTCGAGGCCCTGGACTTCCCGCCCTCGGCCTTCACCTGCGTGTTCGCCATGGGCCGGGTCGCCGGCTGGATCGCCCACGCCCGCGAACAGGTCGCCGGCGGCCGCCTGATCCGCCCGCAGTCGGTCTATGTCGGGCCGGCCCCGTTGAAGGCGGCATAGTCGGAGCCTCCTGGAGATCGGCCTCGTTAATGGCTGCGGTCGCGTAACGATGTTATATTTGGCCAACGCCTACGAGCCTGGGAGCGAGACCATGCCAGAGCCACTCGTCGTCACGCCTGCCGACACGCCGCGCCCGCTGAACGTCGTCGGCGAGCAGATCACCGTCCTGGCCTCGGGCGCCCAGACCGGCAGCTACGAGATCTTTCACCAAGCCGGCCCGGAAGGCAGCGGCCCGCCGCCGCATAACCACCCCTGGGACGAAGCTTTCTACGTCACCAAGGGCGAGATCGCCTTCGGCATAGGCGAGCGCGAACTGGTCGCCCAGGCCGGCACCCTCGTGCACCTGCCGGCCGGCGTCACCCACTGGTTCCGGTTCGGCAAAGGTGGCGGCGAGATGGTCTCGATGACCTCGCGCGAAGGCGCCTCGCACATGTTCACCGACTTCGACCGCGAGGTCTCGCCGACCGCGCCCGACATCGAAAAGCTCATCGCGCTCGGCCTGCCCTACGGCCTGGTGGTCCCACCGCCGGCCTAGAGAGACCTAGTCGCCCCACCACGGATAGCCGCGCGGCATGTTCTCCGACACCTTGCCGGGGAAGCTCGGCGCGCGCTTTTCCAGGAAGGCGGCGACGCCCTCCTTCACGTCCGGCCCGGCGCCCAGGGTCATGGCCATCCGCCCGTCGATCTTCAGCACCTCGTCCGGCGAGGGGGCCTCCGACAGCCGCCACAGCATCTGGCGTGTGATCGCCAGCCCCACGGGCGCGGTGTTGTCGGCGATGCTGCGGGCGATGGCGCGGGCGCGGGGCAGCAGCTCTTCGGCCGCCACGACCTCGCTGACCAGCCCGCCTTTCAGCGCCTCGGCCGCCGGGAACAGGCCGCCGTCCAGGCACCAGCGCAGCGCCTGCGGCAGGCCGACGATGCGCGGCAGGAACCAGGCGCTGCCGGCCTCCGGCGCCAACCCACGGCGCGCGAACACGAAGCCGAACTTGGCGGTGTCGGCGGTGATGCGGATATCCATCGGCAGAGTCAGGGTCAGGCCCACCCCGACCGCCGCGCCGTTGAAGGCGGCGATCGACGGCTTGCGGCACTCGTAGATCGCGCCGACGAAACCGGAGCCGCCACCCTGCCGCGGACCCTGGCTGACGTCGCCGAATGAGGCCGATCCCGCCGCCGAGGTGGTGTCGAACGCATCCGCCCCCGCAGAGATGTCGGCCCCGGCGCAGAACGCCCGGCCCGCCCCGGTGACCAGCACCACGCGCACCTCGTCGTCGGCGTCGGCCCGCCGGAATGCGGCGGCCAGTTCCTCGCCCATGAGAGCGGTGTAGGCGTTGAGTTTGTCGGGCCGATTGAGGACGATCTCGAGAATGCCGTCCTTAAGCTCGCTACGAATATGAGACTCGGACATCACGTTCCTCCCAGTTCGCGCGACCCACGCTAGGAGGTTGACGCCACGGAGGCGAAGCCCGTCGTCAACGGTGTCACCCCTCCGGCCGCGCCGAAACCGGGATGACACTCCGTAGGCCCCTCCCGAGAGTCGTTCGCGCTGGGGTTGCCGAGCGCGCGGCGCTATGAGAGGCCATGACCCCCGCCCCGCGCCTGGCCCTGGAAGAGACCGCCGCCCTGACCCGCAGGATCACCCTGGCCTCGACCCTGGTGGCCGGCGTGCTGGTGGCGATCAAGGGCGGGGTGTGGTGGATCAGCGGCTCGGTGGCGCTGCTGGCCTCGGCGGCGGACTCGGGCCTCGACCTGTTGGCCTCGCTGGTCACCTTCTTCGCCGTTCGCTACGCCGCCAGCCCGCCCGACGCCGAGCACCGGTTCGGCCACGGCAAGGCCGAGGCTTTCGCCAGCCTGATGCAGGGCGGCCTGGTGTTCGCCTCCGCCGCCCTGGTCGGGCGCGAGGCGGTTGGCAGCCTGATCTCCCCGCAGCCGGTCCGCCAGGAAGGCCTGGCCATCGCCGTCATGCTGGTCTCCATCGTGTTGACCGGCGGCCTGATCGCCGCCCAGGGCTACGTCCTGCGCCGCACCACCTCGGTGGCGGTGGCCGGCGACCGCGCGCACTACGCCACCGACCTTGCGTCCAACCTCGCCGCCCTGCTCGGGATCGCTGGCGCGGCCCTGTTCGGATGGAGCGGCCTGGACGCCGTCGCCGCCCTGGTTGTCACCGTCCTCTTGCTCTGGGGCGCAGTCAGCGTGTTCCGCGAGGCCGCCGCCCAGCTGATGGATCGTGAGCTGCCCCAGCCCGAGCGCCGGCGCATCGTCGAGCTGGTCACCAGCGACCCAGGCCTCACCGATGTGCACCAGCTGCGGACCCGCGCCTCGGGTCCGTACGTTCACATGCAGATGCACGTCGATCTCGACCCCAGCCTGTCCCTGGAACAGGCCCACGCCGCCATGGTGGCCGCCGAAAAGCGGATCCTCAGCGAGTTCCCCAGCGCCGACATCATCATCCATCCGGACCCGCGCGGCGCGGCCGAACCGCACGGCGGCGCCTTCGCCGAAGGCGCGCTCGGTAAACGTGGCCTTAACGAGGACGCGCGAGACTAGGCCGTCTCATGAGTCTCGACCTCACCCTCCACCACTTCCCGCTCGACCCGGCTTCTCGCCAGGTCCGCCTCGCCCTGGGCGAGAAGCGCCTGCCGTTCGCCGAAGAGCAGGTTCGCTATTGGGAGCGGCCCGCCGCCCTGGTGAAGATGAACGCCTCGGGCCTGACCCCGGTGCTGGTCGCCTCCGACGGCCGCGACCAGCTGATCCTCTGCGAGAGCCGGGCGATCCTCGACCACCTGGAAGAGATGCATCCCGAGCCGCCGCTGCTGGGCCGCGACCCGGCCGAACGGGCCGAGGCTCGCCGCCTGCTGCAATGGTTCGACCGCAAGTTCGACTACGAGGTCGGCGGTTTCCTGCTGCACGAGAAGATGGAGAAACGGCTGCTCGGCCTCGGCGCCCCCGACCTGGCCGCCATGCGCGCCGGCCGCGAGGCGCTTCGCGCCCACCTGGTCTATGTCGAGGGCCTGCTGGCCAGCCGCGAGTGGCTGGCCGGACGCCGGCTGTCGCTGGCCGACTTCGCCGCCGCCGCCCACCTCTCGGTCATCGACTATTTCGGCGATGTGCCCTGGCGGGACTTCCCGGCGGTCAAGACGTGGTACATGAAGCTGAAATCGAGGCCGTGCTTCCGGCCGCTGCTGGCCGATCGCTGGCCCGGCCTCGCGCCGGCGCCGCATTATGACGATCTCGACTTCTGATCTCCTCGACCTAAGACCGACTCCCGCCGACCTGATCCGAGCGCGGGCCGCCGAGCTCGGCTTCGATGTCTGCCGCATCGCCGACGCCCGCGCCGAGTGGGAGGCCAGCGCCCGCCTGCACGAATTCGTCGAGGACGGCCGCCACGGCGAGATGGGCTGGATCGAGGAAACCGAAGACCGCCGCCGCCATCCGACCGCCATGTGGGACGCCGCCCGCTCGGCGATCATGCTCGGCGTCAACTACGGCCCCGACCACGACCCGCTACAGGCGCTGGCCGAGCGCGATCGCGGCGTGATCTCGGTCTACGCCCAGGGCGACGACTATCACGAGCTGATCAAGGGCCGGCTCAAGCAGTTGGCCGGCTGGCTGGTGTCGCGTTTCGGCGGCGAGCTGAAGGTGTTCGTCGACACCGCGCCCTTGATGGAAAAGCCGCTGGCCGAGCGCGCCGGCCTCGGCTGGCAGGGCAAGCACACCAACCTGGTCAGCCGCGAATTCGGCTCCTGGCTGTTCCTCGGCTCGATCCTGACTGAGCTCGACCTGCCCCCCGACGGACCGAGCGGCGGGTCCTGCGGCCAGTGCCGCGCCTGCCTCGACATCTGTCCGACGAACGCCTTCCCCGCGCCCTACCAGCTCGACGCCCGCCGCTGCATTTCCTACCTGACCATCGAGCTGAAGGGGCCCATCCCGGCGCAGTTCCGGCCCGCCCTCGGCAACCGCATCTATGGCTGCGACGACTGCCTGGCGGTCTGTCCGTGGAACAAGTTCGCCGCCCAGTCGCGCGAGCAGCGGCTGCACGCCCGCGACGCCCTGCGCTCGCCCACCCTGGAAGACCTGGCCGCGCTCGACGACGCGGCCTTCCGCGCCCTGTTCGCCAAGAGCCCGGTCAAGCGCATCGGCCGCGACCGCTTCGTCCGCAATGTGCTCTACGCGATCGGCAACTCCGGCGCGCCCGCCCTGGCGGCCAGCGCCCGGCGCCTGCTTGACGATCCCGCGCCGGTGGTCCGCGGCGCCGCCGTCTGGGCGCTGTCGCGGCTGCTGACCCCCGACGCCTTCGCGGCCCTGCGCGCCGCGGCCGCCGAGTCTGATCCCGACGTCCTTGCCGAGTGGCGGGCCGAGGCGGCATAGGGCGAGCCTGCCGGCCCGCCCGTCCGCGCGATCACGCCAGGTCGAAGCGGTCCAGGTTCATCACCTTGGTCCACGCCGCCACGAAGGCGTGGACGAACGCCTCCTTGGCGTCGTCGGTCGCATAGGCTTCCGACAGCGCCCGCAGCTGCGAGTTCGAGCCGAAGATCAGGTCGACCCGCGAGCCGGCCCACGTCTTCTCGCCGCTGACGCGGTCGGTGGCCTCGAAGACGTCGTCGGAGTCGTCCGCCGCCGCCCACTTCATGGTCATGCTCGCATTGAGCAGGTTCACGAAGAAGTCGTTGGTCAGCGTCCCTGGCCGGTCGGTGAACGCGCCCAGCTTGGAGCCGCCGACATTGGCGCCCAGCACCCGCAGGCCGCCGAGCAGCACGGTCATCTCCGGCGCGCTGAGCGTCAGCAGATGGGCGCGGTCGAGCAGCATCTCCTCGGCCGAACGCGTCTGGTCGCCGCTGGTGAAGTTGCGGAAACCGTCGACCTTCGGTTCGAGCACCGCGTAGGAGTGCGGGTCGGTCTGGTCCTGCGAGGCGTCGGTGCGACCCGGCGTGAAGGGGACCTTCACGTCATAGCCCGCGGCCTTCACCGCCTGCTCGACGGCCGCGCAGCCGCCCAGCACGATCAGGTCGGCGATGGACACCTTCTTGCCGCTGGCTTGCGCGGCGTTGAACGCGCCCTGGATCGCTTCGAGCTTCGCCAGGACGTCGGCCAGTTCTTCCGGCTCGTTGACCGCCCAATCCTTGGCCGGCGCCAGGCGGATGCGCCCGCCGTTGGCGCCCCCGCGCTTGTCCGAGCCGCGGAACGTCGAGGCCGAGGCCCAGGCGGTGGCCACCAGCCGGCCGGTCGACAGGCCCGAGCCCACGATCTGGGCCTTGAGCGCGGCGATGTCGGCCTCGTCGACCAACGGGTGATCGAGCGGCGGGATCGGATCTTGCCAGAGGCGCGGCTGGGCCGGCACTTCCGGGCCGAGCAGCAGGGCGTAGGGGCCCATGTCGCGGTGGGTCAGCTTGTACCAGGCCTCCGCGAACGCTGTGGCGAACTCGTCCGGGTTCTCGTGGAACCGCCGCGAGATCCGCTCGTAATTCGGGTCGAACCGGAGGGCCAGGTCCGTGGTCAGCATGGTCGGCGCGTGCCGCTTGGTCGGGTCGTGGGCGTCGGGGACGGTGTCCTGCGCCTCGGGGTTCTTCGGCTTCCACTGATGCGCGCCGGCCGGGCTCGCGGTCAGCTCCCACTCGAACCCGAACAGGTTCTCGAAGAAGTTGTTGTCCCACTTGACCGGGTCTTTGGTCCACGCGCCCTCGAGGCCGCTGGTGATGGTGTGGACGCCGGAGCCGTCGCCGAAGCTGTTGCTCCAGCCCAGGCCCTGCAGCTCGACGCCCGCGCCTTCCGGCTCGGGGCCGACATACTCGTCCGGCTTGGCCGCGCCGTGGGTCTTGCCGAAGGTGTGCCCGCCAGCGATCAGGGCGACGGTCTCCTCGTCGTTCATCGCCATCCGAGCGAAGGTCTCGCGGATGTCGTGCGCCGCCGCGACCGGGTCGGGCTTGCCGCTCGGCCCCTCGGGATTGACGTAGATCAGGCCCATCTGGACGGCGGCCAGCGGATGGGCGAGGTCGCGCTCGCCGCTGTAGCGTTCGTCGCCCAGCCACTCGCGCTCGGGGCCCCAGAAGATGTCGTTCTGCGGTTCCCAGACGTCCTCGCGGCCGCCGGCGAAACCGGCCGTCCTGAAGCCCATCGATTCCAGCGCGCAGTTCCCGGCCAGGATCAGCAGGTCGGCCCAGGAGAGCTTCTGCCCGTACTTCTGCTTCACCGGCCACAGCAGCAGACGGGCCTTGTCGAGGTTGGCGTTGTCCGGCCAGCTGTTCAGCGGCGCGAAGCGCTGGGCGCCGTCCCCGCCGCCGCCCCGGCCGTCGGCCACGCGGTAGGTGCCGGCGCTGTGCCAGGCCATCCGGATGAACAGTGGACCATAGTGACCATAGTCGGCCGGCCACCAGGGCTGCGACTTGGTCATCAGGTCGAAGATGTCTTGCTTGACCGCCTTGAGGTCGAGGCTGCGGAACGCCGCGGGGTAATCGAAATCGGAGGCCATCGGACTGCCCGACGGCGGGTTCTGGTGGAGGACCGAGAGGTCCAGCTGGTTCGGCCACCAAAGCCGGTTGGTCATACCGAACAGGACAGCTCGGCCGCTCACCTTGCCGCCGTCCATCGGACATTTGTTTTCGGCGTCCATGCGTACCTCCCTTGATCAGATCTTGGTCGACCCTGATCTCGTGAGATGACACCCGTGTGGATGCACAGTCCAATCGATTGACTATTCGATATCGATAGATTTTTCCTCTGGCAGGTTGATGCGGGCTGCGGTGCTAAACCTGCCAGTCGGGCGGGCTATCGGCAGCCTGCGCCGCCTTGGCCCGCTGCAACGCCGGACGCTCTTGCAGCCGCGCCCAATAGGCGGCCACCGCCGGACTGAACCGCGCGCTCAGGCCGATTGTCGAGGCCAGCAGCAGCGCATAACCCACCGAGATGTCCGCCGCCGTGAACCGTCCCGCGCAAAGATACTCTTGCGTTTCCAGCGCCTTATCGACCGCCCGCAGCCGCGCCATGAACCAGCGGGCGTAGTCCTCGGCGACCTGCGGATTGCGCCGTTCCTTGGGCTCCAGCCGCGTGTAGCGGAGCACCAGGGTCTGCGGAAAGGTCAAGGTCGCCTCGCCCAGATAGAGCCAGTTCAGCCACGACCCGTAGGCGCTATCGTCAGTCGGCACGTTCAACGGCCCGCCGTGCCGAACGGCCAGGTACTGAAGAATGGCCGAGGACTCGGTCATCTTCGTCTCGCCGTCGACGAAAAACGGGATGGTCCCGAGCGGGTTGATCTCCAGGTACTCGGGCGCCAGCACCCGCGGCGGAAACGGCAGCAATTTCAAATCGTAGGGAACGCCCAGCTCCTCCAGGGCCCAGAGGGCCCGGAAGGAGCGCGCGTCCTGGCAATGGAACAGCGTGACCATCAATCGGCGTAGACCGCGGCGCGCTTCTGCATGTTCGACATCACCGCCTCGACCTGGTTGGGCGAACCGATCAAGGCCGCCTGCTCGTCGCTCTCGGCCTGGAGGATGGCGTGCTGATCGGCGTCGGCGACCATGTCCAGCAGCCGCTTGGCGCCGCGGATCGCGGTCGGGCTCTTGCCGGCGATTTCCGCCGCCAAAACAAGGGCCTCGGCCCGCGGATCGGCGCAGACCCGGGTGGCGATGCCCAGCCGCGCGGCCTCCTCGCCCTCGAAGATGCGGCCCGTGTACGTCAGCTCCCGGGCCACGTCGTCGCGCACCAAGCCCTTCATCAGCACCATGCCGGCCATGTCCGGCACCAGGCCCCACTTGATCTCCATCACCGCCATGCGGGTGTCGGCGGTGACGAAGCGCAGGTCCGCCGCCAGGGCCAGCTGGAGGCCGCCGCCGAAGGCGACGCCGTGCACTGCGGCAATGACCGGGACCGGCTGCTCGCGCCAGACCATCACCGCATGCTGCGCGCGGTTGGAGCCGCCGGCCGTGCGCTTGGGGGTCAGCAGCGACTCGCCCGTCGAGGACTGGCCGCCGCTGCGCTCGCCTGAGGCCATCTTGCCGAAATTGCCCATGTCGAGCCCGGCGCAGAAGGCCCGGCCCTCGCCCGACAGCACGATGGCGCGCACGCCCTTCTCGGTCTTCAGCCGCTCGCCGGTCTCGATCAGAGCCGAGAACATGGCGTCGTCCAGGGCGTTCATCTTGTCGGTGCGGACCAGGCGGACATCGGCCACGCCGTCCTTCAAACTCACCGTGATACGGTCTTCCATGGGGCGCTCCTTCAGGCCTTGCCGACGATGTAGCCGGCGCGTGGGAAATGGATCTGGGTCTCGCCAAGCTCCGGGCTCGTGCGGGCGATGACGACACGGTCGGGCGTAGCCGCCACCAAGGTTCCGGCGACCAGGTCACGGCCATAGTCGTCGGCGCAGACGGTCACCGCGGTTCCGGGCGACAGGCCCAAAGGATCGGCCGCGTCATTCGCCGGCGCGGGCCCGGGGGCAGCCTCCTTGGCCGCCGCCAGCGCGTCCGCGCCGCTGATCTCGCGCCGCTGGCCGTGGCCGATGGCGGACACTCGGCCGCGCCAGGCCTGGGTCCGCGGCAGGCCAGCCAGCAGTTCGTCGGCCAGTCCGGGCAGATTGCGGGCGAGGAACCAGATGTTCATGTAGGCGGCGATGTCCGCCAGCCCCGGCGTCTCGCCCGATAGCCAGTCGCCGCCGGCCAGCCCCGCCTCGATCCAGGCCGCTTGCGCCCGCCATTGGGGGCGCATGAAGCCCGCCGCCGCCTTCATGGCCTCGACGTTGAACGGCCGCCCCGACAGCTTCTCGCGATCAGCGATGAACTCCGGCGTGGTGGCGTCGCCCAGCTCCCCGAAGATGATCGGCACGGTGACGCCGAAGAACTGCCGGTCGGCCCAGAAGTTGACCGCCCAGTCGGCGCCGAACACCGCGCGCGGGGTCGGCGTCCGCGCCTCGATCTCGGCCAGGATCACCTGGGTGTCGCAATAGATGTCGGCCCCGATCTGCAGCACCGGGATGCGGCGGTAGCCGCCGGTCAGCGGGGTCAGCTCGGGCTTGGGCATGATCACCGGAGCCTGGACTGAATCCCAGGCCAGCCCCTTGAGTCCCAGCATCAGCCGCACCTTCTCGGAGAACGGCGAGGTGTCGTAGTGATGAAGGATAATCCCGCTCATCGGCGTCTCCTCAGCCGGCCTCTTGGCGGGCCGCAGAGCTTACGCTGTCACGGATCGCTCGCGTCGCCCATGGTGACCTCGCGTCAGCCCTTTCCCTCCTCGGCCAGAACCGGGATCGGCGGCTCGACGCCGAAGGTCTCGAGGATCGGCGCCTCGGCGTAGAGTGCGTCTCGCCGCTCCAGTTGGGCGCGAATGTCGGCGTGCTTGTGCGCGTCGAGCTTCCAGCCCAGCACGCAGGCGCCGCCAAGCATGACGAACACGATCGGGCCGACGATGAAGGCCAGCTCCAGCCCGAAGATCGCTTCCGTCGTGTTGCCCCCGGCCGCGCGGTAGCCGATCTGGGCCAGCAGCGGGAAGGTCAAGCCGATCGCGAAGGCGGAGGCGATCTTGTTGGCCAGCGAGTTCAGCGCATAGATCAGGCTCAGCCGTTCCTGACCCTGCTCCAGCCGCACCTCGTCGGCGACGTCGGCCAGCATGGCGCGGATCATCAGGTCGAAGCCGGCGGCCATGAAACCGCACCAGAACATCACCGGGATGGCCATCAGTACATTGCCCTTGGGCAGGGCCATCACGGCGCAGAGACCCAGCGAATAGGCCGTCGTGGTGACCATCAAGGTGCGGTGCTTTGAGAACCGCATCGCCAGTCGCGCGGTCAGCGGCGCGCCGACGATGCCGGCGATCACATAGACCAGCAGCAGGCCCGAGGCCTGCTCGGCAGTGAAACCGCGGGAGTCCTTGAAGAAGAACATGTAGAGCGCGCTCATCCAGCCCGGCCCCAGGGTCAGGGCCATCTGCGCCATGAACAGCCGCAGCAGGTCGGGCTTCAGCAGCAGGCTAAGATAGTCCTTGAGCGCGAAATGGCCGTGCTCGGCCTTGGCGACATGCTCGGGGGTGCGCAGGCAGACCAGAGCCACCACCACCGGGATCAACGCGAAGATGAACCAGCCCATGCCCCGCACGCCCTGGGCCTCGCTCCAGCCGATATGGGCGGCGACGATCGGGATCAGCAGCACGATGACCGCGCCGATCACCCCAGCCGCGGCCAGCACCCCGAACACCCGTGAGCGCTGGTGGTACTCGGTCGCCAGGGTCGCGGCCCAGGCGGAGTGGCCCAGGCCGAGGATCGAATTGCCGAGGTAGAAGATCAGCAGCCAGGCGATCAGATAGGCTGTGCCTATGCCCGGCGGCGCCTCGAACAACGCATAGACCGCGGCCATTAGGATCGGTCCGCCGATCATCACCCAGACCCGGTAGCGACCGAACTTGGTGCGGGTGCGGTCCATGACCAGCCCCAGCACCGGGTCCACCCCGATGTCGAGCAGCCGCACGATGGCGAAGGCCGCGCCGATCGCCGCCAGATTCACGCCCAGGTGCGCGGCGAAATAGGGAGGGATGTAGACCGCGACCGCCACCGCCAGAGCCCCCAGCGGCAAGGCCAGGGTCGAAAACGACAGCACCATTGGGCTTGAAAGCGGCCGAGGGCCGGCGGCCGGCGCGGCTTGAGTCACTGCTGGTGCTCCCTGTGCGTGCGCCGGCTCGGGCCGCGTCGTTGGTGTCATTGATGACCCTGGGCGGGCTGGAGGCAAGCTCCGAGCGCAGCGTCGCCGCGACAAAATCAGCTCGAACGCCGTTCGACACGCGTCGAATTTAAAACACGCGTTTGCATGGCGGCCGGCTTCTGGGCAAGGTCGCGGCAACCCAAACAGGGACCAGGGAGAGAAGCGCCATGAACCCGGCCGCCGAATTCGACATCATCGTCTATGGGGCCACCGGCTTCACCGGCCGTCTGGTCGCCGAGCACCTGGCCGAGCGCTACGGCGTCGGCGG
This sequence comes from Phenylobacterium sp. P4_E10, assembly GCF_056401675.1. Classification (NCBI taxonomy): domain Bacteria; kingdom Pseudomonadati; phylum Pseudomonadota; class Alphaproteobacteria; order Caulobacterales; family Caulobacteraceae; genus Phenylobacterium; species Phenylobacterium sp. P4_E10. The sequence continues at coordinate 42,598 of NZ_JBFUIW010000008.1, read as the reverse complement.
TGAGGTGAAGTGGGCCATGGCCGGCCGCAGCCTCGACAAGCTGCAGGCGGTCCGCGACGAGATCGGCGCACCCAAGGACACGCCCCTGGTCGTCGCCGACGCCGGGGACCCGGCCTCGGTCAAGGCGATGGTCGAGCGCGCCAAGGCGGTGCTGACCACCGTCGGCCCCTACCAGCTCTACGGTTCGGACCTGGTCGCCGCCTGCGCCGCGGCCGGGACCGACTATCTCGACCTATCCGGCGAGCCGAACTGGATGGCTGAGATGATCGTCGCCCACGAGGCGGCGGCGAAAGCGTCGGGCGCGCGCATCCTGTTCTCCTGCGGCTTCGACTCGATCCCGTTCGAACTCGGCGTCTACTTCGCGCAGCAGACCGCCAAGCAGAAGCTCGGGGGCGTCGTGCCCCGCGTGAAAGGCCGGATGCGCAAGCTGAAGGGCGGCCTCTCGGGCGGCACGGCAGCCAGCGGCCGCGCCACCATGGCGGCGATCCAGAAGAATCCGGCGCTGTTCGCGCTGATGGTCGATCCGTTCGCCCTGACTCCCGGCTTCAAGGGCCCCGAGCAGCCTGCGGGCAACACGCCCGAGCGCGACGAGGACCTTGGCGCCGAGGTCGGCCCGTTCATGATGGCGGCCATCAACACCAAGAACGTCCACCGCTCGAACCTCCTGCAGGGCCACGCCTACGGGAAGGACTTCGTCTATGACGAGATGGCGGTGATCGATCCGGCCGCTCCGGCCAGCTTCGCGCTCGAGGAGGGCGGCGGCCCGCAGCCCGGCGAGGGCCCCAGCAAGGAAGAGCGCGAGACCGGCTTCTACGACGCCGCCTTCATCGGCGTCGCCGCCGACGGCCGCAAGGTCATCGTCTCGGTGAAGGGCGACAAGGATCCCGGTTACGGCTCGACCTCGAAAATCATCGCCGAGACCGCCATATGCCTGGTCAAGGAAGCCCCGGACGTCCCCGGCGGCATTTGGGTGCCCGGCGCGGCGCTGGGCGACAAACTTGTCGCCCGCCTGCAAAAGAACGCCGGCCTTTCGTTTGAGGTTGAAGCATGACCGACCTGTTCGCCCCGCTGAGCTTCACCCGCGGCCCGGCCATGAAGAACCGCTTCATGCTGGCCCCGCTGACCAACCTGCAGAGCCATCCGGACGGCACGCTGTCCGATGACGAGTTCCGCTGGCTGACCTACCGCGCCGAAGGCGGCTTTGGCCTGACCATGACTTGCGCCGCCCACGTCCAAGCGGTCGGCCAGGGCTTTCCAGGTCAGCTCGGCGTGTTCGGCGACCAGCACCTGCCCGGCCTCGCCCGCCTGGCCGAGGCGATCAAGGCGGCCGGCAGCGTGGCGGCGATCCAGTTGCACCACGCCGGCATGCGCTCGCCCAAGGAGCTGATTGGCCAGGCGCCGGTCTGCCCGTCGGAAGACGCAGACACCGGCTCACGCGCCCTGACCCTGACCGAGGTCGAGCAGCTGCGCGACGACTTCATCGCCGCCGCAGTGCGCGCCGAAAAGGCCGGCTTCGACGGCGTCGAGCTACACGGCGCCCATGGCTATGTGATCTGCCAGTTCCTTTCGCCGACCATCAATCGCCGAACCGACCGCTACGGCGGCTCGCCGGAGAACCGCGCCCGGCTGCTGCACGAGATCATCGCCGGGATCCGCGGCGCCTGCCGTCCTGACCTCACCCTCGGCGTCCGCTTGTCGCCCGAACGCTTCGACCTGCAGCTGGCCGAGATCCGCGACCTCGCCCAGTCGCTGATGAGCGAGGGCCAGATCGACTATCTCGACATGTCGCTGTGGGACGTGGGCAAGGAGCCGATCGAGGAGGCGTTCCAGGGCCGCAGCCTGATGTCCTACTTCACCGAGCTCGACCGCGGGAACGTCCGCCTGGGCGTGGCCGGAAAGATCATGAACGCCGCCACCGCTCGCGAGTGCCTGGAGAACGGCGCCGACTACGTGTTGATCGGCCGCGCCGCGATCCTACACCACGACTATCCGCAAAAGGTCGCCGCCGACCCAGACTTCGTCCCCGTCGCCCTGCCGGTCACCCGCGAGCATCTGGCCAATGAGCTGCTGAGCCCGACCTTCATCCAGTACATGAACAGCTGGAAGGGGTTCGTCGTGCAGCCCGAGACAGTCTCGCACTAAGGACCGGCCGTCCCGGACAGCCGCTACGCGGCGTCCGGGATGACACTTGAATTTGGCCCTACCGATAGCGGATCAGGGCTTCCTGCGTCGCCGAGGCCACCAGCTTGCCCGACGGGTCAAAGATCGAGCCGCGGTTGAAACCGCGTCCGCCCGATGCCGAGGGGCTGTCCTGCACATAGAGGTGCCACTGGGTGAAGTCGCTGGGGTGGTGGAACCAGAGGGCGTGATCGAGGCTGGCGACCTGCAGCCGCCCCTCGCTCCACGGGATTCCGTGCGGGCGAAGCGAGGTGTCCAGCAGGGTCATGTCGGTGGCGTAGGCCAGTGCGCACTGGTGGATCATCGGGTCCGAGCCCAGCGGATTGCGCGCGCGGAACCAGACCGCATGGTTCGGGTCCATGACCGGCGCCGTGCCGTAGGGCGGCGGATCGACGGGGCGCACCTCGACCGGCCAGGTCCGGCGCTGCTCGGTCTCGCCGCCGGCCGCACGCAGCTGATCCTCGTCCATGAGCCCCTCAGGGCCCGGCGCCGGCGGCATCTCGATCTGGTGCTCCAAGCCGCCTTCCGGGACCTGGAACGAGGCCGAGAGGTTGAAGATCTGCTGTCCATGCTGCAGGGCCGTGACCCGGCGCATCGAGAAGGTGCCGCCGTCGCGCACCCGCTCAACCTTCAGCAGGATGGGGATCTTGGGGTCGCCGCCCCGGATGAAGTAGGCATGCATCGAGTGGCAAACCCGGCCGTCGATGGTGCGATAGGCCGCGGTCAGGGCCTGGGCCACCACCTGGCCGCCATAGATCCGCCGGGTCTCGCCCGGGGGCGTATGGCCGCGGAACATGTCGAGGTCGATCGCCTCGATATCGAGAATGCGAACCAGTTCACTCATGTCAGCACAATCGTCGTCAGAACGCCGGGATCGGCATGTCCTTGAGCCGCGGCGCCACCCGGTCCTTGTCCGATAGGACCGCCTCGCCGCTGAACGGCCAGTCGATCCCCACGTCCGGGTCGTTCCACAGCAGCGCGCCCTCGGTCTGCGGCGCATAGAGGCCGTCGACCTTGTAGAAGAGCTCGCAATTGTCGGTGAGGGTGCAGTAGCCGTGCGCGAAGCCCCGCGGCACCAGCAGCTGCTCGCCGCCCTCGGCGGTCAGTCTCGCGCCCACCCACTGGCCGTAGGTCGGCGAACCGGCGCGCACGTCGACGGCGACGTCGAAGATCTCGCCGCGCAGCACCCGCACCAGCTTGGCCTGCGGATGCGGCGATTGCTGGAAGTGCAGGCCGCGCACGGTCCCGGCCTTGGCGTTGAAGGCCTGGTTGTCCTGCACGAAGTCGTGGTCGATCCCGGCCTCGGCCAGGGCGCGACGGCTCCAGGTCTCCGCGAACCAGCCTCGCGCATCGCCATGGCGCTTGGGCGTGATAAGCAGGACTTCAGGGATTGAAAGCGGCGTGATCGACGTCATGGCTGCCCGCAAGTTGGAAACCGCCACCGCATGAACGACCGCGCGCAGGAACACAAGTCGCCAGCGCTGCTCGATCCCGTGATCCGTCCCGTCAGCGTCACCGTCTGCGTCATTGCGTACAATTCCGGGCCGACCCTGCGGACCTGCCTCCAGCGGCTGGACTCACAGAGCTTCCGCGACTTCGAAGTGCTTGTGATCGACAACGCCTCGCCCGATCCCGGCGACCGCGCCATCGCCCGCGAGTTCCCCTCTGTGCGTCTGGTCGAAAATGCCGAGAACCTCGGCTTCGCCGGGGCCGGCAACCAGGCCGCGCGGCTGGCCGCCGGCCGCTGGTTCGTGCTGCTCAACCCTGACGCCTACGCCGAGCCGGACTGGCTGGAAAAGCTGGTCGACGCCGCCGCACGCCATCCGCAGGTCCGCTCGTTCACCTCGCGCCAGGTGATGGCCGAGGACCCGGCCCGGCTCGATGGCCTCGGCGATGTGATGTCGGGCTACGGCATTCCCTATCGCGGCGGCTACCTCGCCGTCGATCCGGGGGACACCCCAGAAGGCGAGGTGTTCTCGCCCTGCGGCGCTGCGATGATGATCGACAGGGAGCTGTTCCTGCAGCTTGGCGGTTTCGACGAGTTCTTCTTCTGCTACTCGGAGGACGTCGATCTCGGCTACCGGCTGCAATTGGCCGGCGAGCCGACCCTGCTGGTCCCGGCCGCCAGCATCCAGCACGTCGGCTCGGCCTCCAGCGGCGGCCGCAAGTCGGAATTCGCCGTCTTCCACGGCACCCGCAACCGCTTCTATGTGGTCTACAAGGATACGCCCTGGCCACTGCTGCCGATCGTCGTGCCTCTGCACCTGCTTGGCGTCGCCTACATCTCCAGTCGTCGCGAGAACTGGCCGCACGCCCACATCGTCTGGAGGGCGTTCAAGGAGTCGCTGAAAGGCCTGCCGACGGTGCTAAAGAGCCGCAAGGCGGTTCAGACGGCCCGCCGCGCCTCGAGCCTGGCGATCGCCAGGGCCATGACCTGGAATCCCAAGGACCTGACCGGCAGACGTCCGGTCATTCGCCCGTTGCGGCCCAGTCGATCAGCCGCGCCATAAAGGCGCCGCCGCGCTCCATCTGTGCGCGCTCGACATACTCGTTGGCCTGGTGCGCCTGGTCGATGGAGCCGGGACCGCAGATCACCGTCGAGAAGCCGGCCTGCTGGAACTGCCCGGCCTCGGCCGCGTAGGGCACCACCCGCGCAGGGCCGTTGTCGCCAGCCAGCCGCCGAGCGAAGGCCTCGGCCGCGCCGTCCTGCTCGGGCGAGAGCGGCGGCGTTCCCGACCTCTGGACGATCTTGGCTCCCGCCTCCGGGAACAGCGCCTTCAGCCGCGTATCCAGCGCCTCCACCTCGTCGATGAACGGCGCAAGCGCGGCAAGCGGGTCCTGCCCGGGCGGGCAGCGCAGGTCGAACTGGAAGGCGCACTCCCGCGCCAGGATGTTGCCCGCCGTGCCGCCGTGCAGCAGGCCGACAGTCAGGGTCGCGTGCTTAGGCATGAAGGCCGAAGTCGGATTGGCGCTCTCCTCCAGCCGCCGGGCCAGCGCCTTCAGCGAGGCCAGCAGCGGGATCGCCTCCATGATCGCCGAGACCCCCAGATGAGTCTGGCTGGAATGCGCCTCCTTGCCGTTGACCGTCACCGTGAAGGTCGAAATGCCCTTGTGACCGCTGACCGCCACCATGTCGGTCGGCTCGCCCACCACCACCAGGGCCGGGCGCGGCAGCTCCTTGGCGATCACCGCGATCATGTCCGGCGCGCCGAGGCAGCCGATCTCCTCATCATAGGAGAAGGCCAGGTGCACCGGCCTCTTCGGATCAGCGGCGACCAGGTCCGGCGCCGCAGCCAGCGACAGGGCCAGGAACCCCTTCATGTCGCAGGTCCCGCGGCCGTATAGGCGCCCGTCATCCTTCGGGGTCAGCACGAACGGATCGGTGACCCAGGCCTGGCCGTCCACCGGCACCACGTCGGTATGGCCCGACAGCACCACCCCGCCCTCCACCGCCGGGCCGATGCTGGCCAGCAGGTTGGACTTGGTCCCGTCGTGGTTGGGCACCCGCCGGTGCGGCACGCCATGCTCGTCCAGATAGGCCTCGACCCATTCGATCAGGACCAGGTTCGACAGCCGCGAGGTGGTGTCGAAGGCGATCAGCTTGCCCAGGATGTCCAGGGCGCGGGCGGTGAGGATTTCGGCGGACGACATGGCGCGACCCTATCCTTGGGTCCGGCGCCTCTCCAAGCCGGATCGCCAGAAAGCTTGACGTATCGCCCGTGATTGCGCCCTTGAGCGCCATCATGATCCTGACCCTCTCCTGTCCTGACCAACCGGGCATCGTCGCGCGCGTCTCCACCTTCCTGTTCGAGCGCGGCGCCAACATCCTCGACGCCCAGCAGTACGACGACCAGGAGACCGGCAAGTTCTTCATGCGCGTGGTGTTCGACGCCAAGGGCGCGGACCCGATCGCCCTGCGCGCCGACTTCGAGGCGCTGGCCAAGGGCTTCTCGATGCGCTGGACGCTCCGCGACCCGAAGATCAAGCGCAAGGTCATGATCCTGGCCAGCCAGCAGGACCACTGCCTGGCCGACCTGCTCTATCGCTGGCGGCGCGGCGAACTGCCGATGGAGATCGCCGCGGTGGTCTCCAACCACCCGATCGAGACCTACGCCAATCTCGACCTCTCCGACGTGCCCTTCCATCACCTGCCGGTCACTCGCTCGACCAAGCTCGAACAGGAAGCGGCGATCTGGAAGCTGATCCAGGAGACGCAGGCCGAACTAGTGGTCCTCGCCCGCTACATGCAGGTGTTGTCCGACGGCCTCGCCGCCAAGCTGGAAGAGCGCTGCATCAACATCCACCACTCGTTCCTGCCGGGCTTCAAGGGCGCGCGGCCCTATCACCAGGCGCACGAGCGCGGGGTGAAGGTCATCGGCGCCACCGCCCACTACGTCACCGCCGACCTCGACGAAGGCCCGATTATCGAGCAGGACGTCGAGCGCATCAGCCACCGCGACACTCCCGCCGCCCTGATCCGCAAGGGCCGCGACATCGAGCGCCGGGTGCTGGCCAGAGCCGTGCGCTGGCGGCTGGAGGATCGGGTGCTGCTGAACGGCGCCAAGACCGTGGTGTTCACGGACTGATCAAAGTTCCACTCACCCCGGCGAAAGCCGGGACCCAAGCCTCGCCCGAAACCGCTAAGCTCGCCCCATGACCCTCAGCGTCTTCGCGATCGTGCTGCTGGCGGCGTTCCTGCACGCCAGTTGGAACGCCATCGTCAAGGGCGCGAGCGACAAGCTGCTGACCACCGTGCTGGTGGCCGCCGGCTCGGCGGTGATCGCCATCGCCGCCCTGCCCTTCGTCCCGCAGCCGAGCCTGGAAAGCTGGCCCTATCTGGGCGTTTCGGCGGCGCTGCAGCTGGGCGCCTACCTGCTGCTGGCCAGCGCCTATCGCGGCGCCGACATGAGCCAGATCTATCCGCTGATGCGCGGATCCGCTCCGCTGCTGGTGGCGCTTATCGGGACCTTCGCGCTCGGCGACCACTTGCGCCCGACGGCCTGGATCGGGGTCGCCCTGATCTGCGGCGGCGTGCTCAGCCTGGCGCTCGGCGCCCATCGCGGCAACGCCGCGGGCGTGCGTTCAGCGCTGATCAGCGCCGTGGTCATCGCCGCCTACACGCTGATCGACGGGATCGGCGTGCGGCTTTCGAACGCCGCGGTCGCCTACAACCTCTGGCTCTGCCTGCTGACCGGCGCACCGCTGCTGGTCTGGGCGCTGGCCCGGCGTAGGGTCGAGTTCCTGGCCTATGCGCGCAGCAACTACCTCTACGGCGCGGTCGGCGGGTTCGGGACCCTCGCCGCTTATGGCCTGGCGCTCTGGGCGATGACCAAGGCGCCGGTGGCCGCGGTCGCCGCCCTGCGCGAGACCTCGATCCTGTTCGCGGCGATCATCGCGGCCCTGTTCCTGGGCGAGAAGATCACCCCCGTGCGGCTGCTGGCCTGCCTCATCATCGCGCTTGGCGCGGTCACGCTGCGGCTGGCCTGAAGCCGCTGGACTGCCACGGCGTAAAGGGCCGACCCTCGCCTAAAACCTAGGGAGGACCGTCATGGCCGAAGAGCCGATCCTGCTGACCGACGACCCCGCGCCGCACGTGCGCCGCATCACCCTCAACCGCCCCGCCAAACGCAACGCCCTCTCCAACGCTTTGCGCGCAGAGATCTTCGCGGCCCTGGAGGCCGGCGACGCCGATCCCGAAGTCCGGGTGATGATCATCCGCGGGGCCGGGACTTGCTTCTCCTCCGGCTACGACCTGGCCGGGGTCGGCGAGCTGCCCTGGCATACGGCGGGCGCCCAGGGCCAGTGGGCGCGCCACGTGGTCGAAGGCTGCTTCAAAGTCTGGGACCTGGCCAAGCCGGTGATCGCGCAGGTGCACGGCTGGTGCCTGGCCGGCGGCTCCGAGCTCGCCGTGGCCTGCGACTTGGTCTACGTCGCCGAGGACGCCCAGATCGGCTACCCCGCGGTGCGCACCATGAGCCCGCCGGACAACCACTACCATGTCTGGCTGATGGGCATGCGAGCGGCCATGGAGCAGATGCTGACCGGCGACTCGATCGACGGAAACGAGGCGGTCCGCCTCGGCTTCGCCAACCGCGCCCATCCCGCAGAAGAGCTGGAGGCCGCGGCGCTGGCCATGGCCGAACGCATTGCCAAGCTCGACCCGGAGCTCGCCCAGCTCAACAAGCGCCTGGTTCACCGCCAGATGGAGGTGATGGGCATGCGCCAGGGAATCCGCGCCGGGACTGACCTGCACGCGCTGGGCTGGCACACCAAGGCGTCGCGCGACTACATGGCCAAGATGCGCGAAGGGGTCACAGCCGCCCTTACCGAACGCGACGCCAAGTTCGCCGACTATCGCGAGAAGAGTTAGTATTTACATTGTAAGACAACAGCGTCACTGTCGGCTTCGCAATCATGGAGCGCGCCCGTGACCGACCTAGTTCTCGCCATTGTCCACCACCTGCTGGTGTTCAGCCTCGCCGCAATCCTGGCCGCCGAGCTGGCCACGATCCGGCCGGGCCTGTCGGGCGTCGGCCTGCGTCGGCTGGGGATCGTCGACATGCACTACGGGCTGATCGCGGCGCTGATCCTCATCGTCGGCTTCGCCCGCGTCTATATGGGCGTCAAAGGCCCGGAGGCCTATCTCGGCAACTGGGCCTTCTGGGCCAAGATCGGCGCCTTCGTGGTCGTCGGCCTGCTCTCGGCGCCGCCGACCGTCCGCATCCTGCAATGGCGCAAGCGCGCCCGCGCCGAGCCCGACTTCGCCCTCACCACGACCGAGGTGAAAGCCGTCCGTCCCTACCTGATCGCTGAAGTCGCCGTCTTCGCCCTGATCCCGGTCTTCGCCGCGATGATGGCGCGGGGGATCGGTCAGTAGCTATCCGATCCGGCTCGACATGCCGCCGTCCACGAACAGCACCGTGCCGGTGATGAACCGCGACTCGTCGCTGGCCAGGAACAGGGCCGCATAGGCGGTGTCCCAGGCGGTCCCCATCTGGCCGCCGAGCGGCACCCGGGCGTTACGGGCGTCGCGCACCGCCTGCTGCTCCTGACCGCTGGCCTGGGCGATGCCGGCCACCGCCATCGGCGTGTCCAGCAGCCCCATGGCGATGGCGTTGCAGCGCACCCCCTTGGAAGCGTTCGCCTGGGCCACGCTGGTGGTCAGCCGGTTCACCGCCGCCTTGGAGATCTCGTAGGCCGCCTGGGCGCCGCCTGCGACCGAGGCCAGGGAGGAGATGTTGACGATCGAACCGCGTCCCTGTTCGCGCAGGGTCGGCAGGAAGGCCTTCGACACCTGCCAGGCGCCCTTCAGGTTCACCGCCATGATCCGGTCGAAGGCGTCTTCGGTCAGCTTGTGAGCCGGTCCGTCGCCACCACCGCCGATCCCGACATTGTTGACCACGATGTCGATGCGTTCGAACCGCGCCCTGGCCGCCTCGAGCATCGCCGCGCAGTCATCGGCGCGGATGATGTTCGCCGCGAAGGCAGCGGCCTTGCCGCCCTCGGCCGCGATCATTGAGGCGGTCTCTTCCGCCCGCTCGATCAGCCGGTCGACGCAGAGCACATCGGCGCCCTCACGAGCGAACAGCAGTGCGATGGCGCGGCCATTGCCGACCGTCTCGCCGGGCGTCTGGCCCGCCCCGACGACCACGGCCGTCTTTCCTTGGAGCCGCATGGTCAGAAGCCCTTCAGGTCGGGATCGAGGGTCTGGCCGACATCCAGCTGCACTCCGAACGAGTTCAGGATCATCGACACCTGGGTGTACTGGCCAGCGGTGAACACCACGTCCATGCACTGCTTGTCGGTGAAGTGCGCCTTCAGCGCCGCCCAGGTCGGCTCGGTAATGAACTGGTCGTGGTGCAATTCGTCCGAAGCCCGCAGCAGCGCCTGATCGGCCGCGCTCCAGCCGCCGGCGTCGGCGCCGCCTTTGATCTTGGCCACCTCGTCGTCGGTCAGGCCGGCCCGGACGCCGATCGGCACGTGCTGTGTCCACTCGTAGCCGGACTTACAGAGATAGCCGATGCGCAGGATCACGATCTCCCGCTCTCGCGGCGGCAGGTCGTTCTTCTTGGACAGCACGTAGTTGCCCCAGGCGAGGAAGCCTTTGGCCGCCTTCGGCGCCGTGACCATCGTCCGAAAGATGTTCAGCACCCGGTCGCCCATCGGCGCCAGGATTTCCTTTTGCTCGTCGTTGAGCGCAGCGTCCTGGACCGGCGCGATCCGCGGCTTGGTGAGGCGCATGTGGCGTTTCCCTTGTCTTGGTTGGCAGGCAGCAAACAGGCGCCGGCCGTCCGGCGCAAGGCTCGAGCTAGCGAGCCGAAAACCGCTGGCGTCGGTTGGCGAGGCGACACAGATTGGCGCCCCAACCAGAACAATCATTAGGGGCCGTCCATGGCGATTTCACTCTACGACGTCAGCGTCGCTTCGTTCCTGCAGACCGTCGGCGGCGTCGCCGGCTTCCTGGAGCGCGGCCTGGCCCATTGCCAGGACAATGGGATCGACCCGCAGGAAATCGTCACCTCGCGCATGGCCGACGACATGTTCGACTTCCGCTTCCAGGTGATCTCGGTCGCTCACCACTCGCTCGGCGCCATCGAAGGCGTGAAGGCCGGCGTCTTCTCGCCCGGCGGCGACCAGAGCGTTCAGGACTATCAGGGCCTGATCGCGCTCATCAAAGACACCCAGTCCAAGCTGCAGGCGATCACCCCGGACGAGATCAACGCGTTCGAGGGCAGGGACGTCTTCTTCGAATTCCGCGGCACCAAGATCCCGTTCGTCGCCGAGAACTTCCTGATGTCGTTCTCGACGCCGAACCTGCACTTCCACGCCACCACCGCCTACGACCTGCTGCGCTCGCGCGGCGTGCCGATCGGCAAGCGCGACTACATGGGTCAACTGCGGATGAAGCTCTAGCGGCGGACAAGATGCTCCCCCACTGGGGAGCTGTGGGCCGATGGCCGACTGAGGGGGACTTTGACCGAAGCTCGTAGGAGCGTCCCCCTCCGTCTCGCCGCCTAGGCGGCGATCCACCTCCGCCTGTGGGGGAGGATCTGCGTCGGTCTTAGCCCTGGCCGATGCGCCCTGGGGCCGGCAGCACGTCGATCAGTTCGATGCGGAAGATCAGCACGCTGTTGGGCGGGATCTCGCCGCCGCCCGCGCCTTCTTCGCCATAGCCCATAGCCGGCGGCACGAAGAGCATCCACTCGTCGCCCGGCCGCATCAGCTGCAGAGCTTCCTTCCAGGCCGGGATCAGGGCCGGCAGCGGCATGGCCGCCGGCTGGCCGCGCTCGTAGGACGAATCGAACACCTTGCCGCTGACCAGCTTGCCTTCGTAGTGGACCTTCACCTCGTCCTCGGCACCGGGCTTCAGGCCGGTGGCCGGACCCGAACGGACGATCTTGTACTGCACGCCCGAGGGCAGGGTCTGGATGCCGGGCGCCTTGGCGTTGGTCGCCATGAAGGCCTTGGCCTCCGCGGCGGACTTGGCCAGCTGGGCCGGGTCGGCGGCGGGTCCGCCGCGATTGCAGGCGGCCAGAGCCAGTGCGGCGAGAACGATCAGGATGCGCTTCATATTGGGTGTTCCTAGACGGCGCGGGGCGGATAACCGCGCTCGCGCAGGGCGTCCATGATTTCCTGGGTGTGCTGGGCGTCGCGGGTCTCGATCATGATGTCGAACTCCGCGCCCTTGGCGGGCACGTCCAGGGCCAGGCGGTTGTGCGCCACCTCGATGATGTTGGCGCCCATCTGGCCGATCACCGCCGAGACGGTGGCCAGCAGGCCGGGCCGGTCGTCGCCGATGATCCGCAAGGACACCAGGCGTTGGTCGCGCACCAGTTCACGGGTCAGCACCGAGGCCAGCAGCCGGGTGTCGATATTACCGCCGGTGATGATCAGCCCGACCTTCTTGTTCTTGAACTTGCTGGGATAGGCCAGCAGCGCCGCCAGCGAGGCCGCGCCCGCGCCCTCGACCACGGTCTTCTCGACATTGCAGTACAGCGCCACCGCTCGCTCGAAGTGCGGCTCCTCGATCAGCAGCACCTCGTCGATCAGCGGCCGCGCGATGGCGTAGGAGAGATCGCCCACCTGCTTGACCGCGATGCCCTCGGCGATGGTCGCCCCGCCGCCGGTCACAGTCGCGCCGTTGACGCCGCGCATCTTGGCGGTGAAGGACGGGTACATGGCTGGCTCGACGCCGATTACCTCGACCTTGGGATTGATCGACTTGGCCACCGTCGCGCAGCCGGCGATCAGTCCGCCGCCGCCGATCGGAATCGGCAACGCTTCCAGGTCCGGCACGTCCTCGAACATCTCGAGCGCCACCGTGCCTTGTCCGGCCATCACCTGCAGGTCGTTGAACGGGTGGATGAACGCCAGGTCCCGCTCGTCGCGCAGCTTCAGCGCCACTTCCGAGGCCTCGTCGTAGCTGTCACCCTCCAGCACCACCTGGGCGCCGTGGTTGCGGGTCTGCTGCACCTTCACGAACGGGGTCGAACGCGGCATCACGATGGTCACCGGAATGCCCAGCCGCGCCGCGTGATAGGCCAGGCCCTGGCTGTGGTTGCCGGCCGAGGCGGCGATCACGCCGCGCCCGCGCTCATTGTCCGACAGTTGCAGCAGCGTGTTGAGCGCACCGCGCTCCTTGTAGGCGGCCGTGAACTGCAGGTTCTCGAACTTCACCCATACCTCGGCCCCAGTAATCTCCGACAGCGTCCGCGAATGGCGGCAGGGCGTGCGCTCGATGTGCCCTTTCAGGCGATCGGCGGCGGCGCGGATGTCGTCGATGGAAAGCGTCATGTCGGAGCCGATGTGAGAGGTGGCTCACGTCTAACGACGCAAACCCCTTACCGCAATGGAGCCGGACCGATTGCCGGGGTATGGGTGGCGATGTGACCCGCACGCCGCACATCCCCGCCGATGCGACCGCCCAACAGGCCCGCGCGCTCCTGGAAGCCGCCGGCTGGCGTGAGGTCGGAATCGGCGACTGGTCCTGGGTGCTGGCCGATCCCGATGACCGGCTGGCCGCGCGTGTGACCCCGTTCGACCCCGCCTATCGCCTGCACGCCGAGGCGATGCTCGAAGGCCCGGCCAACCGCTGGCTACCGCGCATCGAGACTCTGCTGCCGATCGCCGGCGACGGCTACGTGGTGGTGATGGAGCGGCTATGGCCTGCGCAGGAGGATCCCGCCGCCGCCTTCTGCGCCGCCTTGGGAGTCCGCAACGACAGCGGCTATCAGCTGCGCGAGGACCTGACCTTCGAAGACGCCGACGCCGATCTCTCCGCCTTGCGCGAGCGCATTCTCGCCCTCATCGCCGAGGGCGCGCGCCGCTACCGCCTCTGGGGCGGCTCGGACATCCGGCCCGGCAATGTGATGGTCAACGCCAACGGCGACCTGAAGCTGGTCGATCCGGTGTTCGTGCGGGGACGGTCGATTATCGAGGCGATCGCCGGCGGGCGCGCCGACCTGTTGGTGGACTTCACCGGCGCCGAACTGGAAGCCTTCCTGACCATCCCGCCGTTCAAGCCCGGCGTGGAAACCGACGCGCTGCGGGCGAAACTGGCCGCCATCCTCTAGACCCGAAGGCCGCGCAGCACGTCCATCCGCCGCATGGCCTTGCCCGGCAGTTCGGAGACCTTGCCCAGCGGCAACGCTTCGGCCGCGCGCCGCACGCCATAGGCCGCGCGCGAGGCCAGCGCGGCCGGCGAGGGCAGGCCTACGAAGCCGTGGGTCACCCACAGCCCCTCATTGGCCAGCTCGCGCTTGAACCGATAGTCGCCGGGACCGAGGTCCAGCCGGCAATAGGGCGTTCCGTCCATCCAGCGCAGGATGTCCTGAAACAGCAGGATGCCGGGCGAATAGCGCTCAAACTCGGCGTCATGAGCGATAATCCAGCCATGGACGGTCTTGGCGCCGTGCAGATGCAGGTGGGCCGCCGCCAGCCGGTCGCCAAAATGCAGGGTGAACAGCGCCGCGCCGAAATTTGCATCCCCGGTCTCGAACAGCCGGCGCAACAGGGCGCTCGTCCAGTTGGTCTCGAAGATGTCGGTCTGGCCGGTGGCGCGGTATTGGGCGCTCTTCCAGTCGAGCAGTTGGTCCAGGTCGGCGCAAGACTGCGAGAACGCCTGGAACCTCGCCGGACCCACCTCGCGCTCGACCTTGCGCCGCTTCTTGTCGCTGTCCTTCAGCACCGATTTGCCGGCCGCCCGGCGCTCGGCCTCGTAGGCCTGATAGCCGCCGGAAACGTCGACCACGTGCGACAGGGTCCGGCCCCGCGCATGGCCCGCGAACGGAGCCTGGCCCTCAATCATGTGGGTGAAATCGAGACGATGGACGCTCAGCGCCTGCACCAGTCGCATGGGGTCGAGCAAGACACCGGGTTCGGCGACCAGGCCCTGGTAGTCGCACATGGGCGCTCCGACGGGCATCGCCGTGTAGGTTCCTACCCGGGCCGGAAAGAACCCCACCTCGCGGCCGCCGTCCTTCAGCACCGCCACCCGGACGCCGCGAGCACTCTTCCCCTGGACGCCCTCCACCTCACGCGCCCAGCGCGGAGACAGGAACGGGGAGTCCAAAGTGATGTCGCCAGCCTGCAGTTCCGCCCAGCGCTCAAGGCTGGCCGGCGAGAGGTCCTGCGGGCGAACGACGTCGATGTCCAAGGGAGTGCGATCCTGGGGGCGAACGCCGCGACCCTAGCTTCGAAGTCTTTCGAGGAGGTTTCGGCAACCCACGCTAGCGCGCCAGCGCCCCCCTAGAGTAGATCCCCGCGGCCTCCGGCCTTCAGCGCCTCGACGCCCTCGCGCACCGCGCCTGGCGCATCGCGGCGAGTGACCAGCACCACGCCGTTGTCGACTACGACGACTAGGTCCTCGACCCCGGCCAGCACCACCGTCGGCCCGTCGCTGCGCACCAGGCAGTCGCGGCTCTGCACCGCCACCACCTCGCCCTCGAGCGCGTCGCCGGACGCGGTCTTCTCCGACAGCTCCCACAGCGCGCCCCAATTGCCGACGTCGGCCCAGCCGATATCGGCCTCGACTACGCTCGCGCGGTCGGTCTTCTCCATCACCGCCACGTCGATGGCGATGCTTGGCGCCTGCAGGAAGGCGCCCGACAGCGCCACCACGTCGCCGTTGCGCGCCGCGCCGGCCACCGCCGCTTCGGCCGCCGCCGCGATTTCCGGCGCCAGGACCCGCGCCTGATCCAGGAAGGCGCCGGCCTTGAACAGGAACATGCCCCCGTTCCAGCTGTAGTTGGGATCGGCGACGAACCGCGTGGCGGTCTCGAGGTCGGGTTTCTCCACAAAGCTCGCCACCTTGCGAACCGCCCCTTCGCCCTTCGCCTGGATGTAGCCATAGATGGTCGCCGGCCCGGTGGGCTTGAGGCCCAGCAACACGATCTCGCCGGCCTCCGCCGCGGCGCGTCCGGCCTCGATCGCCGCGTGCAGCGCATCGACGTCGGCGACCAGATTGTCGGCGTGCATCAGCACCATCAGCGCCTCGGGATCGCGTCTCGCCCCATAGGCCGCCGCCGCCACCGAAGCCGGGGCGGTGTTGCGCGGCGCCGGCTCGGTGATCAGCGCCGCCGGGGTGATCCCGACCTCCGAAAGCTGCTTGCGCGCCAGGTCGGCATGGGCTGCGGCGCAGACCACCACCGGAGCTTCGAACAACTCGCCGGTCAGCCGCAGGGCAGTGTCCTGGATCAGGGTGTGCTCGCCGCCCAGGCGGTGGAACTGCTTGGGCCGGGCGCCCCGCGACAGCGGCCACAACCGCGTGCCGGCTCCGCCGGACATCAGCACGGGAACGATCTTGCGGCTCATGCCTGGTCAAACTCGCTGACCAGGTGGCCCGGCGCGATCTCTCTCAACTGCGGGGAATAGACCGGCGCGTTGGGATCGACGCTGAGCTTGGACGGCAGGAACCGCAGGGCGCTGCGCGGATCCATCGGCGAGGGCGGCTCGCCGGTCAGCCGGATGCGCTTGCGGCTGCGCTCGCGCACGGGATCGGGGATCGGCGCGGCCGACAGCAGCGCCTTGGTGTAGGGGTGCTGCGGCGCTTCGTAGAGCTGCTCGCGGCTGGCCTCCTCCATCACTCGGCCCAGATAGAGCACCATCACCCGGTGGCTGATCTCGCGAACCACCGCCAGGTCGTGGCTGATGAAGATCATCGCCATGCCCATCTGCTTCTGCAGCTCGATCAGCAGGTCGATGATCTGCGCGCGGATCGAGACGTCGAGCGCCGACACCGCCTCGTCGCAGATCACCAGCTTGGGCTGCAAAATCATCGCCCGGGCGATGCCCACGCGCTGGTTTTGGCCGCCGGACAGCTCATGCGGATAGCGGTTGATCAGGGTGGTGGAGAGGCCCGCCCGCTCCATCATCGCCCGCACTTCCAGTTCGCGGGCGGCATGGTTCAGGTTGGGCCGGAACACCCGCAGCGGCTCGGCGATGGAGTCGCCGACGGTCATGCGTGGATCGAGGCTGGCCAGCGGGTCCTGGAACACGATCTGCAGGTCGCGGCGGGCGTTGCGCATCGATTCGCGGTCGGCATGGGTGATGTCGCGGCCCAGCACCGTCACCGCCCCCTCGGTCGGCGGGATCAGGTTGAGCACCGCCCGCGACAGGGTGGACTTGCCACAGCCGCTCTCGCCGACAACGCCCAGGGTCTCGCCCTGCCGCACCTGGAACGAGACGCCGTCCACGGCCCGCAGCGCCGTCTTGGCGCCGAACGCGCCCTGGCGGACCGGGAAATGCACCTTGATGTCGCGGCCCTCGACCACCACCGGCGCGTCGGCCGCCACCGGGGCGAGCGTCGGGCGTCCGCCGCGGTCCTCGCGGTCGAGCCGCGGGATCGCCGCCAGCAGCGCCTGGGTGTACGGGTCCTTGGGCGCGGCGAACAGAGACGTGGCCTCGCCCTCCTCGACATAGGCCCCGTTCTTCATCACGCAGACCCGGTCGGCCAGCCGGGCGATGACGCCCATGTCGTGGGTGATCAACACCATGGCCGCGCCGGTCTCCCGGCCGAGCTCGGCCATCAGGTCGAGGATCTCGGCCTGCACCGTCACGTCCAGCGCCGTGGTCGGCTCGTCGGCGATCAGCAACTCGGGCGAGCAGGCCATCGCCGCGGCGATCATCACCCGCTGGCGCATTCCGCCCGACAGTTCGTGCGGATACTGGGTCATCCGCCGCTCGGCCTCGGGGATGCGGACACGCTTCAGCCAGTCCTTGGCGTGGGCCTTCGCCGCCGCATCGCTCATGCCCAGGTGCAGGCGCAGCGGCTCGGCGATCTGCTCACCTATCCGGACGTGCGGGGTCAGGGCGGTCAGCGGGTCCTGGAAGATCATCGTCATCTTCGAGCCGCGGATCTTGTTCAACGCCCGCGGCTTCATCCCCAGCAGTTCCTGGCCCTTGAACTTGATCGAGCCGCTGGCCTTGCCGTTGGCGGCCAGCAGGCCCATCGCCGCCATGAAGGTCTGGCTCTTGCCCGAGCCGCTCTCGCCGACCACGCCCAGCACTTCGCCGCGGCCCACGGCCAGCGAGACGCCGCGCACGGCGCTGACCAGCCCGTCATGGGTTCGAAAATCGATCTTCAGGTCGTCGATGGACAGGACAGGATCGGCCAATGGAAGCCTCTGGCAACGGGATGACGGCGGACCATAGAATCCGTTAGGGGCCGATAGATACCGGTTTTGGCGAAGCCATGGCGAAAGCCCGCGCCGCCACCCACATCTTTGGTTAGACTGCGTTGGTGAGCCACGCCCGATGAGTACGCCCCGCCCTGCCCTGTTCCTCGACCGAGACGGCGTCCTGAACGAAGACCCCGGTTATGTGCACCGCTGGGAGGACTTCCACTGGATTCCGGGCGCGCGCGAAGCGGTCGCAGCTTTCAACCGGGCCGGCTGGTGGGTGTTCGTGGTGACCAATCAGTCCGGGGTCGGGCGCGGGTACTACGCCGAGGACGACGTCATCACCCTGCACGCCCGCATGGCCGACAGCCTGGCCGAGATCGAGGCGCGCATCGACGCCTTCTACTATTGCCCGCATCATCCGGACGCCCAGGTCGAGGCCTATCGCCATCCCGATCCGCCGGACCGCAAGCCCAACCCCGGCATGATCCTGCGCGCCCTGGCCGAGTGGCCGGTGGACCTGTCGCGTTCCATCATGGTCGGCGACAAGGACTCCGACCTGGAGGCCGCCGCCCGCGCCGGCCTTCGCGCCCTGCACTTCACCGGCGGCGACCTGGCTAAGTTCCTTGAGGCTGAGCTGGCGGAAGCCTAGCGCCGATCCTCATCCGGTCGCGCCGACCGTCAGGGTGTAGTTGGCGGTCTCGCCGCGACGCGCGGCGTTGCGCATCAGATAGACATGGATCGTGTAGTCGCCGGTCTTCGGAACTACGCCCTTGAAGCTGCCGCCCGAGGTCGAACCGATGAACATCGCGCTGTCGGCGCCCGGTGCGGTGACGTTGAAGTAGCTCGAGGCGTTGCTGGTCTTCATGTCGACCTTCAAGGTCTGGCCAGCGCGGAGTCCGACCACGTAATTGACGCCGTCATAGCCCTTCACCGACCCCTTGATCGCCTTGGCGCTGGCCCCCTTGGCGAACTGCATCCGCTCGGTACGCGTCTTGTCCTGCGCGAGGGCGGGGGTGGCCAATAACAGGGCCAGGCCGACGACGGCGGTGCGACGCAACATGCTTGGTCTCCGTGAACCTATGCCGCATCGCGGCCTCCCGAGCTTCGGAAACGCTCTAACCTAATTTGCGATCCCGCGGGCGTCATCGTGCCCGGAATAGTCGGCAAGCAGGACCTTCAGGGACATCCAAGCCGCGGTCCGGGGCGTCCATGCCCTCAACTTGTGCCCACGGCGTCAAAAATGTCCCTTACCACTTGCGGCGCCGCAAACTTCGCCTTATGTGCACCGCAACAAATTGCTGCAACGCACCAATGGAGATGGACATGGCCCGCGCCATTGAACAAATCATCGACTGGATGCTCGGCCCGTTCGCCCGCGAACTGGCGCGCATGCCCGCTTCGTCGTTCCGCTATCTGCTGAACGGCTTCTAAGGAGCGCCGCGGCTCCTCCCTCCCCCTGCCGCGCGCCCCTCACAAGAGACGCCGCCCCGTCCTCCCCGGGGCGGCGTTTTCGTTTCCGCTACTTGCGGCCGGCCTGGCCGCGATAGGTGACGCTCACCGCATAGCCGTTGCTGTCGAGCTCCGAACCGTCCTCGCGACGATAGCCCAGCGACAGCAGCCAGCCGGCCGGCAGGTCGATGTCCAGCCCCAGCCCCAGCACCACCGCATCGTCGTTGAAGCTGCGCAGCGACAGCACGTAGTCGCTGGTCGCCGGGTTCAGCACAAAGTTGATCGCCTGGTCGCCGTTGTTCTGCAGCGCGGCGCGATACTCGATCATCCAGGAGGGCCGAAAGCCGGCGCCGCCCCGTTTGAACAGCCTGCTCCCCTCGATCCCGACAGCCAGGCTGGAGTTGTCGATCGTCTGCTCGCGATAGGCCAGGTCGAACGAGCCCAACCCGACTTCGCGATAGGCCTCCAGTTCGGTGCGGCTGGCGTCGAGGCGGCCATAGCCTGACAGACTGCCGCGGACGCCGCGCTGCTCGTAGCCGAGGGTCAGCGAGCCGAACCACTGGTCGCCGCTGCGGTCAGCAGTGGCCAGCGCAGCGGCTTCGTCGCTCCAGCGGGTCATGTCGAAGTCGAGCCGCCCCCAACCGATCAGGCCGTCGGCGAACACGTGCTCGCCTGCGCGCCAGAGGCCGTATGCGGAGACCGACCCTTGGCTGCCGTCCATGCCGGAGGGCGAGCCGCCAAAGTCGGTGTCGTTCCAGCCCAGGCCCGCCGACGCGCCGACCACCAGCGTCTCGCCGATGCTCCGGTCGAGGCCGATGCTGACCCCTTCGCTGCGCACATCGAACCCAGCGAAGCCCGCGCTTCCGGCGCGCTCGTCGAATATCAGCGCACCGGCGGTCCAAAGTCCCCAGCCTTCCGGCAGGACGCCGCCGCCCTCGCCCAGGCCAAGCGTTCCGGTCGGCAGGCTCATGCCGCGGCCAGCCGCGTTCTGCAGGTTGAAGGTCAGGCCGTTGCTGAAGCCGTTCGCCCCGCCCGCGCTGCGCAAGCTCCGCAGACGCGACTGCACATTGACCTGCTGGGCGGTGGCGAAGCGGACGGCGGCGTCGACTTGCGATTGGCTGGCGGCGGCTACGGTTGGATCCGAGACCGGATTGGGCCGTGCACTCACCGTCAGCGTCAGGCTGGCCGCGCCGGCTCCATAGTCGCCGTCGGCGGCCTGGCTGGCGGTCAGGATCGCCGTCCCCGGCCCGACGATCGCCACCGACCGCCCGTTGACCCGGGCCACGCCTGCATCGCTGCTGGCGAAGCTGAAGGCGCCCTTGCTGTCGCTCCTGGGATCGGCGAGGTCGAAGGCGGGATCGCCAAAGGTCTTGGCCAGATCGCCGGTCCAGCTGAGGCTTGGCGTCGCCGTGGCGATACGCACATCCAGCCGCACGGTCGGCGCAGCAAAATGGCTGTCGTCGCCGGCCTGGTCGGCGGTGATCGTGCAGGTCCCGGCCGCCAGCATGCTAACTGTCGCGCCGCTGATCGAGCAGACCTTCGCGCTGGCCGGCGCGATCGCAAACACCACCGGGCTGGACGAACCCCCGCTCGCCGCGCTGACGCCGAACGTCCCGCCCGGCTTGAACACCGGCGCGGCCGGATTGACCGTGAGGCCGGTGATCGCCTGGTCGACTTGCTGCGGGGGCGGCGGCTCCGGCGGCGCGACCGGCGTCACGCTCAATGACGCGCCGGACGGCGATCCGGTCCCAACGCCATTGGTCGCCCTGATCGTGAAGCTGTAGGCGACTCCGTTGGTCAGGCCCGAGAACACGCACGGCGAAGCCACCGCACAGGCTGCCGTCGCCCCGCCCGGAGCGGCGGTCAGGGTGTAGCCGGTGAGCGCGACGCCGCCGGTCGACACGGGCCGCGTGAAGGCCACGCTCACCTGACGGTCGCCTGGCGTGACGGCGGTGATGGCCGGGGCGCCGGGAACCACCGCATTGACTGTGAACGTGCGGGTCACCTGGCCCGCCGGCAGGTAGCTGCCGTTCCCAACCTGGTCGGCGTTGATCGTGCAGGTCCCCGCCGAGACGAAGGTCAATGCGCCGCCGCTGGTGATCGTGCAGACTCCGGTCGTGCTGGAGGTGAAGGTCGGCGTCAGACCGGAGTCCGCGGTCGCCGTGAAGGTCGGGGTGGTCCCGAAGTTCTGCGCTCCAGGAGCAGCGAAGGTGATGGTCTGGGTCGCGGCAGGGATCGCGCTGGCGCTGGCGCTCGACGCCGGCCCGGTTCCGGCGAGATTGCTCGCCGTCACCGTGAACGTATAGGGCTGCCCGTTGGTCAGGCCGGTGACGACGATCGAGGGCCCGGCTCCGTTGACCGGCGCCACATCGGCTGGGCTGGTGGTGACCGTGTAGTTGGTGATTGCCGCCCCGCCGGTGTTGGTCGGCGCCGTGAAGCTCACCTGCATCTGGGTGTCGCCGCGGATGACGGTCACGCCCGTCGGGGCGCCAGGAGCCACGGCGCTGACGTTGAACGTCTGACTGACCTGGGTCGCCCTCAGGAAGCCGGGAGCACCCGCCTGATCGGCGTTGATGGTGCAGCTGCCCGTCGTGACGAAAGTCAGCGCTCCGCCCGGCGTGATCGTGCAGACCCCGGTCGTCGAGGAGGTGAAACGCACCGTCAGGAACGAGCTGGAGGTCGCCGAGAGGGTCGGGGTGGTCCCGAAATTCTGTACGCCGGGATTGTTGAAGGTAATCGTCTGGGGCATCCCCGGCATGACGCTGTTGGACGCCGCCGACGCCGGCCCTTCGCCTGCCGAATTCGTGGCGGTCACCGAGAAGCTGTAGGCGAGCCCGTTGGTCAGGCCGGTGATGGTGATCGGGCAGGCCGTCGGCCCGGCGCAGGTTCCGGTTGCGCCCCCGGGACTGGCGGTCGCCGTGTACGTCGTGATGGTCGAGCCGCCGTTGCTGGCGGGCGCCGAAAAGGTGACCGAAGCCTCGGCGTCGCCCGCCGTGGCCGTGCCGATGTTCGGCGCGCTTGGGATGATGGCGTTGACGGTGAACGTCTGGGCGACCGGCGTCGCGGCGTTCCAGCTTCCGTTCCCGGCCTGGTTGGCTTCGATGGTGCAGCTGCCCGCCCTGACGAAGGTCAAGATCCCGCCGCTGGTGATCGTGCAGACGCCGGTTGTGCTGGAGCTGAACGTCGCGGCCAGGCTGGACGTGCCCGTCGCCGACAGTGTCGGCGTCGTCCCGAAGTTCTGCGCGCCCGGATTTGCGAAGGTGATCGTCTGATTGCCCTTCGGCGTGGCGCTGTTCGACGCGCCCGAGGCCAGGCTCGTCCCGTCGGCGTTGGTCGCCGTGACGGTGAAGGTATAGGCCGTGCCGTTGGTGAGGCCGGTGACCGTGGCCGTGCAGGCCGCCGGTCCCGCGCAGGTGCCGAACGCTCCGCCGGGGCTGGCGGTCGCGGTGTACGTCGTGATGGCAGAGCCGCCGTTGCTGACCGGCGCCGTGAAGGTGACGCTGACCTGGCCGTCGCCAGCGGTGGCCGTGCCGATGGTCGGGGCGTCGGGCGCGACGGCGTGGGCCGCCTGCGGCAGCGCCACGAGCGCCATGGCTGCGAAGGTCGCCGCCAGCCTCCGCGCGTGTAAGGTGAATCGCATCGCCGCCCCCTCAACCAGGGGGTTAGCAATCACGGGCTAGTTGCCAAATTACAAACGAGGATGATTAGCCCACAGGCTTTCCCCCGATCAGTCGAGGCGCCGGTAAAAGAAGGTGGTGTCGCAGAGCTGGCCGTCGGGCGTGAGCGCATAGTCGGGCACCACGCCTACCCGCAGCCATCCCGACCGCTCATAGAGCCGCTCGGCCTCGGGGCTGGCGGTGTCGAGGACCAGCAGGGTCTTGCCCGCCGCCCGCGCCGCATCCTCGACCGCGCTCATCAGCGCTGCCCCCAGACCGCGCTTCCGGGCGCTCTGGCGCACCAGCATCTTGGAGACGTCGGCCCGGTGCGGCTGGTTCTCCGGCTGGCCGACCACCAGCATCACTGTCCCAAGGATCTCGCCGGCCTCCTCAGCGACGATCAGCACCCGCTCGCCCGCCGCCACGCCGGCCGCCATGTCGCGCCAGAAGGCCTCCGCCTTGGCCCGCTCCAGCGGCGCCATGAAACTCACCGAAGCGCCGCCCTCGACGCAGTCGATCAGCACCTCGGCCAGGGCCGAGACCTGCGCCTGCGCCTGCGCCTCCTGCGCTGACAGCACACGAACGATGGTCATGCTCCAAATCCCCTGAAGGATCGTCATGGCCGGGTCGCCAGGTCCCGGCCATCCACAAACTCGAGACCGTCCGGAAATGTCTGCGCCGATGGATCCCCGGCACGCATGCGCGGCCGAGGAAGACGAGCTATTGGGCGCCTAGCGGCCGGTCACCGCCCGCTGCAGTTCGCACAGCTCGGCGATACCCTTGCGGGCAAGGCCGAACAGCGACTCGAACTCGTCCTGGGTGAACCCGCGCTTCTCGCCGGTGGCCTGGATCTCGACGATGTCGCCCTTGCCGGTCAGCACGAAGTTGGCGTCGGCCTCGGCGTTGGAGTCTTCCTCGTACTCCAGGTCCAGAACCGGCACGTTGTTGAACACGCCGCAGGAAATCGCCGCTACCTGGTCGAGGATCGGGTCCTTGGTGATCACGCCCTCGTCCAGCAGGTACTGGGTGGCCGTGCGCAGCGCCACCCAGGCGCCGGTGATCGCCGCGGTGCGGGTGCCGCCGTCGGCCTGGATCACGTCGCAATCGATGGAGATCTGGCGCTCGCCGAGCGCCACCGGGTCGATGATCGCCCGCATCGAGCGGCCGATCAGCCGCTGGATTTCCTGCGTGCGGCCCGATTGTTTGCCTTCCGAGGCCTCGCGGCGGCCGCGAGTGTGGGTGGCGCGCGGCAGCATGCCGTACTCGGCCGTCACCCAGCCCACGCCCCGGCCGCGCATGAAGCCGGGCACCCGGTCCTCGACGCTGGCGGTGATCAGCACCTTGGTGTGGCCGAAGCTGGCCAGGCACGAGCCTTCCGCGTAACGGTTGATCCCGGTCTCCAGGGTCACGGAGCGAAGCATGTCGGGCGTGCGGTCGGAGGGGCGCATGGTGGTCCTTAGAGTAGGCCGAGGGGTCTGGCGTCTTGCGTCGGGCGGCTTATCCTAGATGCGAGAGGTTCCGTCCATGGCCCTGACCGAGCACTGCCCTCCATCGTGACCAGTCCCCTGCTTTCCCCCGGGCCATCGCTCGCCGAGCTGGACGAGCGCGCACGCGACATCTTCCGGCGCGTGGTCGAGAGCTATCTGGACACCGGCGAGCCGGTCGGCTCGCGCACCCTGTCCAAGGGCGGCATCCACCTGTCCCCGGCCTCGATCCGCAACACCATGCAGGACCTGACCCAGCTCGGCCTGCTAGGCGCGCCGCACATCAGCGCTGGCCGGGTGCCGACCCACGCCGGCCTGCGCCTGTTCGTCGACGGCCTGCTGGAGGTCGGCGACGTCGCCGAAGACGACCGCCGCAACATCGAGGCGCGGCTGTCGGCCAAGGGTCGCAACTTCGAAGAGGCCCTGAACGAAGCCTCTGCCGTGCTCTCGGGCCTGGCCGGCGGGGCCGGCATCGTCGTCACCCCGGTCCGCGACGCCGGCGTCAAGCACGTGGAGTTCGTCGCCCTCTCCATCGACCAGGCCCTGGCGGTCATGGTCTTTGAGGACGGGGTGGTCGAGAATCGCCTGATGCGCCTGGCGGCCGGCGTGACGCCTTCGTCGCTGCAGGAAGCCTCGAACTTCATGAACGCCCGGCTGCGCGGCCGCACGCTCGGCGAGGCGGGGGCTGAGATCCGCAGTGAATTGGACGCCGCCCGACGGCAGCTCAACGAGACCGCCGCCAAGCTGGTCGAGGACGGCATGGCCGCCTGGAGCGGCGGCGAGGCCGGCGACCGCGCCCTGATCGTCCGCGGCCACGCCAACCTGCTCGGCGACCGCGAAACCCTCGACGATCTCGAACGGGTGCGGATGCTGTTCGATGATCTTGAACAAAAGGAACAGCTTATCGGTTTGCTGGATGACGTGCGGCAGGCCCAGGGCGTGCGCATTTATATCGGGGCCGAAACGCGACTCTTTTCGCTTTCGGGTTCCGCGGTGATCGCCGCTCCCTATATGACGGGCCGACAGAAGGTGCTCGGCGCGATCGCGGTGATCGGTCCGGCCCGCCTAAACTATGCCCGGGTCATCCCGCTGGTGGATTATACCGCCCGCGTGCTGTCCCAGGTGACGAACGCGTAGAGGATTTAGAAGATGTCCGACGATCAAACGCCGGCCGAAGACTTCAACGAGATCGCCGATTCCGCGGCCGAGGAGCTGATCGCCCTGCGCGCCGAGAACCAGGCCCTGAAAGACCAGGTGCTTCGCGTCGCCGCCGAGGCCGAGAACACCAAGCGTCGCGCTGAGCGCGAGGCCAACGACGCGCGCGCCTACGCAATCCAGAAGTTCGGCCGCGACCTGCTGAACGTCGCCGACACCCTCGACCGCGCCCTCGCCGCTCCGGTGGAGGACCCGGCGGTGAAGAACTTCGTGGTCGGCATGGAAATGACCCAGAAGGCCCTGCAAGGCGCCTTCGAGACCAACGGCCTGAAGAGGATCGACCCGCCCGCTGGCGAGAAGTTCGACCCCCACCTGCACCAGGCGGTGATGGAGCAGCCCTCGACCGAAGTCGCCGGCGGCGGCGTCATCCAGGTGTTGCAGCCGGGCTATGAATTGCTCGGCCGGTTGATCCGCCCGGCCATGGTCGTGGTCGCAGCCAAGGGTTCGGGCGCCGCCGAGCCCGCCGCCCCCGCCAACCCCTATGCCGCCAACGACGGCGAGGCCGGTGGCGCGGTCGACACCAAGGCGTAGTCCTTTTCGTCCCACGCGCGGCGCAAAATTCATGCGCGCCGCGCCACTGACGGCCAAGCCTTCGAATAAACCCCGCCGGCGTTTTGGGCGATGATCGGGGCATGATCCTTCGTCGCCTCGCCATCGCCCTCGTCGCCACCGCCTGCCTGGCGGCGCCAGCATTGGCCCAAACTACGGCCGTCCGCACAGTCGCCCCGCTGGTCAGCGGCGACGAGACCATCGTCGTCACCACGCACCGAGTGCAGACCACCGCCGGACCGCTGGACTACGAGGCCCGCATCGGCCGGCTGCCGATCCGCAACGACGAGACCGGCCAGGTCCGCGGCTATGTCGGTTTCATCGCCTATGTCGTGAAGCCCAAGGGCCCGCCGCGCCCCCTGACCTTCCTCTGGAACGGGGGCCCGACCACCCCGTCGGTCCTGGTCCACACCGAGGTGTTCGGCCCCAAGCGCTGGACGCACGAGGGCATGGTCGACAACGCTGAGACCCTGCTGACCGCCAGCGATCTGGTGTTCTTCGACCCGGTCGGCACGGGCTTTGGCCGCCCGGCCAAGCCCGAGTTCGCGCAGGAGTTCTATTCGACGCTGGGGGACTTCGCCGCCACCGCCGAATTCGTTCGCGCCTACCGCGTTCGGTTCGGCGCCGTCGACCAACCGCTGTTCCTCGGCGGCGAGAGCTACGGGACCTGGCGGGTCAACGGCGCCACCGAGCTGCTGACCAAGGCCGGCATCCCGGTGAAGGGTGCGATCCTGATCTCCGGCGGCGTGCCCGGCTCGCTAATGTCGCCGCAGTTCCAGGACGCCATGTACGTCCAGGCCCGGACGGCCGCGGCCTTCGAGCTGAAGAAGCTGGCGCCTGACCTGATGGCCGATAAGGCCAAGACCCTGAAGGCGGCGGACGCCTGGGCCAGCGGCGTCTACCTGCCGGCCCTAGAGCGGCTGGCCACCCTCACCCCGGCCGAGCGCGAGAAGATCGCCGAAGGCCTGGCCCGTTTCACCGGCGTCAAGGCTTCGCAGATCGACCGCAAGACCCTGGTCATGAACAACCGCGCCTATCTCTCGGGGCTTTACGCAGGCGACCCCAAGAAGGCGCTCAACACCTACGACATGCGGATCGTCGGCCCCGAGGTGGACGACCCGACCCGGCCGGCGACCATAGCGGCCTACTTCCGCGAGGAACTCGGCTTCGCCACCGACTTGGCCTACACCGGCCTGGAGGACGGCTACATGCCGCTGCCCGGCGCAAAGCGCCGCAGCACCGGCGAGCGCTGGGACTACAATCACGTCGAGCTGACCCCCGAGGTCATGGCCCGCATGAGCGGCGGCGGCGGCCCGCCGCTCTCCCAGCCCTGGCTCCAGAACGCCATGCGCCAGGACCCGGGCATTCGGGTCTATGTCGCCGCCGGCCGCTATGATTCGCTGAACATGTGCGAGGGCAACCTGCGCATGAGCGGAAAGCTGGAACCGGCCCTGGCCAGCCGTTTCACTCACGTCTGCTACGAGGGCGGCCACATGATGTACCGCGACCAACCGACCCGCCTGCAGCTCGCCCGCGACCTGACCAAGTTCATCCAGGAGGCGGCCGCCGTACGCTGAGGTCAGCCCAGCCGATTTCGACGGCGTTTCCAACCTTCCGGTCGCAAAGCCACCCGCCTGCCGCCGCCACCGCCACCGCCACCGCCACCGCCACCGCCACCGCCACCGCCACCGCCACCGCCACCGCCACCGCCACCGCCACCGCCACCGCCACCGCTTCCCGTGGGTCCGAAATCCGGGCTTGCCGGAAGCGTCAACGGGAGGCGCTCCATGTCCGAACCCCTCGCCCTGCTCAGCATTCTCGGCGCGCTGCTGCTCGGCGCCATGAGCCCTGGCCCAAGCTTCGTTCTGGTGACCCGTATCGCCGTCACGCGGTCGCGTCTCGACGCACTGGCGGCGGGCCTCGGGATGGGCGTGGGCGGGGCCGCGTTCGGCGCCCTTGCCCTCGCGGGGCTGAGCGCCATCCTGCTTAGGGTAGAGGTCCTACACCTGGCCTTCCAGTTGGCGGGCGGCGCCTATCTGATCTACCTCGGAATCCGAATCTGGCGCGGCGCCGGTCAACCGATGCCGGCGCCCGCCCCAGGCGAGCCGGCCGCCCGGTCACCCTTGCGGACGTTCTGGCTGGCCTTCATCACCCAGGTCAGCAACCCGAAGACCGCCATCGTCTATGGGGGCATCTTCGCCGCGCTGTTGCCGCCCTCGCCGCCGACCTGGCTGCTGGTCTCGATCCCGCCCGCCGTGTTCGTGGTCGAGGCAGGCTGGTACGCCGCCGTCGCCCTGGTCTTCTCGGCCGAGCGGCCCCGCGCCGGCTATGCCCGCGCCAAGGGCGTCATCGACCGCCTTATGGGCGCGATCCTCGGCGCGCTTGGCGCCCGCCTGATCTTCGAGACGTTCGCCCCGCGCACCGCCTGACCTGCCGACCGGCGCCTGGCAGGTTTCGCCGCCCGCCGCGCCGATCGCTGTCGATAGGCCGATCGGGCTGGCCGATACCCGGTGGCGCTCAGATGCGCCGCGAGCCATGGACCGGGCCGATCGAAAGACGCCGATCCAGCCGTGCGCCGGGGCGCGATCGCACAGCCCTGGATTGATCCTAAGTCGCCGTAAAGTTTGACGCTTTCCCGGCCCGGGCGTAGGCTGCGCCATAGGTCAAAAGGGAGCGGAACGTGCTGGTCGGGTCGCAGACTCGCCGCCTCGCACTCGGCAGGCTCGCCGCCGCCGGAGGACTCCTCCTTTCGGCTCCGCAGGCCGCCTTCGGGCAGGTTCCTGAGAGTCCGGCTCCAGAACTTGACGATGAACCCACCACTATCGCCATCACCCGCGAGCTGTTCGAGCACATCACCGCCCCGGTGACGATCAATGGCCAGGGGCCGTTCCGCTTCATGGTCGACACCGGCGCCAACGTCTCCTGCGTGTCTTCGGGCCTGGCCCAGAAGCTGGCCCTGCCCCGCGGCCGCGAGTTGCAGGTCAACACCGTGGTCGGCCGCCGTGGCCGCCCCAGCGTCACCCTCGAGCAGCTGCAGATCGGCACGCGGACCCGTAAGCGGGTCGAGGCCCCGGTGCTGCCGATGGGCGAGTTCGACATCGACGGGGTGCTGGGCATCGACTGGCTTAAGGGCCAACGGCTGGTGATGGGCTTCGCCGGCAACACCCTGGAGATCACCAAGTCCAGGCGCGAGGACAGCGCCAAGGGGCGGGTGGTGGTGCCCGCCCGCCGCAAGTCCGGCCAGCTGACCATCGTCGACGCCGACCTGAGCGGCAAAGACATCAGCGCGATGATCGATTCTGGATCTCAATTCTCGTTGGGAAACAGCGCCTTACGGATGCTGATCGAGAAGATCGACCCCAGCGCGCGGGCGCGCGCCACCAAGGTCGGGATGATCTCCATCGCCGGCGAGGCGTTCACCGGCGACCAGCTCTACCTGCCGTTCCTGCGGCTGGGCGGCCTGACCCTCGGCAACGTCCCGGTGGTGTTTACCGACATGCCGATCTTCAAGCTCTGGGACCTGCACGAGACCCCGACCATCATGATCGGCATCGACCTTCTGACCCAGTTCGAAACAGTCGCCGTCGACTTCGGCCGCTCATCCGTGCGCTTCGACATCGCCAAGGCCTGAAGCGTTTGCGCATCATCCCCCGCTCAGATGGTTTCGCCCCCTTTAACAGCGCCGCAATTCGGCTAATGTCCCAAGTCCCTCCAGCGTAGGGGGCGACGGCGCACTTGGCGCCGCGCTTGGAGAGATTCGGACCGGAACATGAAGCTTACGATTGAACGGGCGGCGCTCATGAAAGCGCTGGGGCATGTGCAGAGCGCCGTCGAGCGCCGCAACACCATCCCGATCCTCTCGAACGTGCTGCTCTCAGCAGAGCGCGATCGCCTGACCTTCTCGGCCACAGATCTCGACATGGAGATCATCGACGAGGCCGTGGCCCAGGTGGATCAGCCCGGCCAGATCACCGCGCCCGCCCACACCCTCTACGAGATCGTCCGCAAGCTGCCCGAGGGCGCCGACGTCTCGCTGAGCTTCACTGGCGAGGATCCGCGCCTGACCGTGGCCGCCGGCCGCTCGCGCTTCAATCTTCCGGTTCTGCCGGCCGGCGACTTCCCCGTGATGTCCTCGGACGGCCTCTCCAGCCGTATCGGCGTCGACGTCAACGACCTGATCCGGCTGATCGACAAGACCCGCTTTGCAATCTCCACCGAGGAGACGCGCTACTACCTGAACGGCCTCTACCTGCACACGGTCGTCGACAACGGCGTCCAGAAGCTGCGCGCGGTGGCTACCGACGGCCACCGCCTGGCCCTGGCCGAGATGGCCGCGCCCGAAGGTTCGGCCGGCACGCCGGGCGTGATCGTGCCGCGCAAGACTATCGGCGAGGTCCGCCGGCTGCTGGATGACGCTGGCGAGAACGTCGACCTGCAGGTCAGCCCTCAGAAGATCCGCCTGGACTTTAACGGAGCGGCCCTGACCTCGAAGGTGATCGACGGCTCGTTTCCCGATTACAGCCGCGTGATCCCGCAGGGCAACGACCGCATCATGCTGGTCGACAACAAGCTGTTCGCCAAAGCCGTGGACCGCGTCGCCACCATCTCTGCGGAGAAGAGCCGCTCGGTACGGATGGCCATAGAGCCCGGCAAGATCATCCTGACGGTCCGCAACATGGAGGCCGGCCAGGCTGTCGAAGAGCTGGAAGTCGACTATTCCGGCGAGGCCTTCGAGCTTTCGTTCAATGCTCGCTACCTGCTCGACGTCACCGACCAGATCGCCAGCGAAACCGCCGAATTCCGCTTCGGCGGCCCGAACGATCCGGCCCTCGTGCTCGATCCGGTCGACGCCGACGTCCAGTACGTGCTGATGCCGCTGCGGGTTTAGCCCCTTATGCGTCACGGTGATTACGCGTGCGCGGTCCTCTGGCGGGACGGCAAGCTGCTGCTCGGCCTGCGCAGCGCCGGGCGAAGCACTTACCCGAACTGCTGGGACACTCTCGGCGGCTTCGCCGAGCCGGGCGAGACGCTCGGCGAGGCCCTGGCCCGCGAACTGACCGAGGAACTGGGCGTCTTCCCGACCGCCTGGCGCCACATCGCGATGATCCAGGAGCCTAACCCGCAGACCAACGGCGAGGGGCGCTACCACGTGTTCCTGGTCACCGCCTGGAGCGGCGAGGTGAACATGCTCGGCGACGAACACGTCCGCCTGGAGTGGTTCACACCCGAGGAGGCCGCGAATCTTGAGGCGCTGGCCCTGCCTGAGTACCGCGACGTGTTCGCCCTCGCCGCCGGCGCGGCGTGAGCACGGGGTTTGGGGCTCGCCCCCGAAACCCGCTATGACGCGGCGGTGACCACCGCCTTCACGCGCCTCTCCCTGACGAACTTCCGCTCCTACGAACGGGCGGAACTGGCCCTTGATGGAAGGCCGGTGTTCCTGGTCGGGCCGAACGGGGCGGGCAAGACCAACCTGCTAGAGGCGATCAGCCTATTCACGCCAGGCCGCGGCCTGCGCGGGGCGGTGGGAGCCGAGCTTGGCCGCCGCATGCCAGGGGAAGCGCAGGGCCGCCCCTGGGCGGTCGCTGCAATCATCGAGCAGGACGGCGAGCCAACCCGCCTGGGGACCGGCGTGGAGAGCGCCGGCGCGGCGCGCCGCAGCGTGCGGCTGGAGGGCGAGCCCGTGCCCCCCGGGCGGCTGGCCGACCATCAGCGCCAGGTCTGGCTGACCCCGGCCCAGGACCGCCTGTTCCTCGAAGGCGCGGGCGATCGGCGCCGGTTCTTCGACCGCCTGGTGTTCGCGGCCGAGCCCGGCCACGCGGCCCACGCCAGCGCCTATGAGAAGTCCCAGCGCGAGCGCATGCGGCTGCTGGCCGACGGCCCCGCCGACCCCGCCTGGCTGACGGCCCTGGAGGCCCGCATGGCCGAGGCCGGCGCCCTGATGGCCGCCTCGCGCTCACGGACCCTGAGCGCGCTCCAGACCGAGATCGACGGGCGCGGCGACCGGCCCTTCCCGCAGGCGCGGATGACCCTGACCGGCGATTGGGAGCGGATGGCCGGCGAAGGCGTCGAACTGGCCGAAATCGAGGCGCGACTGACCCGCGCATTGTCCGGCGCACGCGAGCGCGACGCCGCCGCCGGACGCGCCCTGACCGGCCCGCACAGGGGCGATCTGGCCGTCATCCACGCCGAAAAGGACCGCCCCGCGGCCGAATGCTCGACCGGCGAGCAGAAAGCCCTGATTCTGAACCTGGTTTTGGCCCAGGCGGCGCGTCTTTCGCGTGCAGAATCGGCTCCAAACCCTATATTGCTATTGGATGAAGTCGCAGCGCATCTGGACCGCCGTCGGCGAGCCGCGCTCTTCGACGAAATCGAGGCGCTCAGGCTGCAGGCATTCCTGACCGGCACGGACGAGCATCTCTTCGAGGATTTGAAGGGCCGGGCCCAGGGCGTCCATGTGGACGGCTCGAACCTGGCGATTCTGGATACGGTATGACCGACGAAACCCAAGGCGAATCCAACGGCCAGGCTGAGTATGGCGCGGAGTCCATCAAGGTCCTGAAGGGCCTGGACGCGGTGCGCAAGCGCCCCGGCATGTACATCGGCGACACCGATGACGGCTCTGGCCTGCACCACATGGTCTATGAGGTGGTCGACAACGCCATCGACGAGACCCTGGCCGGTTGGGCGAGCCGGGTCGAGGTGATCCTCAACGCCGACGGTTCCTGCACCGTCACCGACGACGGCCGCGGCATCCCGACCGACATCCACGAAGGCGAAGGCGTTTCAGCAGCCGAGGTCATCATGACCCAGCTGCACGCCGGCGGTAAGTTCGACCAGAACTCCTACAAGGTCTCCGGCGGTCTGCACGGCGTCGGCGTCTCGGTGGTCAACGCCCTGTCCGACTGGCTGAAGCTGAAGATCTATCGCGGCGGCAGGGCCTACGAGATGGAGTTCCGCCGCGGCGACGCAGTATCGCCCCTGGTGGTCACCGGCGACGCGCCGATGCGCGAGAACGGCGAACCGCTGTCGGGCACCGAGGTCACCTTCCTGCCCTCGACCGAGACCTTCGCGTTCATCGATTTCGACCGCAAGACGCTCGAGCACCGCCTGCGCGAACTGGCATTCCTGAACTCCGGCGTGACCATCTGGCTGAAGGACTTCCGCGAGGCCGAGCCCTTTGAAGAGGTGATGTCCTACGAGGGCGGCATCGAGGCGTTCGTGCGTCACCTCGACAAGGCCAAGACCCCTCTGATCAAGATGCCGATCGTGGTGCGCGGCAAGAAGGACAACGTCGAGCTCGACCTGGCTCTCTGGTGGAACGACGGCTACCACGAGAACGTCCTCTGCTTCACGAACAACATCCCGCAGAAGGACGGCGGCACCCACCTGGCGGCGTTCCGCTCGGCCCTGACCCGGATCATCACCGGCTATGCCGAGAGTTCCGGCGCGACCAAGCGCGAGAAGGTCTCGCTGTCAGGCGAAGACGCCCGCGAAGGCCTGACCTGCGTGCTGTCGGTCAAGGTTCCGGACCCGAAGTTCTCGTCCCAGACCAAGGACAAGCTGGTCTCGTCGGAAGTTCGCCCGGCCGTTGAGAACTTGGTGTCGGAAGGCATCAGCACCTGGTTCGAAGAGCACCCCAACGAAGCCAAGATGGTGGTCCAGAAGATCGCCGAGGCCGCCGCCGCCCGCGAGGCGGCGCGCAAGGCCCGTGAACTGACCCGCCGCAAGTCGGCGCTCGACATCACCTCGCTGCCCGGCAAGCTCGCCGACTGCTCGGAAAAAGACCCGGCCAAGTCGGAGATCTTCCTGGTCGAGGGCGACTCTGCCGGCGGATCGGCCAAGCAGGCGCGCAACCGCGAGAACCAAGCCATCCTGCCCCTGCGCGGCAAGATCCTGAACGTCGAGCGGGCCCGCTTCGACAAGATGCTGTCGTCGGACCAGGTCGGCACCCTGATCACCGCCCTTGGGGCCGGCATCGGCCGCGACGACTTCAACATCGAGAAGCTGCGCTACCACAAGATCGTCATCATGACGGACGCCGACGTCGACGGCGCGCACATCCGCACCCTGCTACTGACCTTCTTCTACCGGCAGATGCCGGAGGTGATCGAGCGCGGCTATCTCTATATCGCCCAACCGCCGCTCTATAAGGCGACCAAGAACCGCCAGTCCCGATACCTGAAAGACGATGCCGAGCTGGAAAGCTACCTGATGGACGAAGGCGTCGACGGCGCGACCCTCGACCTCTCGGGCGGCGAGCGTCTGATCGGCGCCGACCTGCTGGCCCTGGTCCAGAGCGCCCGCGGCGCCAAAGCCAATATCGAGCGACTGGCCACGCGCGCGCCCGCCTTTGCGATCGAACAAGCGGCCCTGGCCGGCCTGCTGAAGGAAGAAGAGCCCGACCTGGCCAAGGCGGCGGCCCGCCTCGACCTCTACGCCGAGGAAGGCGATGGCGCCTGGAGCGGCGAAAAGGCCGCCACCGGCGGCTACGCGTTCTCGCGCACCAAGCGCGGCGTCTCTGAACGCATCGTGCTCGACGACCTGCTGCTGCACGCCGCCGACGCCCGGCGCCTCTCCGAACGCGCAACCGCGATGACCGAGACCTTCGAGGGCGTGGCGACCTTCACCCGCAAGGACAAGACCGCCACGGTCCGCGGTCCGCTGGACCTGTTCAATGCGGTGATGGAAGCGGGCCGCCGCGGCCTGTCGATCCAGCGCTACAAGGGTCTGGGCGAGATGAACCCCGACCAGTTGTGGGAGACCACCCTGGACGCCGACGCCCGCACCCTGCTGCAGGTCAAGGTGACCCACGCCGACGACGCCGACGACATGTTCACCCGCCTGATGGGCGATCTGGTCGAACCGCGCCGCGAGTTCATCCAGGCAAACGCCCTGGACGCCGAAGTCGACGTCTAGCGGCCTCTAGGCCGGCTTCACCGCCGGCCGCGGGAACACAAACGCCAGGGTCAGCAGCGCCGCCAGCGACATGCTGAGCGCTGTCGCCGGGATCGCCGGCACGCCGAAGTTCGCCAGGGCTGCGCCGCCCATAGCCGAGCCCAGGGCCTGGCCGACAGAGATCACCGAGCCGTTTAGGGCCAGGGCGACCGGCGCGCCGCCGGTCAGATCTATCAACCGCGCCTGGACCACCGGGGTGATCGAGAACAGGGCCGTCGCCGCGACGAAGATGCCCAGCGCCACCAGAGCCGCGCTAGGCCAGCCGGCCGGGGCGAGCTGGTGCGTCGCGCCGAAGTGGATCGACATCGCCGTCGCCTGGATCACGAAGCCGGTCAGGATCCAGCTTCGGCCCAGATTGCGGTCGGCCGCCCGCGCGCCAAGCCACAGGCCGACGATGGAGCCGAAGCCGATCATCGACTGGAAGGCTCCGACGCCCGCGCCGGTCACGCCGGCCCCGACGCGCACGATGGGCGCGATGTAGAGGTTCAGCGTCATGTTGGCGGCGAACGCCAGGAAGGTGGTCAGGTAGAGCGGCCAGACGACCGACATCGGCACCGACCCGCCTTCGCGCTTCGGCGGCGCGGGAACCTTGGGCAGGAAGGCGAACACTCCCACCAGAGCGATGGCGGACAGGAGGCCGGCGAACAGGAAGGTCGCCCGCCACCCGAACGCATTGCCGACCACGCTGCCGATTGGGATGCCGACCACGAAGGCCAGGGTCATCCCGCCGGACACCATGGCCAGGGCCGACCCTCGACGCTCAGGCGGCGCCAGGGTCGCGGCCGCCACGCTGGCCGCGGGGCCCGACAGCGCCCCGGCCAGACCGGCCAGCGCCCGCAGCACCATCAGAGTTCCGAAGTTGGGGGTCAGGGCGCACGCGACATGCAGCGCCACGCTGAGGCTCAGCCCAGCGATCACCATCAGGCGGCGGTCTATCCGGCCAAACAGCCAGGCCGCCACCGGCCCAAGCACCGCCGAAGTCAGCACGAAGGCCGTCTGCAGCTGCCCGGCCACCGCCGTGGTGACGTCAAGATCGGCGGCCAGCGTCTCCAGCAATCCTGCGAAGATGAACGCCCCCGACCCGAACGCGAACGTGACCATGGTCAGGACGAAAATGCGCGGGTTCATCCATCGAGCTTAGCCGCGGGCGCATACCGGCCGCCAGAAGATTAGCTCGGAGTTTTTCTGATTACGGCGTCGCAGTTTTTGCGACGGCGCGGGCGCGCTCCCATTTCTTCGGCATTGCCTTCCGCGGGGTGACCCGACTTTCGATGGCGCGACATAGTTTCGGGAGGAACGCATGGCGGATTCTGCTGACGCTGCGAAGGCGGGGAGCGGTCTGGGCTTCGACCCGGCCAAGCTGCGGGCGCGATACTTGGCCGAGCGCGACAAGCGCCTGCGGGCGGACGGCAACGCGCAGTACGTCGAGATGGCGGACGGGTTCGCCCACTATCTCGAAGACCCCTACGTCGCTGCCGGCTTTACCCGCGAACCTCTCACCGATGAGGTCGAGGTGGTGGTGATCGGCGGGGGCTTCGGCGGCCTGCTGGCGGCGGCGCGCCTGCGTGAGGCCGGCGTCAAGGACCTACGGGTCATCGAGAAGGGCGGCGACTTCGGGGGCACCTGGTACTGGAACCGTTATCCCGGCGCGGCCTGTGACGTGGAGAGCTACGTCTACCTGCCGCTGCTGGAGGAGACCGGCTACATCCCGGTCGAGAAGTACACGCGCGCGCCGGAAATCCTCGCCCACAGCCGCGCCATCGCCGAGCAGTACGACCTTTACGCCAACGCCTGCCTGCAGACGGAGGTCACCGGCATGACCTGGGATGATGCGGCTGCCCGCTGGATCATCTCCACCAATCGCGGCGACGCCATGAAGGCGCGCTTCGTATGCATGGCGAACGGCCCGCTGCACCGGCCCAAGCTGCCTGGCATTCCGGGCGTCGATAGCTTCAAGGGCCACACCTTCCACACCAGCCGCTGGGACTACGACTACACCGGCGGCGATTCCAATGGCGGCCTGACCGGCCTGGCCGGGAAGCGGGTGGGGATCATCGGCACGGGCGCGACCGCCGTGCAATGCGTGCCGCACCTCGGCGCAAGCGCGGGCCATCTCTCCGTCTTCCAGCGCACGCCCTCATCCATCGACGTGCGCAACAACCGCCCCACCGATCCGGACTGGGCCGCCGGCCTGGAGCCTGGCTGGCAACAGGCGCGAATGGACAACTTCAACACCCTGGTAAGCGGCGGCTTCGCCGAGGAGGACCTGGTCAACGACGGCTGGACCGACATCATCCGCAATCTCGGCCTGATCGCCCGCAACAAGCTGGCCGGCGAGGGCGCGCAGGATCCTGCGACCCTGGTGCAACTGGCCGATTTTCAGAAGATGGAGCAGATCCGTGGCCGCGTGGATTCCGTCGTCCGCGATGAGCGCACCGCCGAGGCGCTGAAGCCATACTACAACCAGTTCTGCAAGCGCCCCTGCTTCCACGACGAGTATCTGGACACCTTCAACCGACCGAACGTCACCCTGGTCGATACCGAGGGCCGGGGCGTGGAGCGCATCACGGAAGCAGGCGTCGTCGCCAACGGCGTCGAATACGAGCTCGACTGCCTGATCTTCGCCACCGGCTTCGAGGTCGGCACCTCCTATGCGCGTCGCGCCGGCTATGAAGTCGCGGGCCGTGGCGGGGTGACCTTGACCGGCAAGTGGGATGGCGGGATCTCGACCCTGCACGGCATCCACAGCCGCGACTTCCCCAACTGCTTCATCATGAGCAACAGCCAGTCC
Source organism: Phenylobacterium sp. P4_E10 (assembly GCF_056401675.1). Taxonomy (NCBI): domain Bacteria; kingdom Pseudomonadati; phylum Pseudomonadota; class Alphaproteobacteria; order Caulobacterales; family Caulobacteraceae; genus Phenylobacterium; species Phenylobacterium sp. P4_E10. The sequence goes on along the minus strand of NZ_JBFUIW010000008.1, from coordinate 4,701 downwards.
GGCTTCACGGTGAACTATCCGCACATGCTCAACGAGCAGGCCAAGCACATCGCCTACATCATCGGCCAGTGCGCCGATCGCGGCGTCGCCGTCGTCGAGGCCTCCGAGGCTGCGGAAACGGCCTGGGTGCAGGCGGTGGTCGACTCCGCCCTGCAGCGAGCCAAGTTCGCCGAGGAGTGCACCCCCGGTTACTACAACAACGAAGGCCAGCCCTCCGTCCTCGCGGCGCGCAACGGCCCCTACGGCAAGGGGCCAATCGCCTTCGTCAGGCTGCTGGAGGCCTGGCGCGAAAACGGGGCGATGGAAGGCCTTGAACTGACCCGCGGCTGAGCGCCTGGATCACGAAGCCGCGTGGTGCGGAACCTGCGCCGATGGCGGACGGTTGCCTGATCGTCCGCCATCGAAGGAGGCTCTCATGAGCGCCAACGGCCTGGACGTCTTCGACAGGACGCTGCACACGACCAACGCCTGGCTCAAGGAGATCTCCGAAGAGCTAGGCATCGACCGTCATGCCGCCTGGAAAGTGCTCAGCGTGGTGCTGCACAAGGTCCGCGACCGCCTTCCCGTCGACCTTTCGGCCCACCTGGGCTCGCAGCTGCCCCTGCTCGTCCGCGGCGTCTATTACGATCAGTACCAGCCGGCCAAGCAGCCGAGCCGCTGCAACACCCTGGAAGAGTTCGTCGACGACATCGGCGACTGGCTGAGCGACGCCACTCCCCTCGATCCGCGCCGCGCGGCCCAGGCGGTGTTCGCCGTGCTGTCGCGGCACCTGGCGGCTGGCCAGGTCGAGAAGGTGCGGGCCAATCTGCCCAAGGCGGTTCGCGCCGCCTGGCCAGCTGAGCCGACGCCCCGGCGTAAGCCGCCGAAGACCGCCGAAGACGCGGCCGCGATGGCGACCGGAATCTGACGCCAGCATTGTCACTGCGCGGTCAGCGAGGGGTACTCTGGTCGCAGCTGCGCCCGCCACGCCAGGCGCGTCATAGTAGCGCAGGACATTCCCTTCGTTTAGGCGACTCCGCGCATCCGGGTTGACCGAGCCTTAACTACGATCAGGGGTAGATGGGCCGTTGAACGGGGAGTGTCGCCTTGAGCCTCAAACTGGTCGAACGGCCCGAGGGCTATTTCGAGATCGAGCCGCGGCCGACGCCCGATGAGCTCGCCGCCTACTATCGCAACAAATACTACGGCTCTACGGACGGCCGGACGCCCTACGCCCATGGCTATACGGCCGAGGAGCTAGAGCACAAGCTGCTGCAGCCCGCCGAGACGGAACTGGTCTGGGGCCGCGCGCCCGGCCGCCTGCTTGAGGTCGGCGTCGGCGAGGGCTTCACGCTCGACTACTTCCTCAAGCGGGGCTGGCAGGCCAAGGGTCTCGACTTCACCGACGACGGCGTCCGCGAGTTCCATCCGCACCTGGCCGAGCACCTGATGCTCGGCGACGCCTTCGCGCTGCTCGACGCCGAGATCGCCAAGGGCGAGGTCTATGACCTGGTCATCTGCAACAATGTCCTGGAGCACGTGATCGATCCGATGGGCCTGCTCCAGCGGCTGCGGGCGATCGTCGCGCCGCAGGGACTGTTGCGCGTCGCCGTGCCCAACGACGGCTCTTGGCTGCAAGACCAGATCGTCAAGCGCGAGCTGGCCGATCCGGAGTTCTGGCTGGCCGCCCCTGACCACCTCAACTACTTCAACACCGACACTCTGCCCCGCGCCCTGGCCAGCAACGGCTGGGAAGTGGTCGAGCATCTCGGTGAGTTCCCCATCGACATCTTCCTGCTCAATCCGGACACCGCGTATATGCGCGACCGCAGCAAGGGCCGGAACTGCCACTTCACCCGCATCGCCTTCGAGATGGGGCTGTGGAGGCAACGCTCGCTGGAAGCGGTGATCGAGTTCCGGCGCGGCTGCGCCCGGGCCGGCGTGGGCCGTAACCAGACCGCCTACGCCCGTCCGGTCTAGGCGAGCGCTGAGCGGACGTCGATGAAGGTCCTCATTCTCAGCGCCGCGGCAAAAGTCCTCCTGGTTCAGGCGTTCCAGGCTGCGGCGCAACCCGCGTGCGTGCAGGTAATCGCTGCTGACATCGCCCCGGACAACGCCGCCCTGTTCGCGGCCGATCACGCGGTGATCCTGCCGCGCACGGACCACCCGGGCTTTGAAGACGCATTGGCTGAGGTTTGCTCGCGCCACGACATCGGCCTGGTCGTGCCGACCCGGGACGGCGAATTGGCTGCGCTCTCGGCCGCCCGGCGACGCTTCGCCGACCGGGGGATCCTGGTGCTGGCGCCCCCGCCGGAGGCCCTGGCCGTCTGCAGCGACAAGCGGCGCTTCACGCAGTTCTGCCATGACCTCGGCCTGGCGACGCCGCGGACCTTTGCGCCCGGCGAGCCCCCCGATCGCTTTCCGGTCTTCGTCCGACCTGTCGTCGGCGCCGGCGGCCAGGGCGCGCGCCGGATCGATTCGCTCGCCGACCTGCCGGTTGGCGACGCGTACCTGGTCCAGACCTTCGACGAAGCGCCGGAGTTCACCATCGACGTTCTGATGGATCTCGCCGGCGCGCCGCTGCAGGCCGTCGCCCGCCGCCGGCTTCAGGTCCGCGACGGCGAGGCGACCAAGTCGCGCACCGAGGACATTCCTGCCCTGACCGAGCAGGCCTTGAAGCTCTGCGCCGCCCTAGGTCTCGTTGGCCACAACGTCGTCCAGGCGTTCCACGATGAGGCCGGCGCCCGGTTCATCGAGATCAATCCGCGGTTCGGCGGCGCCTCGAACCTCTCGATCCAGGCCGGCCTCGCTTCGCCCGAGCGCATCCTCCAGATGGCGCGCGGGGAGACCGAGCAGGCCGCCCGCCCGCGCCCGATCACCTATGGGCTGACGATGCTGCGCTACGCCCAGGACCGGATCGTCACCGATCAGGACCTGGCGGGGCTGTGATCTCGGCGCTCCTCATCGACCTCGACGATACGCTCTATGACGAGCGGAGCTACGTGCTGTCGGGGTTCAGGGCCGTCGCGGCGGAGCTGGCGGGGCGCTACCCGAACCTCGACGCGCAGGCGCTGGCCGCAGCGATGGAGGCCGAGCTCGACGCCCATGGCCGCGGGCGGATCTTCGATGTGGTGCTGGAGCAGGCCGGGATCGGGCCGGACGTGATCGGGGACATGATCAGGGTCTATCGCGAGCACCGGCCGGTGATCAGCCTGTGGCCGGGGGTGGCCGACACCCTCAGGTTCCTGGCCAAGACCTATCGGCTGGCGATCGTCACCGACGGGCTGGCGACGATGCAGGCGCGCAAGCTCGAGGCGCTCGGCGTCGGCGAACTGGTCGACGAGGTGCTGCTGTGCTGGGAGTACGAGGCCCCCAAGCCGAGCCCGGCCTGCTATCTTGAGGCGATGCGGAAGCTGGAGGCCTTCCCGGCCCAGAGCGTGGTGATCGGCGACAATCCGGGCCACGACATGGCCGCCGCCGCCGCCGCCGGTTGCCGTTCCATCCGGGTCCGTACCGGGAGGTTTTCAGGCCAGGCCCACGGCGACTTCCCGCCGGACGCCGAGGCCGCGCATTTCGTGGAGATCGCCGCCGTGCTGGCGCATCTCGAATCTGGAGCTGAGGCGTGAGCCACGTCACCATCGCCGGCCGCAAGATTGGCCCGGGCCATCCGCCCTACATCGTCGCCGAGATGTCCGGGAACCATAACGGCGACATCGGCCGCGCCCTGGCGCTGATCGACGCGGCCAAGGCGGCGGGCGCCGACGCGGTCAAGCTGCAGACCTACACCGCCGACACCATCACCCTCGACCACGACGGCCCTGGCTTCACGGTGCACGGCGGACTGTGGGACGGCCGGCGGCTCTATGAGCTCTACGAGGAAGCCCACACCCCCTGGGACTGGCACGAGGCGCTGTTCGCCCACGCCCGCGAGATCGGCATCACGGTCTTCTCCTCGCCGTTCGACCCGACGGCGGTGGAGCTGCTCGAAAGCCTCGCCGCCCCGGCCTACAAGATCGCCTCGTTCGAGCTGGTCGACCTCCCGCTGATCGAGCTCTGCGCCCGCACCGGCAAGCCGCTGATCATGTCGACGGGCCTGGCCTCCCCGGCCGAGATCGCCGAGGCGGTGGCCGCCGCGCGCGGAGCCGGCGCCGCCGAGATCATCGTGCTCCACTGCAACAGCGGCTACCCGACCCCGCCGTCGGACATGAACCTGCTGACCCTGCCGCACCTGGCCGCCGAGCACGGCGTCGCGGTCGGGCTGTCGGACCACACCATGGGAGTCGCCGCCTCGGTGGCGGCGGTGGCGCTGGGCGCCTGCTTCATTGAAAAGCACTTCACCCTCAGCCGCGCCGAGGGCGGGGTCGATTCCGATTTCTCGCTGGAGCCGGCGGAGCTGGAGCGGCTGGTGACCGAGTGCCGCGACGCCTGGCTGGCGCTGGGGAGCGTCCGCTACGACGAGGCGCCGTCGGAGGCGTCCAGCCGCGACCATCGCCGCTCGCTCTACGTGGTCGCCGACGTCGCCGCCGGCGAGCCGCTGACGCCCGCCAACGTGCGATCGATCCGGCCGGGCTTTGGCCTGCCGCCCAAGCACCTGCCGCAGGTGCTCGGCCGCAAGGCCAGCCGCGCCCTGCCCCGCGGCGCGCCGCTGGATTGGACGATGGTGGAGTAGGGGCGACCTAAAGGCCCCCTCCGTCGCGCTTCGCGCGCCACCTCCCCCAAAGG
>NZ_JBFUIW010000007.1:0-224072 GCF_056401675.1 Phenylobacterium sp. P4_E10 | reverse complement strand
CGCCAGCGCCAGCCTCGGCCACGGCCACGGCGGGGCGCGCATACCTGCCACGCCCGGCCAGCTACCCGTGGCCGGAGCTTTGGCCGATCAACTACGAGGACGATCCGCGGCGCAACACGCGAGGTCCGGTCTACTGGGACCTGCCGACCACGCGCGACCCGAACTATCAGCGCGACTACCTCGACTTCCCGCAGCAGACGATCATGGGAGGCCAGAATCCGCCCGGCCATCGACCCGAGGACTTCCGCGACTTCGGCCCAGCCGGACTCGCCGGGCGCATCGGTGAGATGAAGCTGGGCGAGGTCGAGACCTGGGACGGCCGCGCCATGAAGCCGATCTACAAGATGGTCCCCTACAAAGGCCGCTTCGAGATCGTCGGCACGACGCCGGTCGGCGCCTACGCCTGCAAGCAGGTGAAGTTCAGCATGTCGCGCCAGACCAAGAGCGTCTCGCTTATGAACCTCTACTGCCAGGCTCCAAACGGCGCTTGGGGCAAGGTGACCTGAGCCAAGGCGCCGCCAGCACTTCCGCCAGCGTGCGCCGGCTCATGGCGCAGAGCGTCGGATTTGTGCGCAGGTAGAAGGCCAGGGCGATGATCGCGCTGAAGATCGCCGAGCCGCGGCCGCGTAGCCAAGCGGCCTGGTCGACCTTCAGCCCCTCGCGGAACCTGGCGTGAGCGGAAGTCTCGCGCAGTGCTTTTGCACACGCTGACCATCAGGGTCCTTGGCGTCGCCGTCCTTTCCGCGCTTAGATGCAATTCCGAGCGGAGGACTAGACATGGCCAAGTTTCAGGTGACGCCCCTGACGCCGACCATCGGCGGGCTGATCGAGGGCGTCGATCTCTCCCAGCCGCTCAGTGACGACCTGTTGCACGAGGTTCGCCAGGCACTGCTGAAGCATCAGGTCGTCTTCTTCGAAGACCAGCACATCACGCCGGTCCAACATCGCGACTTCGCCGCCCGGTTCGGGGCGCTGCACACCCACCCGCTCTATCCGGGCGTGCCGGAGGCGCCGGAGCTGTTCATACTCGACAACCACAAGGACAACCCGACCGATAACGACAGCTGGCACACCGACGTGACCTTCATCGAGACCCCGCCGATGGCCTCGATCCTCTACGCCAAACATCTGCCGCCGTCGGGCGGCGACACCATCTGGTCGAACATGAAGGCGGCCTACGAGGCGCTGTCGCCGGCCTTCCGAGAGTTCCTGTCGGGCCTGGACGCGGTGCACGACTTCGCCCGCGGCTTCCCCACCCGGGGCATCGTCGCCAACGCAGCCGGCGCGGAGAAGCACGCGCAGGCCGTCGCGCAGCATCCGCCGGTGCTGCACCCGGTCGTCCGCACCCATCCGGAGACCGGCGAGGACGGGCTGTTCGTCAATTTCGGCTTCACCGACCGGATCAAGGGCCTGCGCCGCAAGGAGAGCGACGCGATCCTGGGCATGCTGTTCGAGCACATCCAGAAGCCGGAGTTCCTGGTCCGCTGGCGCTGGAGCCCGAACGCCATCGCCTTCTGGGACAACCGCGTGACCCAGCACTATGCGGTCAACGACTACCTGCCGCACCGGCGGATCATGAACCGCGCCACCGTGCTCGGCGACCGGCCCTATCACCGCTCGCGGATGCCCGCCGACGTCAGGACCGCCGCGGAATAGCTGGGCCTCAGCGCCAGTCCAGCAGGCCGAGCTTGCACATCCAGGCGATGGCCAGGCCGAGCGCCATATGCCGGCCGCTCGGATAGGCCGCCAGGATGTCCTTGGCAGGCAACTCGTCGCCATCGGCTAGACGGTCAATGATCGCCACGCAGTCTTCCAGCGGCGCCCGCCATCCCGAGGCGAACAGGTCCAGCCGAACGTCCTTGGTCCGCTCGAGTTCGGCCAGGCCGACGCCCGGCCGCAGGCGCAGGCGCGTGCCGTTGGTCAGCACCTGGGTCGCGAAGGGGGCGAAGGCGGCGAACGGCTCGCCCTTCAGCGGATTGCGGCGGTGCTTGACCGGCGCGCGGGGGGCGGCGGCGCGGATCGAGGCCAGTTCCTGTAAGAGTTCCTGCAAGCCGCGCACGACAACCGGCCAGTCGAAGGTCTCGGCGATGCGTTTGCGGCCCGCCTGCCGCATCTTGGCGCGTAGCTCGGGCGAGGCGATCAGCTCGGCCAGCCTGGCCGCCGCGTCGCCCACATGGACCGCCGTATGGCTGGCCAGGCTCCCGACGTACGACTGGTAGGTCATCCCATTGAAAAGATGGCGGTTGAGGATTGCGTCGCCGGCTCCGGGAGGCGCGCCGAGCGTGCGGATCAGGAAGGCGTCGATCCCGTCGCGCATGGTGTAGCGATAGCCGTCCCAGTCGCTGGCGACCACCGGCAGCCCAGCCGCCATCGCCTCCAGCGGGGTGATGCCGAATGTCTCCTGGATATTATCGACCAGCGACAGGAAGACGTCCGAGGCCGCCCACATCCTACCGACCAAGTCGCTGTCGTTGCCGTTCAAGAAATGCACGACGACCGACGGCGCGTAGGCGCTGGCCGCCTCTTCGTAGAGTGGCTTTTGGGCCGCCGGATCCGGGAACCAGCCGACATGGGCGAAGTGGACGCGCACACCGGTAGCGCGCGCCGCCTCCTCCACAGCCCGCATCATCGGCTGCGGGAACGCCTTTTCGAAGAACGACAGCCGTCCGACCCAGAGGACGATCACGTCGTCAGGCCCAGCGCCAAGCTCGGCGCGCATCGCCTCGCGAACCTGCGGCCGGTCGGCGAGGCTCGCGAACGCCTGGCCGTCGACGCCCAGCGGCAGCAGCGGCAGGTGCGGACGGATCCGGGTCGCGCCGCCATAGCGGTCGCCCAGATAGTCCATCCACTCGTCGAACATCGTCGTCATGGCCTTCTGCACCACAGGTGAGGTGCAGATCAGGGCGTCCCACGGCTGCATGGGCGAGGTGACCGCCTTGCCGATCAGTTCGCGCATGGCGGGCGGCGCCAGAGTGTGGACCATGCCGACCAGGCTGTAGTCGTACTCGGCGTCGGCGCCGCGGCGCAGCCACGCCATGTCCGACAACTCCGGGACGCCGCGCACCAACGCCCCGGCCTCGATAGCCGGCTTCTGGTCGAGCAGATGGCCGACTCGCACCGCCGACGGCGCCGCTTCGGCGCCCAGCAGGCCGGAGACGAGCGCGTCGGGCGCGACCTGCACCGAGGTCAGGAAGTCGACGCGCTCAAAGTCCCCGTACCGCAGCACGGCCTTGAACAGCTCAAGGTTGGCGACGTCCTTGCCGAAAGGATTGTTCTTCGGCCGCACCCCCGCCGACGGATGATAGAGCGCAATACTGCCTGCCAAGACGGCCTTCCCCGCGAACCCTGACCTGCTGTTGCACAGTCCCTGCCCCGCGCCAAGCAGCCGGCGGTCAGGTGCGCCGGAAGGTCACCACCAATACGTCGCGGTAGGCGGGCTGGGCCGGATCGACCGGCTCGATGGCGGTGACGCCGTGGAACACCCGATTGTCGTCGATGAATACGGCGTCCAGCGGCTCCAGCAGGGTGAAGCTGCCCAGCGAGCGGCCGGCCGGATCGTAGATGTCGGTGACCCCGGCGGCCACGTTGCGGCGCGCGAGCAGCATGACCAGGACCCAGTCGACGCCGTCGCGATGCGCGCCCTCAGGGGTCGGTTGGCCCAGTTCGCCAGCGTGCGCCTCAATGCGGAACTGGTGCATCTCGGTCCGCCAGGGGAAGCCGGGATCGGCGCCGGCGAAGACCTGCAGCGAGAGCTCGACCAGCCTGCGGGCCAGCGGTCCCTCGGCGGCCGGCGCGGTGATCGGTTCGAACCAGCGCTCGACGCCGCCGTTCAGCCGGTTGTAGTCGAGGCTCTGATAGTGCGGCTGGTGATCCAGGCGCGTCAGGCCGCCGGGCTGCGCCTCCAGCACGCCATAGCGCCGCCGCCGATAGCAGCCGCCGTCGGCCATATGCTCGTCGATGGGCAGATCGTCCCAACTCGCTGCATAGTCCAGCCAGCCAGCCAGGGCAGGCGCGCCGATCAGGTCGCGCATCTCCTCGGCGCGCACCCTGGCGAAGCCATCCGCCGCCACGCGCACGTTCAGGTCGTCGATCACTGCTCAGCGCCTCCCGCGCGCTTCGCAGCTAAGCCGCTGGCGCCGGAATTCAAGCCCTGCAGGGCCGGGCTAGTGAGGTTCGTCGCCGTGCAGCATCAACAGCGACTCCATCAGCCCTTCTTCCGCGCTCGAGCAGACGCCGAGCACCACCGCCTCGTCGTGTCCGCTCGAGACCACGTAGGCGTGGCCCATGCTGCTGTCGATGTACATCGAGCGGCCGGCGGTCAAGGTCATCGGATCGTAGAACTCAGTATGAACGTCGACCGACCCTTCCAGCACGTAGATGTACTCTTCGCCAGGATGGCGAACCAATGGCCCGAATTCCTCAAGGCTCTTGGCGGTCATCCGGGTGACCACCGGGATCATCCGCTTGTTCCGGATTTCGGGGCATAGATAGAAGTAGTCGTAGTTCTTGGTGGTCACGTGGACCGCCTGGTCGAGATCGCCGACGCTTCGGCGCGCGGTCACGGCGTGCTCGGAAGCCTGATCAGGCTCGCTGAACAATTCCGACATGCGGATATTCAGGCGCTGGCTGAGCTGCAGCAGCTTGTCATAGGTCAGAGTCAGCCGGTCGTGCTCGACTTTCGAGAGGGTCGAGAGCGGGATCCCCGAATGCTGGCTCATTTCCTTCAAAGTCCAACCATTCCGGGCCCTTAGGTTCCTGATGAGCGCGCCCAGGGTCGGGGCCGAACTTGCTTGGGAATTCATCTTTCGGAGGCGTCCTCTCTCAACGAACGACGACGCAATCCTAGAGGGGTTGGCGTCATCCCGCTACGGCTCAGTGGATATGGGAACGCATCAGGAGGTTGACATGTGTCCTGATTAGAAAAAATAGTTCCATTCAGGACGATTTGAGAGAATTTGGACTCTCACCGTCCCGATAGGGGTGATTGCATGGCCGTAAGGCTGAATTCCGACCGGCGGCTTCGGCTGGAGATTTCCGTGGAGCGCTGGCGCCTGCGCGCGCCGTTCCGGATCACCGGTCACCTGTTCGAAGTGCATGACGCCCTGGTGGTGACCCTCAGCGACGGGCCGCACGTCGGCCGCGGCGAGGCGGCGGGCGTCTACTATCTCGACGACCGGGTCGAAGGGATGACGGCCCTGATCGAATCGGTAAGGCCCGACATCGAGGCCCGCCTGGACCGCCAGGCGCTGCAGTCCCTTCTGCCTCCGGGCGGCGCTCGCAACGCGCTCGACTGCGCTCTCTGGGATCTCGACGCCAAGCGCGCGGGTGTTCCTGCCTGGCGACTCACCGGAGCAGATGCGCCGCGCCCGCTGATCTGCACCTTCACGTTGGGGGCCGAAGATCCCGAGACGGTGGCCGCCTCGGCGGCGCGCGCGACGACCACCAAGGCGCTGAAGCTAAAGCTCAACGGCGATGGGCGCGACGGCGAGCGGGTGCTGGCGGCCCGTACCGTTCGCCCGGACGCCTGGATCGGGGTGGACGCCAATCAAGGTCTGGACCGCCCAGGCCTGGAGCGGCTTATCCCCACTTTCCGCGCGGCCGGCGTCCAGGTGATCGAGCAGCCGCTGCCGGTGGGCCGGGAAGCCGAACTTGAAGGCCTGCGCTCGCCGATCCCGATCGCGGCGGACGAAAGCATCCAGGACCTGGCCGACCTCGATCGGCTGGCGACCCGCTTCGACATCGTCAACATCAAGCTCGACAAGTGCGGGGGGCTCACCGAGGCGCTGGCCATGGCGCAACGGGCAAGGTCGCTCGGCATGGGCGTCATGGTCGGAAACATGATCGGCACGACGCTGGCCATGGCTCCGGCCTTCCTGGTGGGCCAGTTCTGTGACGTGATCGACCTCGACGGGCCGCTGCACTTGGTCGGCGATCGCGCGGTTCCGGCAACCTATGATGACGGCCTGCTGATGGTGCCGGACGCCGCCTGGGGCGCCGCCACGGCGGAGCGCGCCTGATGGACGCGCTCGAACTGCCATCGCCCTACCTGCTCTTCCTGGGCGACGTGACCGAGCGGCCGTACATCAAGACCGCGCTCGGCCTGATGGACTGGGCAGCCGACCGCTGCCTGGGAGAGTACGCCTCGCCTGGCGTCGGCGTCTCGACGGGACTGCCCTGGTTCACCCCGGCGGAAGCAGCCGCGGCCGGGGCGAAGGCCATGGTCATCGGGGCTGCGACAGCCGGCGGAGCCGTGGCGCCTGCCTGGTTGGACGCCCTGGACGAAGCGCTGGAGGCGGGTCTCGACCTGATCAGCGGCATGCATACGCCGCTCGGCCAATCTCCTCGTCTGGCGGCGACAGCCAAGCGGCTCGGACGGCGGTTGATCGATGTGCGCACGCCGCCACCGAACATCCCGATCGCGAAAGGCGTCAAACGGAGCGGGCGTCGCCTGCTCACCGTCGGCACCGACTGCGCCCTGGGTAAGAAGTACACGGCGCTGGCGCTGACCCGGGCGTTCAGGGCCCGGGGCGTGGACGCGCAGTTCCGCGCCACGGGACAGACCGGCATCCTGATCGCCGGCGGCGGCGTGCCGATGGACGCGGTCGTCGCCGACTTTTGCGCAGGCGCGGCCGAGCTCCTGACGCCGGACGCCCATCCCGATCACTGGGACGTCGTCGAAGGCCAGGGCTCGCTGTTCCACCCCTCCTATGCCGGCGTCTCGCTCGCGCTGCTGCATGGCGCCCAGCCCGATGTGATCGTGCTCTGCCATGAACCGGGTCGCACGGAGATGCTGGGGGCGAGCGGCTTCGCCCTGCCATCCCTGCCGCACGCCATCTCGCTCAACCTGGAACTGGCCAGCAGGGTCAATCCGGCCGTGCGCTGCGCCGGGGTCAGCCTGAACACCTCGCACCTCTCGGCGGCCGAGGCGGCCGAGGTGATCGCGGCGGCGCAAGGTGCGCTGAACCTTCCCGTGGCCGATCCCATTCGCGGCGGCGAGGCCTTCGAACGCCTGGTCGACGCGTGCCTCGCGCCATGAGCGGCGCCCCGAAGGACTGGTTCGGGCAACCGCCAGGACTGACGATCCTGTTCCTCACCGAGATGTGGGAGAAGTTCTCGTTCTTCGGCATGCGGACCCTGCTGGTCTACTACATGACCAAGCAGCTCCTGATAGGCCAGGAGAGCGCCTCCCTGATCTACGGCGTCTACGCCGCCTGCGTGTACCTGACGCCGATCTTCGGGGGCATGGCGGCTGACCGCTGGCTCGGCCGCCGCCGTTCGGTGATAGTCGGCGGCTCGATCATGGCGCTGGGCCATTTCATGATGACCTCAGAGGCGCTGTTCATGCCCGCCCTGGCGGTCATCGCCATCGGCAACGGCCTGTTCCTCCCGAGCCTGCCCAGCCAGATCCAGGCGCTCTATGGGCCGGACGACCCACGCCGCAGGGGCGCCTACAACGTCTACTATGTCGGCGTGAACCTGGGGGCGTTCCTGGCGCCGCTGGGCTGCGGATACCTCGGCGAGGCCTTCGGCTGGCATTGGGGCTTCGGGCTCGCCGGCCTCGGCATGGTCTGCGGCCTGATCATCTATTGCGCCGGCCAGCGACACCTGCCGGCAGACCCGCTCACCGTGCGCCGCCGAACGCCACAACCGAAAGCCAGCCCAAGATCCCTGCCTATCGCCGTTTTCGTCGCGGTTATGGCGGGGGTGGTCGTCTTTCGGGTCTCCTATGAGCAGATCGGCAATACCCTCGCGCTTTGGGCCGACACTAGCGTGGAACGCGGCCTGGGCGGAGGTTGGGACATTCCCAAAACCTGGTTTCAAGCCCTGAACCCCCTTCTGGTGTTCCTGCTGACGCCGGCGCTCGTCGTCTTGTGGAGTCGGCGCGAAGCCGCTGCACGGGGTGAGCCGACGGCAGGACGCATGGCGTTCGGCGCGGCGCTGGTCGCCGCCGCCTACTTCCTATTGGCTCTGGTCTGCCTCGGTTCGGCGGCCAGCGGCCTGCCAGCGGCATGGCCCTGGCTTTTGCTGTTCTTCCTGATCCTCACGGCGGGCGAGCTTCACATCCTGCCGACTGGGCTGGGGCTGTTCGGCAGGCTGGCGCCCGTCGGCTTCGCCGCCACGGCCATGGCCGCCTGGTTCCTGGCAGGCTTCGCAGGAAACCTGCTGGCCGGCGTGTTTGGGACGCTTTGGAGCCATGTCTCCCCCGCCACCTTCTTCTTCGCCGCGGCGAGCGTCGCGACGTTCTCGGCCCTGATCCTGGATCGGATGAAGGGTTTGGTGGCGCGCGCCGAACTGGCGGCCTCCGACGTGCGAGAGCAGCCATGAGCGCTCAACCCACTCTGCTCCAGCGCTGGCTGCTGCCGGGGCTGGCCTTCAAGGCCGTGGTGATCGGCGGCGGCTACGCAACCGGGCGCGAACTGGTGGAGTTCTTCCTGCCCCACGGGCCTCAAGGCGGTCTCATGGCCATGGCGCTGGCGACCGCGGTGTGGAGCCTGGTCTGCGTGCTGACCTTCCTGTTCGCCCACCTGACGCGAAGCGAGGACTACCGCAATTTCTTCGCCCAGCTCCTGGGTCCATTCTGGGTGGCGTTCGAAGCGGCCTATCTGGGCTTCCTGGTTCTGATCCTGTCCGTGTTCGGAGCGGCCGCGGGCGCAGTCGGCGCCGCAACCCTCGGGCTGCCCCCGCTTGCAGGAACCATCGCCCTGGCCGGCGCCATCGCGCTGGTCACCGCGCTGGGCAACCACGCCGTGGAACGGATGTTCAAGTACGTCTCGTACCTGCTCTACGCGACCTACGTCCTGTTCTTCGTCCTGGCGCTATCCAGCTTCGGCGACAAGATGCTGGCTGGACTGCAGATGGCCGCGCCCACCGACGGATGGGTCGGCGGCGGGCTGACCTACGCCGGTTACAACATCATCGGCGCGGTCGTGATCCTGCCGATGATCCGGCACCTTACCGGGCCACGAGACGCGGTGATCGCCGGCGTCCTCGCCGGCCCGCTGGCCATGCTTCCCGCCCTCCTCTTCTTCCTCTGCATGGTGGGCTACTACCCGCAGATAGAGGCCGAGGCTCTGCCGTCCGACTTCCTGCTCACTCAACTGCAGATGCCGGCCTTCCGATTGCTGTTCCAGCTCATGATCTTCGCCGCCCTCCTGGAGAGCGGCGCTGGCGCGGTCCACGCGGTCAACGAGCGCCTGGCCTCCGCGGCTGCGCAACGAGGCCGGCAGTTCTCCACAGCCATGCGGACCGGCGCCAGCGTCGCCATCCTGCTAATCGCGATCTTTGTGGCCGACCGCATCGGCCTCGTCGCCCTGATCGCCAAGGGCTACCGCCTCGTGGCCCTGGTCTTCCTGCTCACCTTCGTCGCCCCGCTGCTGACGATCGGCGCGTGGCGGATTTTTGGCCTGACGCGACCAAAAGAGCTCCAAATAGAAAACGCGAATTGACAATTCTCTGATTGGGATCATCGTGACCTAAATAAGACTGTTCACCGAACGGGGTGCCAACACGATGCGCTTGATCGGAACATGGGGAGCCGCCGCGCTAGTAAGCCTGGCGGCCGGGCAGTCGCCGCAAGCGGCGGCGGCCCCGTCGGCTCCGGCCGTGCAGGGCGCTGTCGCTCCGCAGACGGCTGAGCTGCAAAGCTTCGTTGATGGCGTCGTGCGCGACGCGATGGCCGCCGAGCACATCGCCGGCGCGGCCGTCGCCGTCGTGAAGGGCGACCAGGTCCTGCTCCTCAAGGGATACGGTTCGGCCAACATCCAGAAGGGCGTCGCGGTCGACCCGGCGCGGACGCTGTTCCGCATCGGCTCGCTCTCCAAGACCTTCACCTGGATCGCCCTGATGCGCGAGGTGGAGCGCGGCACGCTCGATCTGAACGCGCCGGTGAACGACTACCTCCCCGCGGAACTGAAGATCCCCAGCGACGGATTCCAAGACCCGATCCTGGTCAAGCATCTGATGAGCCACACGGCCGGTTTCGAGGACATCGGGCTCGGCCACATGCTCACCGGCACGGGCGGCGACGTCACCGCGCTGCAGGACTATCTGCGGGACTACCGCCCCAAGCGGGTGCGCGAGCCGGGCCGGATTCCCGCCTACTCCAACTATGGTGCGGCGCTTGGCGGCTATATCGCCGCGAGCCTCGGCCGGACCGACTTCCCGACCCTGGCCGAGCGCGACATCCTGACCCCGCTCGGCATGCGAGACACCACGTTCCGCGAGCCCTACCCGGCGGCCGAAGGCCTGCCCACGCCGATGGACAAGGACCTCGCCGGCCGAGTGTCGACCGCCTACAGCTGGAGCGGCGGCGGCTTCGCCCCGCACGGCTTCGAATTCGTCAGCCGGGTCGGCCCTGCCGGCAGCGGCTCGGCCACCGCCCGCGACATGGCGGTCTACATGCAGATGCTGCTGGCGGACGGACGCCTCGGAGACGCGAAGATCTTCGGGCCTGAGACCGCGAGCGCCTTCCGCACCCCCTTGCTCCCCGCCCAATTCAGCAACGGCTGGGCCCACGGGTTCATGATCTCGTCGCTGCCGGGAGGCCTCAAGGGCTATGGCCATCCCGGGGCGACCGGTTTCTTCCTGAGCAACATGGTGCTGGAGCCAAAATCCGGCCTCGGTGTGTTCGTGGTCACCAACACAGACACCGGCCGGCCGCTTACCGCTCGCCTGCCTGAACTGATCGTCCAGCACCTGCAAGGCGTCCAGCCGATCATGCGCCCCGGCGTTCCGGCGCTGGCCAAACAGCGGGCCCAGCTCAGCGGCTACTACCTCACCACGCGACGGGCCTATAGCGGGCTGGAGAAGTTCGTCTCCCTGCTCGCCTCAGCCGGCGGGACCGTCTCGGTGAGCCGGGGCGGCTACCTCGTGACCCGGACCGGCCCCGTGGTCCAAAGCTGGATCCCCGACGGCGCGCCCGGACGCTTTGTCTCGGCGACCGGCGACCAGCGCATCGCATTTGTCTACGGCCCCAACGGTCGCGCAGTCAGCTACCGCCCCTCCAACGGCATGAGCCAGATGGAGCGGGCCAGTCCCATCGAGACGCCCCAGCTCCTGCAGGCCCTGGCGGCCCTGGTATTGACCGCCTGCATTGCAGCCTGGGTCGGCGTGTTCACCCGGAACCGCCGGGACCAGAATCCGAGCCGTGCCCAGAAGCTCTCCAGCGCCGGCGCGCTCGCCGCGGCGACGCTCTGGATCGCCGCCTTCGTCGGCATGACCCTTTGGGGTATGTCGGCGGGCCAGCGCGAAGCGCTGGTCTATGGCTTTCCCGGACCGTTCCTGAGGACGGCATCGGGCGCTGCACTGGTCGCGACGATCAGCTCGGTGCTGTTGCTCGCCGCCGCGCCGTTCACCTGGCGCGGGTCGAAGCTGACGGGGGCCTGGACCCTCGGCCGCAAGCTCCGCCACAGCCTGACGCTCGTCCTGTTCACGGCGTTCGGGGCGGTGCTGGCCGCGTGGGGAGCGCTGTTCCCATGGGCCTGAAACACAACCTCCTCGGAGCCGCCGCCGCCCTCATCATCGGGCAGCCCGTGCTGGCCGCCCCCGCCTACGACCTGGTGATCCGCAACGGCCAGGTGCTGGACGGCTTGGGCGCCCCGGCCAAGCGCGCCGACGTCGCCATCCGCGATGGCAAGATCGTCAAGATCGGCCGTATCCGGACCAAGGGCGCACGCGAGATCGACGCCACGGGCGACTATGTCTCGCCCGGCTGGATCGACACCCTCGACCAGTCTGGCCGGGTGCTGGTCCAAGACGGATCAGCGCTGAACAAGCTCCAGATGGGCGTCACGACCCTGCTCGGCGGCGAGGCGGGAACGCCCGTGCCGGCCGCCAGGACTTCGGAATGGTTCGGCAAGCTCGAGAGCCAGGGGATCTCGGTCAACTTCGGCAGCTACTACGGCACCACCCAGGCCCGCATCGAGGTGATGGGCGATCGCGCCGGAACGCCCGACGTCGCCCAGATGACCGCGATGAAGGCCCGTGTGGCGCAAGCCATGGAGGCCGGCGCGCTCGGCGTCGCCAACGCGCTCATCTATCCGCCGGCCAGCTTCCAGAGCACCGACGAACTGGTGGAGCTGGCGAAGGTCGCCGGCCGGTACGGCGGGGTCTATGGCAGCCATATCCGCGACGAGAGCGGCGGCCTGCTGGACGCGGTCTCCGAGGCGATCACCATCGGCGAGCGCGCCGGCCTGCCGGTCGAGATCTTCCACTTCAAGGGCGCCTACCAGCCCGGTTGGGGCAAGCTGCTGCCGGCCGCCGGCCAGAAGATCGAGGCGGCGCGGGCCCGCGGCGTGGACGTGACGGCCAACGTCTATCCCTACACCGCCGGGGGCACCGGCCTGGACGCCATCATCCCGGGCTGGGTCTACCGCGACGGCTTCGCCAAGGTCGGCGAGAAGCTCGCCGATCCTGTCCTGCGCGAGCAGATCAAGCGCGAAGTCGCCCAGGGATCGCAGCCCGGCTGGGCGAACCTGGTGGAGGCCTCCGGAGGCTGGGACGGCGTGGTTCTAGCCAACGCCCACAATCCGGAGTTCGACCGCTTCCGAACCCGCAGCATCGCCTCCATCGCCAAGGAACTGGACCGCGATCCCACCGAACTGGCCTGGGAGATCATGGGCAAGGCCCAGCCGAACCGCGCCCAGGCTCTCTTCTTCCTGATGGACGAAGGCGATGTGCGGACCGCGCTGAAATATCCGTGGACCAGCATCGGCAGCGACGCGGCCGCGGCCGCCGGGGCGGGCAAGGTCGACGCCCTGGGTCTGCCGCATCCGAGATCTTACGGGACCTTTCCGCGGATCATCGCCCACTACGTCAAGAGGGAGCGCCTGCTCACCCTTGAGGAGGCGGTGCGCAAGATGACCTCGCTGTCGGCCGACCGGTTCCGCATCACCGATCGGGGACGGCTGGCGCCCGGCGCCTGGGCGGACATCACCATTTTCGATCTGGAGACGCTGGAGGACCGGGCGACCTGGGCCGAGCCAACGCTCCAGCCAACGGGGATCGAGTACGTCCTCGTCAACGGCGTCCCGGTGATCGACCGGGGAACCTACACCGGGGCCAAGCCCGGCCGCGTGATCCGGGGACGCGGCGCCGCAAGAGCGCAGGCCCCAGCCGACACCAAACACTGACCGCTGCGCGACAACCGCCAGCCGCCTCGCAAGGGGCTTCAAATTCAAGGGGAGAGTTATGAGAAACGACACACGACGACTGCTGGGCGAACGACGCCTCGCAACAGCCCTGCTGGCCATGACCGCGCTGACGCCGTTCATCGCCCTGCCCGCGATGGCGCAGGAAGCCGAGCTGATTGAGGAGGTGCTGGTCACGGCTCAGAAGCGGGAGGCCTCGGTCAAGGAGGTGCCCAGCGCCATCACCGTGCTCAGCGCCGCACGGCTGGAACAACAGGGCGCTTCCCAGCTCTCGGACTATGTCGGCTACGTTCCGGGCCTGACGAACACCGGCGGCTCCGCGCCCGGTCAGAACTCGCTGATCCTGCGCGGCCTCACCACCGACACCATCGCCACAGCTACGGTCGGCACCTATGTCGATGAGACGCCTTACGGCACGGCGCGCGGCCAAGGCCGCTTTACCCTCGACCTGATGCCCTACGACATCCAGCGCATCGAGGTTCTGCGCGGCCCTCAAGGCACGCTCTACGGCGCCAGCACGCTGGGCGGCCTGCTGAAGTACGTGACCACCGCGCCGGACAGCACCGCGATGGAGTTCCGGGTCGGCGCCGAGTACCTCGGGATCTCCCACGGCGACACCGGAGGTTCGTTCCGGGTTTCGGCCAACGTGCCGCTGATCACCGACAAGGTCGCGGTCCGCGCCAGTTACTACAACCAGACCAACCCCGGCTATGTGGACGCCGTCGGCGGCCCGAAGGACGCCAACTCCGGCTCCCAGGAAGGCGGCCGGGTGTCGATCAAGCTCGACCCCACCGAGAACTTCACAGTTCGCGTAACCGCCGCCGTCCAGGAGTTGCACAACGACGACAGCGGCGTGATCAACGTCCTGCCCTCGGCCTCCAAGGTCGCCAAGGACCGGCGCACCGTCTACGGCGACTATGCGCATAAGACCCTCGTCCCGGGCGCCTATGATCAGCGCGTCGAAATCTACTCGGCCAACATGAACTACGACCTAGGCTGGGCGAGCATCACCTCCGACACCAGCCTCTCCAAGAGCGCGACCCACACGATCACCGACAACAGCGCCATCTATACGCCGATCCTGACCCCGCTCCTCGGCCCGGTGGGAACCGTCATCACTGTCGACCAGGCTTCCGAGAAGGTGACGCAGGAACTGCGGCTGACGTCGAACCCCAGCGAGCGCTTCGAGTGGCTGGTCGGGCTCTACTACACCGACGAAGACAACAAGGGCTCGCAGTTGCTCACCGCGCTGACCCCAGCCGGGGGCGCGTTCCCCGGGCCCATCGGCGCTGTCGGCGGCCTGGCCAAAGTGTCCAACCCGTCAACCTTCCAGGAAACCGCGATCTTCGGCGACGCGACCTGGAAGTTCAGCGACAAGTTCGATGTCGAATTCGGCCTGCGGTTCAGCGAGAACAAGCAGACCACCCGCCAGGCCTCGCAGGGCCTCCTGTTTGGGCGCGCCACCGACATCAGCGGACGCTCGAGCGAACAGGTCACGACCTATGCGATCAGCCCGCGGTACAAGCTCAGCGACGACGTGATGATCTATGGCCGCATCGCCAGCGGCTATCGTCCAGGCGGACCCAACACCGTGTTCCCCGGCCAGATCGTCCCGGCGGCCTATGACGCCGACACGGTCGTGAACTACGAGGCCGGGATCAAGGGCTTCTGGCTGGACCGCACTCTCTCGATCGACGCCGACGTGTTCTACATCGACTGGGACAACATTCAGATCACCCAGGTGTTCGGCGGCGTGCAGGGGTTGGGCAACGGCAAGACCGCCCGCAGCCAGGGCGTCGAGTTCTCGTCGGTCTACTACCCGGTCAACGGCCTCTCGCTCGGCCTGAACGTGGCCTATACCGACGCCCAGCTGACCGCCGACGCGCCCAGCATCAGCGGCAAGGCCGGCGATCCGGTCCCCTACGTCCCCAAGTGGGCCGGCTCGGCGACGATCGACTATCATCGCGCGGCGTTCGGCGACTACGAATGGCGGGTGGGCCTGGGCTATCGCTACAAGGGCGAGAACGCCGGCTTCTTCCCGTCGAGCCCCAACTACTCGAAGCTGAGCGCCTACGGCCTCATCGACCTCAACGCCGCCCTTGAAGGCCCGACCTGGACCTTCAGCGCTTTCGCCCGCAACCTCGCGGACGTGCGGGAGTACATCGGCGGCGCGCTGCCCAACCAGCTGATCATCAACCAGCCGCGCGTTCTGGGTGTGGGCCTCAGCGCCCGCTTCTGACGCGAACCTAGGGGCCGGCCGCCTCGTTGCGGCCGGCCCTCCTTCCCTGACAATCGGAATTCTCGATGACCGCCAAGGGCCTGGTGCTTTCCCTCATGGTCGGGCTCGGCCCGACCGCCGCGCTGGCCGCCGACGGCGTCGAGCAGCTGGCCGACGCCTATGTGGACGCCAAGCTGGCCTACGACCCGCTCTCGGGCCTGGCTAGCGGCCTGAGCGACCCGTCGAAGATCTCCCTGCCCGATCGATCGCCGGCGGCCATCGCCGCCTTCGCCGCCCAGGGCGATCAGATCGCCAGCCGGCTGGCGGCGATCGCGGTTCCGGCGCCGGGAAGCCCTTCGGCGACCACCTATGCAATCCTCAAGGAAACGCTGGCCTCCGACGCCGGACTGCGGGTTTGCCGGCGCGAACTCTGGGCCGTCAGCCATCTGCTGGGATGGCAGGTCGGCCTGGCAGGCCTGGCCGACATCCAGCCGGTGGCGAGCGCAGAGCAGCGCGCCAGAGCCAAGTCCGTCTGGGAAGACCTTCCACGTTTCCTCGAGGTCGAGACCGCCAATCTTCGCCAAGGGCTCGCCAGCGGCTATTCGGTTCCGCGGCCCGTGGTTGAACGCGTTCTGGGCCAGCTGGACGCCGCCCTGGCCGCGCCGCCGGAGAAGTCTCCGTTCTATTCCCCCGGGCGGCGGGCCAACGATTCGGCCTACGCCGCCGAAATGCGCCGCGTGGTGACCGAGGTCGCCAATCCCGCGGTCGGCCGCTATCGCGACTTCCTGAGAGACGAGTACCTGCCCAAGGCGCGTACGACCCTCGGCCTTTCGGCGCTGCCGGACGGCGCGGCTTGCTATCAGGCTCAGCTGCGCGCTTTCACCACCCTGAGCCGCACGCCCCTGCAGGTGTTCGAACTTGGCCGCCAGACGGTGGCGGCCAATGTCGTGGCCGTGGAGCGCGTCGGCCGCGAGAAACTCTCGACCGCCGATTTCGCAGCCACCGTCCGCAAGACCGCCCAGGCGGCGGACAATCGCTTCGCGTCGGAAGCCGAACTGCTGTCCTTCGCCGAGGGCGCCGTCGCGCGCGGCGAGCGGCGGACCGCCGCCGCGTTCCTGGCCCCTCCGCCCCAGGCGATCGTCGTCCAACCGCTGCGCGACTTCCAGCGCGGCTCCGGCACGCCCTCGCACTATCAACCCTCGAGCGACCTCTCCCAGCCGGCCGTGTACCGCAGCGCTTCGGAGCAGTGGGCCACGGCCACGCGCGGCGACATCGAGGTGACCGCCGTCCACGAAGCCGTTCCCGGCCACCACACTCAGAGCCTGGCGGCGCGCGCCGGAGCCCCTCCGAGCCGCCTGGCGCGCCTGGCCGCCAACCCGGCCTTCATCGAAGGCTGGGCGCGTTACGCCGAGGCTCTGGCCGACGAGGCCGGGGCCTACGAGACGCCCTATGCCCTGGTGACCCGCAGGGCCTGGCCGGCGCGGGGCCTCGTCGTTGACCCTGGCCTGCACGCGCTCGGCTGGAGCCGTCAGCAGGCGGTGGACTACATCATGGAAAGCGGCCGGTTCACTGCCCCGGAAGCCGAGGCCCTGGTCGATCGCAGCGCCGCCATGCCAGGCCAGCTGATCGCCTACGACACCGGAGGCCTGGAGATCGCCGCCCTGCGCCATGAGGCCGAGACGCGTCTTGGCGCCCGGTTCGATCTGCGCCAGTTTCACGCCCGCGTACTCGAAGGCGGCGCGGTCCCCCTGACCCTCCTGAGGGCCCGCATCGAGGCGTGGATCGCAGGGGCGAAGCCCAGCGCGGGAGCCGCCCAATGAGGCGCGCCGCCCTGCTGCTCGCCGCCGCCGGACTGGCGCTTGCGGCCGCGCCCGCCCTGGCCGCGCCAGGCCTGCCCGAGGTGAAGGCCCGCGCCGCGGCTTTGGAGCCGAAGCTGATCGCGTGGCGCCGCGACATCCACCAGCACCCGGAGCTTGGCAACATGGAGGTGCGGACCGCAGCCCTGGTGGCGAGTCACCTGCGGTCCCTGGGCCTTGAGGTGCGCACGGGCGTCGCCGGGACCGGCGTCGTCGCCGTGCTGCGCGGCGGCGCGCCCGGGCCGAATATTGCACTGCGCGCGGACATGGACGCCCTGCCGGTCAAGGAACCCGCCGGCCTGCCCTTCGCCTCGACCGCCAAGGGCGTCTCCCAGGGGGCCGAGGTCGACGTCATGCACGCCTGCGGCCATGACGCCCATGTCGCGATCCTGATGGCTGCCGCCGAACTGCTGAGCGGCATGCGCCAGGATCTGCGCGGGACGGTGACTTTCATCTTCCAGCCGGCCGAGGAAACGCCCGCGGACTTCGCCCCCGACGGCGTGCGCGACTGGGGCGCCCGGCGCATGGTCCGCGAAGGCGTGCTCGACGCGCCCAAGATCGACGCGATCTTCGGCCTGCATGTGAGCGGCGGCGCGCCGGCCGGCCAAATCAGCTGGCGGCCGGGCCCGATGATGGCCGGCGCCGACAGCTTCACGATCAAGGTCAGTGGCCGCCAGACGCACGGCTCGATGCCCTGGGCGGGGGTCGATCCAATTGTGCTGGCCGCGCAGGTCGTGACCGGTGTGCAGACGATCGTCAGCCGCCAGATCGACCTCTCGAAGGAGCCTGCCGTGGTCTCGATCGGCTCGATCCACGGCGGCAATCGAATGAACATCATCCCCGGCGAAGTGAAGATGGAAGGCACCGTCCGAACCTACGATCGCGGCATGCAGGACGAGATCAGAACGCGTTTGACGCGCACCGCCGAGAACATCGCCGAGAGCGGCGGCGGATCTGCAGACGTGTCGGTCATCGAGCTCTACGGACCGACGATCAACGACCCGACCCTGACCGAGCGGATGACGCCGGTTCTCAAGGCTGTCGCCGGCGACAATCACGGCACGGCGCCAAAGGCCACGTCCTCTGAAGACTTCTCGTTCTACCAGCAGCGCACGCCCGGCCTGTTCTTCTTCCTCGGCGTCACGCCCAAGGACCAGATCGGCAAGGCTGCACCCAACCACTCCCCGCAGTTCATGATCGACGAGTCCGCCCTGGTCACCGGGGTGCAAGCGCTCTCCATGCTGGCCCTGACCGCGATGGAGCAGGCCGGACCGCCCGCCCGCTGATCCGCACCCTCAGAAGGAGGCCATTGGCTAGCCCTTAAGCTCGTGCAAAGCTGAAGCTCAAGCTCGTCTACTTGGAGAATATCCAGTGGCTGATGTTTGGAAAAAGCGCGAGGTCTGGATCTTTCTGTGCCTGATCGTCGTCGTGAACTCGCTGTTCATCATCGGCATCAACTCGGGCCTGCTGCCGCTGCGCCTCTATAATCTCGGCCGCTTCCTGCTGCTCGGCTTCACCTTGGCGAGCGTCGTATTCGTGATCCGGCGGTTCGCGGGCCTGTTCGACCTGGTGCGCTCCCTGAGCGTCTGGCGGGTTAACCCGCTCTGGTACGTGCTGGCGCTGCTATGGGCGCCGCTCGTCGCCACGTTGTTCCTGGCGGCCAAGAGCCTGCTGACGGGAGAAGACGCCTTCGAGGCGCTGACCTTCGGACTTGTTCAACGACTGCCGATCATGCGGACCGTGCTCATTGCCTCGTTCATCGGCGAGATCGTGTGGGTCGCCTACTCGATCAACACGCTCGCCAAGCGGTTCGGCATGCTGGCGGGGTCGCTCATCGTGGGCGGATTCTGGACCCTCTGGTGGGTGCCGATGGCGCTGTTCGGCAAGGGCATCGTTCCCGAACTGCCGCTGCTGCCGCTGCTGGTGAGCATGCTCGGTGTCGCAACCATGTGCGGCTTTGTCTATCTGACTTCCCGCAGCGGTCCGGTGGTGCTGCTGCTGCAGATCATGGTGAACACGACCTTCCTCATCTTTCCCGTCGTGCCGACCAGCGGCGGAGAGATGACCTATCTGGCGTTCTCGGCGACCTACCTGCTGGCATCGCTCGCCCTGTTCCTCCTCTTCGGTCCCCGCCCGCTCTTTGGGCCACCACAGGCGGCGGAGAGTAGCAAGACGGCCGAGGCGGCGGCCGCGGCCTAGAGCCTCTCTGGAGGCCCGGTCCAGCTATCGGCCGGTGCGGCGAGGGCCGCGTCAGCCTCGGGTGACACTTCCGACAATGTGAGCCCCCTTCACGAGCGGTCGGGGAAGGCGCGCTAGCTGCGCGATCGCGTCTCTAAAGGGAGGCGCCACGAGGCGCGAATAAGACCCCCTGCGAATTGGCTGCACCTGAAGCGATTTGAAACGACATGAAACGGCGTGAACATCCGTATATCCAGGCATATGCATGCCTCGCTGAAGATAATGTCAGCGTAGCTTGCCATATCCATGATCATAAGATTCGTAGATAACGCATATATACTTCCACAATTCCGAACACACGCTCCAATATGTTGATGTATATGGAATATATTCTTGACCTTAGGCGCACACGGAACCACGCTGTTTCATGGATTTTCGGACCTCGGCGCCCCCGCAGTGACCCCAGCTTGATCCAGGGGGGCGCCCACCTGAGGGGGCCCCATGGGAAAGCGAACGGACCGAGATCTCACGGCAGCTTTCTGCCGAGCCGCAAAGCCCGGGGTACGAGAGACCCCCTCAGGCCTCGAGTACTACCGGGCCTCTTACCCCGATGGCGACGTGCGCGGCCTTGAGCTGCGCGTCACCCCGAACGGAGAGAAGAGCTGGGCCTTCCGCTACCGCGACAGGATCACGGGCAAGCAGAGCCGTGTGACGCTCGGACGATTCGATGGGTCTGTAGATAGCCCGCTAGAAGTTGAGCCGGGCATTCGCCGCATGACGCTGCACGGCGCTCGGATCGCCGCGCGTCAGCTGCGGGCCAAGGTCGACAACGGAGGGGATCCAGCCACCGAGCTACGCCAGGCGAAGGCGCAGGCAAGGTCCCAGACGGTCAACACCATGGCCGACCTGGCTGACGTCTACTTCGAGGCCTGCGAGAGCGGCATCTATCGAAGCGGCCGTAGACGCCGCAAGGCGACCAGCACTCTTACTGGCGAGCGCTGGCTCTGGAAGCGCTACCTCGACCGCCGGGTCGGGGCGGAGAGGCCTGAGACGCTCACCAGGACCGGGCTGCGCGCTGTCCTACGGTCAATCTATGGAGATGCCCCCATCCAGTCGAACCGTTGCCGCGCCCTGCTCTCTCAGCTCTTCAACTTCGCGATTTCAGAGGAGCGCCTAGCCGCAAATCCTATCGTGCACATCATGCCGCTCGCCGAAGAGCGCGCTCGCACGCGCACGCTGGACCCCAACGAAATCCGGGCGATCTGGACGGGACTGCAAAATCCTTCAGCCCTCCAGCTAAAGCGCGGACGAGAGATAGTTCCCCTGACGATCGGGCGAGGGCTCTGCATCGCCATCGAGTTGGCGATGGTCACATTGCAGAGGCGCGCCGAGGTCTCCGGCATGATGCGCTCAGAACTCGACCTCGAGCACCGCCTCTGGATCATTCCTGAGGACCGCGCAAAAGGCCGCACTCAGCAGCTCGTCCCGCTCTCACCAAGGGCCATAGCCCTGATTGAAGAGGCACTCGCTCTACAGGCCTCGCGCGGCAAAACCAGCAAAGCGGTCTTCCCCTCGCCCCGGGGCATTGACGTCCCTGTGGGCGCGCCTGCTCTCAGCCATGCGACGACCCATCTCGTCGCCGCCCTCGGCCTCAGCGACATCACCCTCCACGACCTGCGACGCACAGGAGCAACCGGAATGGCGGCGCTTGGCGTCCCGCCCTTCATCATTTCCAAGGTGCTTGCGCACAAAGATGGCGGCGGCGGCGCCGCGGTCACTGCCAGACACTACAACCTCTATGCGTATGCGGACGAAAAGCGCGACGCGCTTCTAAAGTGGAGCCAACGGCTCGCCGCGATCACGAGCGGGACTTCGGCGCAGACATCGCCACTAGGGGGCGACGAGGCCCTCCGGCGCCGGCGCGCCGCACTCTTGGCCGAACTTGCCGAGATCGACGCAGCGGCCGATCAGATATCCGGGCAAGCGGCTGGCCACGGCAATGATCCCATGGCGAGTGCATAGCCAACGACGACGCCTTAGATTTGGAACGCCCCCCGGGCTCGTGCGCCTTCAATATCGGGCTGGCCGACCGCGAAGAAGGCCGCGAATGCGCAAATGGGCCACTTCCCGATTACTTCGCAGCGCGGCCGTGGCGGCCATTTAGCGCGGCGCGCTTTCGCGCACTACCTTCTCAACCTGGCGCATAAGCCCACGATGGAATTCGTCGACCAAGTTCTCGGCTCGAGCGTCGGGGCCTGAAAAACACCCGGCCACGACGGCACGAAAGACCGCCAGTTCGTCTCCGCAACTATTCATTGCGAACAATATTGCCATCTCCGTCGCCTGTCCGGGGTAGCGCGGAGCTATGAGCCCGTAAGCTCGACCCGCTTTAGAGAGCTGGCACGTCGTAAGCTGCTCCGCTGACACTGCCATTGCCCGATCGTAGGTGTGGTTGGGGTAGCATTCAGGCGTCGCGGCTGTAGCGGTGGATCCGGCCGCAAGCGCAACAGCAGCATAGTATCCGACGGTCTGCATATGTCCCCCTCTCGGCAAGCTAACGGATGATAGGGCCGCCCGCGCGCTGTTACAGGCGTTTTCGCCGAGTTGCGCCAGCGGACCTTGGCTTGCGGCGGAGAGCAGACCTTCGGCTCCGGCGATCTATGTCCGCACGCAACTCTTTAACGACTCGAATAGACCGCTCCAGGCAACGCCGCGGGGCCGGCCTGAACGGGGGCACGCCCAACGCTCAAGATGTTAGCCGCGCACCGCTGGGGAGCTGGGTTTGACGGTGGCGTCTGCCATGGCCATAGCGATAGGCGTGCTAGCCGAGGCTAAGCCTCGAGTCGAACAGCGTGGGAGGGGCGCTTGAGAAAGACGGTGTTTGTACTAGGCGCGGGTGCCTCAAAAGATTTCGGCGCGTCGATGCCAGTGGGTGAAGAGCTTGCAGCAACTATTGATCGGACCCTCCTCGAGGAGTTCTCGAACGGCTCCACTGCAAGTGAAGGGCTGATCAAAAACTCCTTCCGTCAGCATGGTGGCCTAACACCGGATCACCGCAAGGCTGCGCTGCAGATCGGGAAGAGCCTGCATTCAAAGCCGTCGATCGATGAGCTCATCGAAGAGTGGAAAGAATTTCCTGAGTTAGCAGCTGTGGCCAAGCGTTCAATTGCGGCCTCGTTGCTGATCGCCGAAAGCCAAAGCGCGCTGATGATTCCGCTCGACGATGAAATCGGCTGGGCGACCGCATTCCGGCCACTACGAAACAGTTGGGCAAGCTGGCTCTTCAGGAATGTTGGAGGTGAAGGTGTTCAGCGACGACAAGCATTCCAGGCGTTTAGCGAGGTTGCCTTCATCACTTTCAACTATGATCGGTGCCTAGAGCAGTTTCTTCTTGCAAATTTCGTCCACACCTGCGGCCTCGCGGAGGATGTTGCACGAGCAGCAATGCAACAAGTGGAAGTCCATCATGCCTACGGTTCGCTCGGAGCGCTCGCCCCGGCGAGTACGCCTGTAAGCACCCCATTTGGAGGCGCTGACACCTGGTCTGTCCAAAGTGCGGCGGCCCAAATTAAGACGTTCACCGAAGAGGTCGAAAGCGGTGCCGCCGAAAAAATTCGCCATACAGTCGCCAAGGCATCGCGGATCATCTTCCTCGGCTTTGGCTTCCACGAGCGGAACTTGAATCTGCTCTTCGGAGATTGTGGCAACTGTCCCGCCGTCCCAGTTGCTGGAACTTGCAGCATTCTCGACACCCGCGCTTGGCGCGTACCAGCCTCGCGGTTTGAAGCGGCGAGCCGGCAGACTTGGGATAGACGCTTTGCTGCCGAGTTCATGAGTCTACGCGGTGAAGAAGCCTTGTTCGACTAACGGCGGCCCAAGCGATCGGCTTGGCAGACGGGGGAGTGGGCATCCGCTTCCCATTAAGGGCCTCTGGTATGCTCGTCTCCCGGAGGCTTGACAGTTGCACTTTCGGAACGTCGCTCATTTTGGAGACGATGCCCCGAGAGGGGGATGGCATCAATCTACTCTAGGCAACGATCGGAGTGTCTGCATCCAGGCCTCTGATCGGGGAACGGCCGCTTAGCACGACATCCGGACATGGCTCCCGACCGAAGAGCGGAACTAGCTGATAGTCCGTTTTCAGGAACGTCGAGGTCGACCGCATCCGACCCGTTTGCGGACGCCATGCCGCCAGCTAGACTGGACATGAGAGCTGGGGGTGAGACGTGACTATTGAGGCGCTAACTCGCGGAAGGCCGCTCGCGATCCTCATCGGGGGGACCCTCGTCGTCTACGTGCTCGGAATGACCGTGGCGAGGTTTCTCTTCTGGCCAGGCTTCGTATTGATCACCGTCAGCAGCGTCGCAATGTGGTACCGATTGGCGCGGTTCCTCCTCGATCGGGTCAAGGAAAAGTAAGGCCGACGGCCGGTGCCTTGGATTGCGCATTCCACCCGTCCGCGACGTTCGCCAGGCCGCCTCCTCGGCAAAGGGACCTGACGGCATCCAAACGACCGCCCAGCGCCATTAGGAGACAGTGGCCCGGAGCCCAGAAGCGGACTTCAGACAGCGTCCGCTACAGGGTTGGCAACGTCGTCCGCTTTCAACTCAGCGGTCGGCGTTAGCTCCCCCGCAATAGCGTCTCCGCCTGCGCCAACACGGTCTGCACCGCCAAATCGGACAGATCTGGCGGATACCCATAGCGGCGGAGAATTCGCTTCACGAGGATGCGCATCGACGCTCGAGCGCTCTCGCGATGGTGCCAGTCGACAGTGACATTGCCGCGGAGCTGCTCGACCAGCTCATGCGCGATGAGCCGTAGTTGCTCGCTACCGAGAATTTCGACGGCCTTTTCGTGCTCGGCGAGCGCGTCATAGAACGCCAACTCCTCCTGAGAGAGCCCCGTTTCCTCGCCGCGTGAATAGGCTGCCTTCAGATCCTTGGCGAGATTGATCAGTTCCTGGATCATCTCGAGGGCAGACAGTGCGCCGGCGTGGTACCTCGCAACGGCGTCCTCGAGCCGCTGCGAGAAGGCCTTGCTCTCGACTACGTTGGTGCGCGACCGGCTCTTGATCTCGCCAGCCAGCAGCTTCTTCAACGCCTCCAGAGCGAGGTTCTTCTTCTCCATTCCCGCGACCTCGAGCAGGAACTCGTCGGAGAGGATCGAAATATCCGGCGCCTTTATTCCGGCCGCTTCTAGAACATCGATGATATCGGCCGAGGCGATCGACTGGTCGATCAACTGCTGGACCGCGAGGGTCTTGTCGGCGGTGCTCAGACCGCCCCTTGTGGAGCTCTTCGCGAGTGCGGCCCGGATGGCCTGGAAGAAGCCGACCTCGTCGCGGATTTCGCGGGCTTCGTCACTCGCCGAGGCCAAAGCATAGGCCTTGCCCAATCCCAAGACGAGATCGTGGAAATGGCGATGAGCCTGCTTTTTCTCCTCGGGCGTATTGACCTTGGCCGCCTCCTCCTCGGACCACTTCAGCACCCAGTCAATAGCCCCCGCCAAGCAGGCCAGGCGTTGCATCGGCGCCCCGGAAATCCCCGGTTGGTAGTCGAAGCAATGGAAGATGCCCCGCACGACCTCGTAGCGCTCGATCAGGACCGCGACAGCCTCTTCCTCGTCGATGCCGGTCTTGTCGCGATCCGCCTGGGTGTACTGACCGAGCGCGGCCTTCAGGTTCTGCGCGATGCCGATGTAGTCGACGACCAGTCCGCCGGGCTTGTCGCGAAACACCCGGTTCACCCGGGCGATCGCCTGCATGAGACCATGCCCCCGCATGGGCTTGTCGATGTACATGGTGTTCATGCAGGGGGCGTCGAAGCCCGTCAGCCACATGTCGCGAACGATCACCAGCTTGAGGGGATCGGACGGATCGCGCGCGCGCTTGGCCAGAAAGTCCCGGCGTTTCTTGTTGCCGATGTGCTTTTGCCACGCCAGGGGATCTGAGGCCGAACCGGTCATCACGATCTTCACTGCGCCGGAGGCGTCGTCGTCCGCCCCCCACTGGGGTCTCAGCGCGATGATCGCGTCATAGAGTTTCACGCAAATGCGCCGGCTCATGCAGACGGCCATGGCTTTGCCTGTCAGTCCCCCTGCACGCGCTTCAAGATGTCGAACCAGATCGGCAGCGATCTGGTCAAGCCGTTTGGTGGACCCGACCAGAGCCTCGACCGTCGACCACTTCGCCTTGGCCTTCTCGGCCTCCGTCAGGGTTTCGTCGACGACCAGGGCTTCGACCTCAGCATCGATCTTCGGCTTTTCGTCCTCGTCGAGCTCGATCCGCGCCAGCCGGCTCTCGTAGTAGATCGGCACCGTCGCGCCGTCCTCCACCGCCCGGCTGATATCGTAGACGTCGATGTAGTCGCCGAAGACCGCCGGCGTGTTCACGTCGTCCGCCTCGATCGGCGTGCCAGTGAAGCCGATGAAGGAGGCGTTGGGCATGGCCTGACGCACATAGTGGGCATAGCCGTACCGGCGCTCCCCGGTTCCGAGGTTCAGCTTGGAGTCGAAGCCGTACTGGCTGCGGTGCGCCTCGTCGGCCATCACGATTAGGTTGCGGCGGTCGGTCAGCTCCGGGAACTGCTCCTCGCCCTTCTCGGGCGAGAACTTTTGCACCGTGGTGAAGATGACACCGCCAGAGTTCCGGCTGAGCAGGCGTTTGAGTTCATCCCGACTCTCCGCCTGCTCTGGCGTCTGCCGGATGAGGTCACGGCAGACGCCGAAGGTCGAGTAGAGCTGGTCGTCCAGATCGTTGCGGTCGGTCAGAACGACGATCGTGGGATTTTCTAGCGCCGGGGCCTTCACGACCAGCCCGGCGAAGAAGGCCATCAGCAGGCTCTTGCCGGAGCCCTGGGTATGCCAGATGACGCCTATTTTGCGATCGCCGTCCGGCCGAGTGGCCTCCACGGTTTCGATCAGTGCCTTTCGGGCGCCATGGAACTGGTGGTAGCCGCCGATGATCTTGAATGGGCCCCGGTCGCCGTCGCCGAACACGGTGAAATCGCGGATCAGGGCAAGGAAATGCTCCCGCTCAAAGACACCGCGCAGAAGAGTTTCCAGCTCCGCCGATCCCTTGTGGGTGAAATCGTCGTCCGCCCCGGTGATGGTGCGCCACGGCATGAACCGCTCGAAGTCCGCAGTAAGCGAGCCGATACGTGCTTCGAGGCCATCCGAGGCCACGAGGACGGCATTGGTGCGGAATAGTCCGGGCACCTGGGCCAGATAGGTTTGGAGCTGGTTGAAGGCGTCGCTCGTGGTCGCGTTCTCGGCCGCGGCGTTCTTAAGCTCCAGCACCGCGAGCGGAAGGCCGTTGATGAAAAGCACTAGATCTGGCCGACGATTGAAGGCCCCCTCGACGACCGTGAACTGGTTCACCGCCAGCCAGTCGTTGGCGTCCGGATTGCTGAAGTCGATCAGCCAGACTTTCTCCGACACGATACGGCCGTCGGCGGACCGGTGCTGCACCCCGACCCCGTCGGTCAACAGCCGATGGATGCGGCGGTTCTCCTCGACCAGTGAACCCGTCGCGCTCGTCAGCAGCTGCCGGATCGCCTCGTTGCGCGCCGCCTCGGGCACGTCGGGATTCAGCTTGGCGAGCGCAGTCTCGAGCCGGGGCAGCAGGATGACGTCGGAGAAGGCCTGACGCTGCGGCGCCGGACAGTCCGGGGCGATGCTAGTCCCGTGCAGGTAAAGCCAGCCGAGATCCTTGAGGATCTCGATGCCGGCTTCCTCGACGATGCCTTCCGAGAATCGCTTCATTTAAGGCTCTCAAAACCTTGGCGAATGACACCTGCCATGAGCTTCCTCCTCGCCTCCAGGAAGTCAGGGTATGCCATGCCCTCCCACCCGTTCGGCAGAGCGTGGTCGAACAGCATCTTTTCCCACTGTGCGTTGGAGAAGCGCTCCCGAATCGCGGGCGCGTACCGGCCCGGCGGCGCCATGCCGATGTCGATGTTCTCGGGCCACTCAAGCAGCGCGTAGTTGGCCATTTGGTTGATCTCGGTCTGCTCTTGGGTGACCGCCTTCTCTAGCCAGGC
This sequence comes from Phenylobacterium sp. P4_E10, assembly GCF_056401675.1. NCBI lineage: Bacteria > Pseudomonadati > Pseudomonadota > Alphaproteobacteria > Caulobacterales > Caulobacteraceae > Phenylobacterium > Phenylobacterium sp. P4_E10. Next base: position 196,633 of record NZ_JBFUIW010000007.1, on the reverse strand, counting down.
CCGGGGAAAGAGGTGATGCCGTTCCAACGGCTTCTTCTTCGCGCGAAGGGCAGGATCAATCAGCTCTGAGATCTTCTTGTGCGAGAACAGAACATTCGCTCCCAAGCGGTTCTGCGAGGCGACATAGGCGAACAGTTGCGGGTTACGCGCAGACGACGTCGCCAGCGCCGCCGGTAGGGTGATCGCCCAAAAGTCTTCGGTAAGCTCGTTGGCCATGAGACTCTCAAGCATCGCCAGAAACGCTTCGCCGGAGTCGAGCAATTTGATGCGGTTCAGGTCCGCGTCCATGACGGTCTCGGGCGAGCTCGTGTAGCGGCCATTGAGGCTAGAGAAGAAGAACCAGCGCCCGATCGCCTTCTGCAGCTCATGCTCCTTGATCTGGAACCTGACCCTCCCCCACAGGTAGAAGGCATAGGCGTACAGAAGCGCATTCTGGGAAGAGATCATCTCCTCGCTTCTGAACCCTGCGCCGACCAGGGCGCTCAGGAACTGATGCCAGTGGGTCAGGTTCAGGACATGCGCCTGCGCCTCCGCCAACCGCGCGAACTGTTCCTCGCGGCGCTCCGGTGAGAACTCGCCCGTCTCCGGGTCCTTGCCCCGCAAGACCTGATACACGCTCTTCAGCCGCCCGCGGCCAAAGCCCAAGGCGACGGACACCCGCAACAGCTGGTCCGGATCGGGCTGGAGGAAGTGGTTGAACGGCGAAGCGCCGGCACCCGGCGCATTCGGTCGCCGAGCGGCGCGACAGAAGCTCTCGAGGTCCGAACGCCCGGTGTCCCAGAACACGGACAGCAGGGTCAGGATGAAGTCGGCCTGGTTGAGCTTCACGCCCTCGCTGTTGATCCGCACGAAGATGTCCGCGACCTGTTCCTCATCGACCGAGGACGCGATCTCCAGCGCGGTGAACGGGTATTTCTGCAAGTCGAAAAGCCGATCGAGATTGTGGGCAATGTCCTCCTCTTCTTCGTCGGAGAGGGAAGCCTTCTTGCTGACCTGCGCGATGTAATCGTTGACGATCTTGCGGCTGGACCGTTTCGAGGACCACATTTCGGAGATGTTGGCGATCCATTCGGGATTGCGCCGGATCGCGGCGTCGGCGACCTCGAACCGGCGCGTGCGCGGATTGAACGCGACCTCGATCAAACGTTCCTTATAATCGACGTCAAGGACCGCCCGGCCCTTGAAGACGGCATAGAGGGACGTCAGGCGTTGCTGGCCGTCGACGATCAGGCGGTTCGGCGCCTTGTGAGCCTTTTCATCGCTGCCGATTTGCTTGGCGCCGGCGACTTGGGCGTTCTCCCAGAACAGCAAATAACCAACCGGAAACCCCTGATACATGCTGTCGAACAGCTCGCGCACCTTGGCGTTCGACCAGACGAACGGGCGCTGGATATCGGGCAGGCCGATGTCGCCCAGCTCGATGTAGTGCAGTAGATTGCTGAGATCGTAGTCAACGCGCTTGAAGCAGGTTTTCAGATCAGTCACTCGGCCGCTCCTATGTCCGAGCTTGAACTCGAAGCCAGAGATGCAAAAAGTTCGACAGTGGCTGCCGCGACAGCTTCAATCTCGTCGCTCGAAACGCCGTTCATCCGGAGAATTCGTTTGATGTCGACACTCACGGACGCGTGCCCAAAAGCACGGCCGCTCCAGTCGACCGGCGCGGTGGTGTGAAATTTTGCGGCGAGGTCGCGAGCCAAGGCGGAGACCTGTTTGCTGTCCAATCCTTGTGACCGCAGCACCCGCGACAATTGCGTCTCGAGGTCCAGCGGCACGGCGGATGGCCTAGTCGGCTTGGCCGGTCGTTGTGCCGGTTTCGGCGGCTGTTTCTTGACGGATGTTGTGGACTTCTCAGGCTCCGCATCCGGTTCATCAACTCGACCGCCAAACCACTCGTTGCAGTACAGAGAGGCACCGATTGGATCCGGAAACAGGCTGCCGTGATGAATATTCATCTTCCGGAGCATACTGAGACAGTCTCTCCGCTCCTCAGTCGAATTGGGGATGTGGATTTTGAAGATGTATCGGCCGACCGCTTCCGGGTCGTCCATGTTCACGGTCTGCGTTTCCGATAGCAGGTTGAGGATTCGGGTTTCGAGGGTCTCGGACCCCGAGGGAGACAATGTGAAAAGGCCAGCTTGGTTTACCAGGCGAGTGTGGTCATTCCGTAGAGGCTGGACGATCAACTCGCTGTCCAATGCCTCTAGCGCTGTCTTGTTAATGACAAAGATCGCCCGGCTGGGGTTCGAGTCTTCGTAGGGAAAGTCGGGATCCGCGAACGCAAAGAACAGGGCGACGAAGGGCGATTTCGTCCAGTCAAGCAATGGGGTCGCTAGGCCGTGATGCTGGCCGAAGGCCCAAAGCTCGTTGTCATCGTCCAGAAGTTCGGGGCCGATGCCACGCCCCCGCATCGCGAGACGAAATTCTCGTTTCTGCTCGGCGGCGCGCTTGGGATCGACAACCCCCGGGCCAGAGGGCGGATATCGGCCCAGGGTGGGCGTAAGCTGCCACTCCTGACGTTTCTGCCCTCGGAAGATTAGTTCGCCACCACGAGGGTTCATGAGCTTGTTGCCCAGAGCCGACTCGAACCGCCGCCAGTATTTCAGGCGACAAACGGGGATCAGACCGTCGATCCGCTCATTCCCCCAAGCCAGTTTCGGCCACTCTGGGAGCGAGAGGTGATGCGGCTTTGGTTCGGAACGGGCCGACGTGGTCATTGGGTGGACTCAACCACTGGCGCGTCTCCGACCCGCACGATGCCGGACATCAGCCGGGGCAGCAGGTAGTCGCGAGTTTCGGCGAGGGTGCGGTTTTCGGCCCGGAGACTGAGCACCCGCTGGAGCAGAGGCTCCGCGAACTGATCGAACGCCTCAAAGACTTTGCCGCCGCCGATCAGCAGGGTCGTCTTCATCAGGGCCGGCGGCGAGATGCGCTGGTGACTCTTGGAAGTGCCGGTCACCATGCCGGCGAGAATCTGGCGGACGGTCGGATCACGGAAGAGGCAGTAGAGGAGACCTCGACCGGCGCCCGGCAACGGCTGGAAGATCAGGAATTCGGTCGATGCGATTTGCTGACGCACCGACGGAGGGTTCGGCAGCCAGATGCGCGGGATTTCCGGGTTGAGCTTGGAGAGCAGCACCGCGCCCTCGGGTACGGGCGTCTTGTTGCTCTTGATGTCCGCGCCGAGGTCGATTGCAGGTTCTTGACCGCTGTCAAAGGCTGGCAGGCTGTAATGCTCAAACTCCACACTCGGATGTGCGAGCGGATCGATGCTGCCCTTACAAAGGATAGCCAAATCGGCCAGCGTCGCGGACTCCCATTCCTGCGGCTGCCCGTCATCTTCGAAAGACGCGGGAAACAGCGCCGCCAGTTCGGCGGCGCGGGCGGGATCGGGGATGAGGCCTCCCATGACGGCGACCGGGTCGGTCTCGCCGGCCAGCTTGCGGCGAACGGGGCCGAAGTCGACGAACCAGTCGCGGAAGACCGCCTGGGCCATCGCCGCCAGCGTCTCGTTCTTCCGCCGGTTCAGCTCAATTTTTTCGTCGATTTGGCGGAACATTCCTCCCAGAGCTGCTTGCTCGGCCTTGGAAGCCACAGGAACAGGAAGCGACCGCAAGCGGTCGGTATCCAGCACACCAGTTCCATGCCCTGCCGAGCTAACCCATTCGAACAGCTGCGGTTTGCCTGCGACAAGTGCGTAGTACAGAAAAACCGGATCGACTTCATCGTTGGCAATGATTGCCTTGATGTCCTGATTGAATGTCATCCGATGATCGGCCCGCACCACCCGGATCTCGGTATGAAGGGACATTCCTCGCACCGCGACGAAGGAAGCCCCGGCCGGGGCTAGCTTGGTCCCTTTGCCGATTGCGACCGGTGCCACCGTCTCTTCCGTAGTGCCAGTCCAGCGACCCATGTCCTTTGGAGTCAGCCAAGGGATGTTTCCCTCCCAGAGCTCGGCATTTGTCTTCCGCGGCGTGCCTCCCGAAAGCAACGTGGCCATTTCTCCGAGCGGTTTCGTCGGAAACCTGCTCATCGGTCGAGTCCGCTCAGTGCGGCCTCGATCCCAGATTCCAGCGACCGGCCCTGCGCAAACTGCTCCGCCAGCTTCGCCCTGAGCGCCCCGAACCGCTCCTCAAAGCTGACCCCATCATCCTCCTCGTCCGCCGCGCCGACGTATCGGCCCGGCGTCAGCACATGCCCGTGGCCGCGCACCTCATCCAGCGAGGCCGACCGACAGAAGCCCGGCTCGTCTTCGTAGGCCTCCAGCCCCTGCGCCCCATTCGTATCCGGTCGGTTGCGCCAGCGGTGATACGTCTCCGCGATCCTGGCAACGTCTTCGGGCGAGAACTCCCGCCGCGTGCGGTCGACCATGTGGCCCAGCTTTCGGGCGTCGATGAACAGGATTTCGCCGCGTCGGTCGCGGTGGCCGTTGGCGCTCTTGTCGCGGGCCAGGAACCATAGACAGGCTGGGATCTGGGTCGAGTAGAACAGCTGGCCAGGCAGGGCGACCATGCAGTCGACCACGTCGCCCTCGATCATGGCCTTGCGGATCTCGCCCTCGCCCGACTGTTGCGACGACATCGAGCCGTTGGCCAACACCACCCCGGCTGTGCCGCGCGGCGCTAGATGATGCAGAATGTGCTGCAGCCAGGCGAAGTTAGCGTTGCCCTGCGGCGGCGTGCCAAAAGTCCAGCGCGGATCGTCCTGCAGGCTGGGCTGCCACCAATCTGAAATATTGAACGGCGGGTTCGCCATAGCATAGTCGAACTTCAACGTCGGGAAGGCGTCGCGCAGGAACGAGCCTTCATTGTTCCAGGCGATATCGGCGTCGATGCCGCGCACCGCCAGGTTCATCTTGCACAGGCGCCAGGTCGTGTGATTGCGCTCCTGACCATAGACGGCGATGTCCGAACGCCGGCCCTGGTGGTCTTCGACGAACCGTTCCGACTGCACAAACATCCCGCCTGAGCCGCAAGCGGGGTCGTAGACCCGCCCCTTCACCGGCTCCAGCACCTCGACGATGGTGCGCACCACGGACCGGGGCGTGAAGAACTCGCCACCGCGTTTGCCCTCGGCGCCGGCGAACTGCGAGATGAAATACTCATAAGCCCGGCCCAGTAGGTCCTGCGCCCCGTCGTGGCCGACCCTCATGTCGACGTTAGAGAACAGGTCGACCAGTTCGCCCAGCATGGTCTTGTCCAGCTGCGGTCGGCTATAAATCTTGGGCAGGACGTCCTTCAGGACCTTGATGTTGGCCTTCTCAATCGCCTCCATGGCGTTGTCGATCAGCCCGCCGATGTCGCCCTTCTTCTCTTTGCCCGTCGTGACGTCGACGAAGGTGATCTCGGGTTGTTTGGCGTTGGCTTGCAGGTTGAACCAGCGCGCCTCGGCCGGGACCCAGAACACGTGGGCGGCGAGGTATTCCTCGGGGTCCTCGGGATCGGCATAGGCCTCGCCCTTCAGCTTCTCGTACTGGGCCTCGAATGCCTCGGAGATGTACTTCAGGAAGATCAGGCCAAGCGCGACGTGTTTGTATTCCGACGGTTCCAGATTACCGCGCAGCTTGTCGGCGGCCTTGAACAGCTCGGCCTCGAATCCGAGATCGCCGCCGTTCGCGGTCTTGGTCTTCGCAGCCATATACTCCCCCCGTAGTTGTGCTGACTTAGCGGCCACTACCGCGGGCCGCCAGCATGAATCGGGCGAGCTTACCGAAAAAGGGGCGAGTTCACCTCCGTCCTACTCGTGGGAGAACGCCCGCTGTGAACTAATCTCGGCTTGGCCGACCGGGACCGCTACCAACTAGAACTCGACCGTTTTGCACCACTTGCCTTCGCTTCCAGAACCCGACAGACGGAGCCCGCCGAACCGATCCGAGAAGTGACCGAACGCGGCCTCTCCTACCGTCCAATGAGTCCGGTCTGGCCATTGAGCCCTGGCCTGCCTACCGTGCCGGAACCGCGACACCAGGCTGCGCAGAACCGGTCATCCCCAACGTCGCAATGAGTCCCATGCGCCCGGCGATGGCCGGATCAATCGCGATGCGGAAGATCGGTCGCGCAGCGCTGCTTGACGCCAGGACGGGTGGGACCACGCGCGCACAGCATCAGTGCCTGTGCATTGAGCGCCACCAATTCCCGCGCCACCTCCAAACTGTGCCAGCTTGCAGGGTCGGCCGTACTCATCAATCGCCGACCGGCCTCCCATCGGTCTTCGCCCAACGTCGCCGCCGCCAAACGCTCCGCGACCTGCCACTCATTAGGCAATGCTCTCGCGATCGGGCCTGATAGGGCGAGCCAAGCGGTGAGCGTCAGCACCGCGCTCATCAAAGCCACGATGGCCAACTGGCGCCGCTGCCACTCCCAGCTTCGTACCCGCCCGGCGTGACGAGCAAGATCCGTCCCGACCCTTTCCAACTCGACCATCACGACCTTCCAAGGTGCACGCAGCTCATCGTCGACGGCGCGCCTCATGCGTCTTAGCTGCTCGGCCAACGCCTCTGGCGTGACCGCAAGCACTGGCTGACCTGCCAAGCGCTCGGTCTCATCAGCCAAGCGTTTGAGTTCATCTGCTTGGCTACGAAGCTGCCTGGCGATCTCTGGCGATGTCTTGGTCGGCTCCGCGAGCAGCCCCTCGATCGCTCGCCGCAGCAACGCCACCTCGCCGCGCAGATTGTCGAACGCCTCCTCGGCCCCGCCTTCGCTCATAGCTCAAGCCCCCTGCCCCGTTTGCCAGGCCCATCCAGACTGAGTTGCTGGCTTTGGTCGGGCTGCTTTTGCATAGGCCCGCTGGCCCGGACCGGCGCCTCCAGCGGCGCCTGCGCCGGCTGCAGCTGGTCGGGCCGAGGGCGGAAGCCGGCAAAGACGCGGGACCGTGTCTCAGCGGACCGCTGAGGATCGCGCCCCACGCCGTAGTCCAAGGTCGTGTCCTTGGCCCGCTCGCGGCTCAGCGCGCTCTCCAAAGCCCGTCGATCGACGAAGGTCTCGCGGTCATAGTGCAGCGTGACCTCCTGCCGATGGCGCGACAGCGCCACGTAGGTCGCGTGCCGGTCCATGTGCGCGCTGGCCAGCACGTGCGCGCGATCGACCGTCACGCCCTGCGATTTGTGGATCGTCGAGGCGTAGCCGTGAACGAGGTGGTTGTAGTCTTTGAGCTCGACGGCGATCTCAGCGCCGCCGTCGAGGCGAACGCGCATCGCGCCGTCACCGATCCCCCGAACTTCGCCCAGCGTGCCGTTCTTCACTCCGAGTGAGCGCTCATTGCGCAGGAACATCACTCGGTCGCCGGGCGCAAACATCAGCTCGCCGCCCGCCGTCGCGACCGCTTTGTCATCACCCAACGCGCCGCTCTCACGCATGCGCTCGCGCGCCAAACTGTTGAGCTCAGCGACGTCGACGCGCCGATAGGCGAGCATCACCTGGCTCGAGTTCGGATGCTCGACCCGGGCGCGGTCCCACCCGGCCACCAGCGATCGCGTTGCAGACGCCCCGTCTGGGTGCGCCCGCACCATTCCGGAGGCGTGATAGGCGGCGAGCGCTTGGCCGGTGCGTTCGGTGGCCAGCAACCTGGTGGCCGCCCGTTGCCAATCGACCTGCTGACGGCGCACTTGGGTCAGTTCCACCGCCCCATGCCCATCGGCGATCACCCGGAACGCCGCGCCGGCCTCGATGGCCTGCAACTGCTCGGGATCGCCGACCAAAACCACCTTGGCGCCGGCGACCTCGGCCTTACCAAGGATGCGTTCCATCTGACGCGAACCGACCAGGCCGGCCTCGTCGATCACCAGCACGTCTTTGGAGGTCAGCAGGTCCCGGCCCTGCTCCCAGGCATGTTCGTAGCTGGCCAGGGTCCGCGAGGCGATGCCGGAGCCGCCTTCCAGGTTCTCTGCGGCCATCCCCGACAACGCTGCGCCGCGGACCTGGTAGCCGCTCATTTCCCAGGCCGATTTGGCGACGCCGAGCATTGCGCTCTTGCCCGTCCCGGCGTAGCCGACAACGACGGAGAGACCGGCCCGCTCGGTGACGTGTTTGAGCGCGCCTGTCTGCTCAGGCGACAGCTTCAACCCACCCACTTCAGCCAATCGCATCGCGCGCTCGCGGGCGCCGCCCATCACGCCGTGCGAGCGCGCCTTTCCGAGGCTCGCGGCCGCCCGTTCCATGCGCTGTTCGACCGATAACATCTCACGGCTGGTGAAGCGCTCGCGACCGGCGCCGTCGCGGCCGAGACGGATGACCTCGGGACTGGCGCGCAACGCCGCCAGCACCTTGTCGAACTGCTCCTTCCCGTCGCTGTAGCGGTGCACGAACCGGGCGAGATCATGATCGGTGAAAGTCGCCTGGTGGCGTGAAATTGCGTCCAGCGCCAGCCGCAGATCGGCCAGGATCCGCTCACCATTGCGCGCCGCGATCTGCCGATGGTTTTCGGCGCGCTCGGACCATTCCTGACGGCCTTCCTTACGCGCCGCCGCCGGCCCGATCTTCGACTGCGGCTCAAGCTCGATGCCTTGAGCCTTGAGGGTGCGGTGGTCGACCCGCGCCTCGATCCCAAGTTCCTTGAGCCTGCGATTGACGTCGGTGCTCCAGGCCTCCCGCCATTTGCCCAGCGCATTGGTGCGGTTCCAGTCGCGGACCTTGGCGCCGAAGCCGCTCTCGCCGGCTTCACGCAACGACAGCATGACGTGCGCATGCGGCTTAGCCTGGCCGTCCTTGCCGATGTCCCAGTGCACGTTGAGATCGGCTACCATGCCCTTGGCGACGAACTCGCGCTGCACGAACGAGCGGGCCAACGCGACCGCCTCGCGCTGCGGCATTTCCCGCGGCAAGGCGAACTCGACTTCGCGCGCCAGCTGCGCGTCTTTCCGCAGCTCTGCGGCCTCGACCTCATTCCACAAGGTCGCGCGATCGGACCAGCGCTCCGGCGCTCCGTCCGGCAGCAAGATCTCCGAGTGAACGACGCCTGCCTTATTCGTGAAATTGTGCGTGCGCTCGATGCGCTCATCGTAGAGCCGCGAGGCCGATCTGTAGGCCGCCGCAGCGACGGCGCTGGACCCCTTCCCGCGGCTGATCACCTTGGCTGCGAAATGATAGATCGCCATGCCCCGATCCTGCGAAGCGCAACGTCGACACGACGTATAAGCGCGCACTCCGACCTTCCGGCCGTCGTGACTGAGCGCCAACCCCGCAAGGTTCGGGGGTATGGCTGCGCCGCTTAGCGCCCCAGACTTTCCGCCTCATGACCCCCGTCCAGCGGAGAGGAGACCCAAGTATGAAGAAGCCCCGCGACATCGACGCCGAGCTGCGCGCGCTGGCGCAGAAGGCCAGGGACTTGAAGGCCAAGCGCGTGAACCAGCTCGGCGAGTTGGTGATCGCGACGGCTGGCGAGGACATCAAGCCTGAGCTCCTGGCCGGCTTGCTGCTGGCCGCGCAGGACGCCACGCCAGCCGAAAGGGAGGTGTGGCGCGCCAAGGGCGAGGCGTTCTTTCGCAAACCCGAAGGGCGGCCAAGGCCAGCTCCTGCAACGCCTCGTGAACCTGGCGAAAGCTGAACGCCGCAACATCAGCGCCCGCAGAAGGCTCGAGGCCCTGATGGCGCGTAGCGAGACGAGGCCCTGGATGAGCGAGCGACGCGAACGCACCCGCCGGCTGATCGAGCTCGGCGGCCTGCTGCAGAAGTCTGGACTTGTTGAGGCCACCGGCGATGACCGGGCGATGATTTACGGCGCCCTGCTGGGCCTGGCCGACCTGGCCCAGGGCCCAACCGGCCAACACGAACGCGAGCTGTGGCGGCGGCGCGGAAAGCGCACCTTCGAGGCTGCCGAGGACGAGCGAAGATACGCAGGAATCTTTCGCGGTTTTCGTCCCCGCCCCGCGGAGCCCGAACGATGAGAGCGCTGGTCCTCATCTACCTGGTCTTCGATACCGCGGTCGGCGCTTTCTTCGGGATCGCCCTCGTCAGCGTGGGTCTCTTCATCACCGATCTAATGGGCCACCAAGCTTCCCCGCTTGCGCGCGACATGATGGGCAATGCTGCGGCCGCACTCGGCGGGTGGATCGCCTTCCGCAAAGCGCGCGCCAAGTCGCGGCCTGTCTACATGGACGCCCACGGCTCTGCGACCTTCGGCGACGAGGCCACTGAGCGCCCTGCCCTCACCCGTCCGGACGGGCTGATCGTCGGCCGCGCCAGCGACGGTTGGCTGATGCGCTACGGAGGACCTGCGCACCTGGTCACCATCGCCCCGACCCGGTCTGGCAAGGGCGTCGGCGCGATCATCCCCAACCTACTGACGTTGGACCGTTCGATCATCTGCGTCGATCCGAAGGGCGAGAACGCCCGGATCACCGCCAGGGCGCGGCGCGCGTTTGGGCCGGTCTATGTGCTCGATCCCTTCGAAGTCTCCGGCCAGTCCTTCGCGCGGTTCAATCCGCTGGCGGGCTTGCGGGAAGACAGTCCCGACATCGCCGACGACGCCGCGCTGATTGCTGAGGCCCTGGTCTATGACCCGCCCCACCAGGTCAGCGAGGCGCATTGGAACGAGGAGGCCAAGGCGCTGATCGCCGGTCTCATCATGCACGTGGTCGCGAGCTTCTCAGCCAGCAGCTGCACGCTTTCGCGGGTGCGAGAGATGCTGACCACCGCGCCAGAGATCTTCGCGGCGGAGCTGAAGCGCATGCAGGCCAGCCGCGCGGCCGGCGGGCTGATCGCGCGCACCGCCAACCGGCATCTGAGCAAGAGCGACCGCGAGGCGGCCGGCGTGCTCTCGGCGGCCCAGCGGCACACGCATTTCCTGGACAGCCCGCGCATGCGCCAGAGCCTTTCGGGGAGCGACTTCTCGTTCGCCGATCTCAAGGCCGGCGGCGCCAGCATTTTCCTGGTCCTGCCGCCCGAGCGGATCTCGACCTATTCGCGCTGGCTGAGACTGCTGGTCTCGCTCGCCATCCACGACCTGGCGCGTGGGTCGAGCTTTCGGCCGCCAGGGCGGCCGGTGCTGTTCATGCTCGATGAGTTCGCAGCGCTCGGTCGGCTCGAACCTGTCGAGCGCGCCTTCGCGCTGATGGCCGGCTATGGCGTGCAGCTCTGGGCGATCTGCCAGGACATCCACCAGCTGCGCGGGCTTTACGGCCAGCAGGCCGGCACCTTCCTCTCCAACGCCGGCGCGATCCAGGTCTTCAACGTCGCCGACGTCGACACCGCCAGCTGGGTCTCCCGCACCCTGGGCACCATGACCGACCATTACACCAGCGTCGGGACCAGCCGTTCGCAGGCCTTCAACCAGCCCTTCGCGACGCACGGGGAAAGCAGCACCGAGCACTATGTCGCCAGGCCGCTCATGACCCCCGACGAGATCCTGCGCATGCGCTCTGATCGGATACTGCTGCTCCGTCCAGGAAAGGCGGCGCTGGCGCCCTGGAAGGTCCGTCACTTCGCCGATCCGGAGTTCAAGGGGCTGTTCGATGCCTAGCGCGGAAGCCGGCCAATACAACCTTGGCGGCTTGCCAGCCGCCCACGCTCAAGCCACTTAAGGGTCCTGATGCGCACCGACCTTGATCATCTACCGGCCAACAAGAAGAGCGAGCTCGAACGCATTGTTCGCATCCTCTTTGAGGAGTTCGATGCGGCCAAGGCGCATCGCAGCCATGCGCATCGCCGCAACGGACAGATCCTCAAGGTGATCCTGTTTGGCTCCTACGCCCGCGGTGACTGGGTCGCCGATCCCGTCGGCGGCTACTACTCCGATTATGACCTTCTGGTCGTCGTCGACCATGAGGATCTGACCGACGTCGTCGAGTACTGGGCCAAGGCCGACGAACGACTCCTGCAGGAAGTGACGATCACCAAGCGCATCTCCGCGCCGGTGAACTTCATCGTCCACAGCCTCGCCGACGTGAACGAGAAGCTGCGCCTGGGGCGGTACTTCTTCGTCGATATCCTGAGGGACGGCGTGGCGCTCTACGGGACGCCGGGGCATGAGTTTGAGCGGTCAGAGCCACTCAGTCCCGAGGCTGCCCTTGCCGAGGCTGAGGGTCACTTCGCAACTTGGTTTCAGACCGCATCGGACTTCGCCGAAGGCGCAGCGTTCTACCGCGCGAAGGGCAGTTCTAACTTGGCGGCGTTTTCGCTGCACCAAGCAACGGAACGGCTCTACGTCTGCGTCCTGCTAGTGCTGACGCTCTATAGCCCGAAGTCGCACAGGCTGAACTTCCTGCGCTCGCAGGCGGAGCGACTTGCCCCATCGTTAGCGGCGGCTTGGCCTCGGGAGACACGCTTTGAGCAGCGTTGCTTCGAGCTGCTGCGCCGCGCCTATGTCGAGGCGCGATATTCGCCCCACTACAAGATCAGCGACGAGGAGCTCACCTGGCTAAGTGAGCGTGTCCAGACTTTGCAGGGGCTAGTTCAGCGGGCCTGCGAGGGGAGGCTCAGCGAACTAAGGGCCGGCACGGTCAGTTAGACCGCATTGGCTCAAAGGCGACCTTCGGCATGTCCGCTTAGAAGGCGGATTCCCCATCTAGCCTGGCCCCGTCAGCAAGGGGCCAAAGCGGTTCATCGCTACATCTGCTTCTAGGTATCGAGCCTCTGCCTACACCAATGACCAGGGCGGGCTCGAAATCGTCCTGTGACGGTTTGCTTTGAACCGCGCCTAATCTGACGCCCGAACCGACGGGCATGCGTCGGCCTCGTCCGGCGTTTGTCGGAAAGTTGGCGATGTGAGGTGATCGGCTAGTTGCCCCTAGACGCTCGCGGAAGCGTCCAGCCAAAGATGCCACAAGTCGATTGGACCCGGATCGTTGGCCGGCGGCGGCATGTGAGCATAGAGGTAGGATCTGCCGTGCCGCGTCTGCCCAGAATCGCCGAACGCGGGGTCGTGCGCGACTAAGCCATCTTGCACTGCGTAGGCTGCGGCTTGAGCCGGCGACGCTAGGTACGGCGCGAGCCGAGCCGAGAGCGTCGATCCATCGCGTACGTAAGCGATCATGAAGGCTTCGCGTCCGCCCCAGCCGTACTCCCCGTTGAGGAAGCGCCGTATGCCCTGGCCGCAGTAGAGGGTCTCGCCCTTGGCAGCGTCTATGATCTTGGCTTCCGCGATCAACGGGAAGCGGCGCGAACGCTCAGTCAGATGAATGGACAGGTCGGGCCGCTTCTCCAGATGGGTACCGTCGAAGCTCAGGCTTTCTTTGCCTCTGACGACGCACGCGACGAGTTGCCGCCAAAGCGGGTCCTCTTCGATCATGGCGTTGAGACGGGTTTCCAAGAGGGCGGTGAGTTCCGCTTCATCGCCGCCCGCGACTGTGCTTGGCGCGTTGAGGCGGATGTCCCTGAAGGCCTGCGCGACCCCCTCGGCGAGTATCTGCAGATGTAAATCGTCGATGGCCGCGAGCGGCAGGTCCAGACCGCGAGTCAGTTCCGCGATCTGATCGGGTCGTGGAGCCAACGCTGAACTCATCCGCGGCCGGGACCTTTCAGCACATTCAGGCGGGACCAGACGATATGTTGTGCCAGCAGCCGGGCCTGCGTCTCACTCCAGTAGCGGTTCTGGGCCAGTCGACCGATCAGCAAGCCTCCGCCAGCCTCTTCGACTATGAGCTCGCTAGCCGCGGTCGCATCAGCGGCGGCGAGAAGACCTTCCCAGCCCGCATCGGTCGAAACCATTGCAGGCGAGCCGCCCACCAACAGCCGGAGACCCATCCAGGGTGACATCGAGTGCTCGCCAACCCTGAGCACCCTGATCGGGGTGCCGAACCGCTTGGCCCAAGGTTCGAGTTCCCTCTGCAAATGGGTGCAGAAGTGATCGACGATCTCAGCGCCTGGCCGAGCCTGGGCGGCTGCTTTGTTCTCAGCGAAAGGAAGATTGTAGGCGAGCGTGTCGGAGATAACCTGTAAGTCCGTTGAGCCGAGGCCGTATAGGTCGGCCACCCACCCATCGATGTCTTCCCAGGTTGCAGCTGACCGTCGGAGGCTTTCGAAAAGCGTGTCGATCTCCTGTCGGCGCGGCGCTTCAAGCCCGCGGAAATCCGGCAAGGGAATCCGATCGAGTGCGGCCTTCTCCACAACCTCGCGCTCGAATCCGAATTCTCCGCTGGTCATGAGGGTCAGCCACAAGGTGAACTTGCTGCCGAGGACGAGGGCGAGGTAGCGCGAAAACAGGCCGGCGTCGGCCATCTCACCCGGGCAATAGCCGTAGAAGTTCTCATTATAGGCGATGGGCATATCCGAAACCGCAACGCGGATCCGTCCGCGCTCGGCCGACGGAACCTTGTGGACCACGGTGATCGGCGTGGAGAACAGTCGAGGATCCCGAGGGTCGTGCACGCGCGCATGTTCGAATGAGTCGAGCTGCTTGGTATCAATCACCAAGTCCTCGAGACTTGCGATCGTGACATCCGGCAGGCCATGGAGGTACCGCGCGTCCGCCCCGGGCAGGCCGTCTCCATTTTCGCGGATCCGGCTGCTGGGTTTGAGGGTCTGATAGCCTCTTCCCGCGCCCGCCAGGCGTCCTCGTCCGGAAACGCCGACTGCATCAAGCCAGAACGTTTCGAGCGTGGGGTGCCCCTTGGTTCGAAGACGTTCGAGCAGTCCGGCGTCGGCCTTCGAACCTCGGAACAGCACCTTGAGCAGTTCTGGCGTTTCCATCATCTGTTGGGTCGCGATGATTTCTGCCGACTGGGCGTCGATCCGCATTACGCCAGCTGCATTCAGGTCCGATTCCAACCGGGGGCTGATTAGACGAAAGCCAGCGCCGACGGCTGGCCGCTGGTTGGTGGCAAGCAGCAGGCAGAAGGGTGCGGAAATCTCGGGCCATACCTTGGTCTGCCGAAGCTCCACGCCGTTGATGACCGAGGTGATGTCCAGCGCCTGGAAGAGGGCGCTTCGGGCGTGGGCCATGCCGTCGCCCTGCTGAAACAGAAGGCGAGCGTGTAGCGCGAAGGCGATCTGCCCGCCGGGCTTCGCCCACTCCATTGCGCGCCAGACGAACGGAAGATCCAGCACCTCATTCGGCAGGGGCGGCGCGACTTCAACGCCCATGCGCTCGCTAGCGATCCGGGAGACACTCTGCAGGACTAGCGGCCAGTCAGGAAGTTTGGTGCCGGTCGCCCAGGGCGGATTGCCTACGACCATGTCATAGCGAGCCCGGTGCTCATCGCTAACTAGCGGGCCGAGGCTTCCGAGCTTGGCTCCGGGCTGGCCGTCCGGTCCGACCATAAGATGGAGCACCTTGCCCCTGAGATCGTCGAAGCGCAGCTTGTCGATAGGCTGTGGCTCGGGATCGAGTTCGATCGAGATCAGATACAGCGCAAGCGCTGCGAAGCGCAGGGCTTCTTCGTTCACGTCGAAGCCCGCGATTTGATCGTAGAGTATTTCCCGCAGACGCTGAGTGTTAGGCCGTTTACCGTCGGCGCGCCAGCGCGCAGCTACCAGTTCACGGAACGCGGTCAAAAGAAAGACACCAGCCCCGGCCGCCGGGTCGAGAATGCGCGCCTCGGCGCTCGATCCATCCCGTTCTAGTGCGCGGAACGACGCGCGCACCAACAGATCGGCGATTGGTCGCGGAGTGTAGAAACCACCCTCCTTGCGTTGCTTCGTTGGCGCATGGCTGCGGAGGTAGAGCTCATAGGCTTGGCTAAGCACGCCGACCGGTATGTGGGCGAAGTCGAGCTGATCCCAACGTTCCGCCCAACCTAGGAAGAGCTGTCCACCCTGCGCTCTGCGCATGATGTTACCAAGCACGCTGTAAACGGGCGCCGGCAGCGTCTCGAACAGGGAGGCAGAGAGAGGAAGGAGGTCGCCATTGAAAGTGTCGTCGAGCCACTTGCATGCCGCGCGCGCATTGTTTGGCGTGTCGAACATAGCGGCCGCGACCTCGGGCGTCGAGAACGCTTGGGGCAGGAGATCGCGATCGCCCAAAAAGCGGGCGAAGAGCGCACGGCCGACAAGGGAGATTGCGTCGCCGTGCTCGAGGTCGAAGCCGATGAGTTTGTCGATCGCTTCCGTCAGGAGATTGAGGACGACATTGGAAATCCAGCCGCGCTTGGACTGCGTCGCCTTCGGTCGGCGATTGGCCAAGGTCGGGAACACGTCTCGGCCTGGTCCGGTCAACCCATCGGTAGCCACTCTCGCCTGCGCAGGTGTCTTGGTATCCAGCGCAATGGTGTAGACATCAAGTCGCCCTGGCGAGACGACGCCCAGATACGGCGCATCGCCGCGCATCGCGAGGAGGCGACGGAGCTGGTGGATATCGCTGGTGTTCTGGACGTGATCGGCGTCTACCAAGAAGACCAGGGGCGCGTCCTGCCATTCGTAGACTGCGCCGACGATCCGGAGGATAGAGTCACCTCGGCGCCGCGCATTGGTGAGCGTGGCATAGGGAAGGAGCTCAGCTCTTTCGGTATCAAGCGAGTGCAGAGATCTCAGGTCGGCACCGAGATCGTCTAGCCAGTTTAGCCACTGGGTCATGACCGCAGATCCAGGCTGGCCTGGCGGTCTCCGCCGAAGTGGCCACGCCGCGAGGCTCCCCGAGGCTGGCGCGTCGGCGCGACTTTGGCGATTGCCGCCCTATAGTCGATTCCACTGGCAGCCATTTCGGCGACAAGGACGGTCACAAGGGCGATATGCTGGGGCACGTCCCCGCGCCCCGCGTAGTTCGTGATCGAATTGGGGTTCATGCCGATGAGGTCAGCGAAGCTGCGCACGCTGAGTCCAGCGCGCTCCAGTTCGGCGAGAAATTGCACGTATGGCAACGCTTGGCTCCTCGTCTCGCCACACGAATTGATGTGTCATAACACACAAAACGATGTGCGCAACAACCTGCGCTATTTTCATCGCGTCGGGGTCGGAGGCAGACTGTTCGTTAGCCACCGAAAGGCGTCAGACGTCACTTCCGATGGCGAACCTAATGTCCGCATTACGCGCTCGATGGAACTCATTCCGCTGGCCGCAGCCACGACCGCTAGACCAGGGACGCTCGTATGCGGGCGGAGCTTGCGGGACGCAGTCGCT
This sequence comes from Phenylobacterium sp. P4_E10, assembly GCF_056401675.1. NCBI lineage: Bacteria > Pseudomonadati > Pseudomonadota > Alphaproteobacteria > Caulobacterales > Caulobacteraceae > Phenylobacterium > Phenylobacterium sp. P4_E10. Next base: position 179,648 of record NZ_JBFUIW010000007.1, on the reverse strand, counting down.
CCTCAGCGGAGCAGGGACGAGAAGAGGCTCGCGACTTCGTCGTCCCCGAAGGGCTCGGGTGGGCCGGGGCTGGGAGGCGTCGCCTGCCGGCGGATCGGATGCTCCCAGGCCTCGGCGATCTGCGCGTCGATCGTCTCCAAAGCCCTCGTAAGCCTCTCCTCGGTGATCGGGCCAAACGGGGCGAGCTCCCGCAGCAGTTCTTTATGCTCCTCCAAGAGTTCCACGTCGGACCCAACGTCCCGCAAGACCTCTCGCAGTGAGTCAAACTCCTGGTCGATGGTATTCGCCAGCGCCCGCCAGGCGGTCTGGGTGAAATAGGGTGCCGACTCGTTCAATGCGTCGGCGATGCCGCGAAGCTCGTGAGTGGCGACGGTCAGGAAGACGGCCTCCAGATGTTCCTCGAGCAAATCCGGGAGTTCCGGGAAGGGGAAGCCTGCGAGGGTCTCGCTGCGGATTTGGACGATCAGATCGAGGAGCGCGTCCTTGTCGGCATAGTTGAAGTCACCGGGCGGGCTCAATGCGAGCGCCTTCATGGCCTCGCCGAAGGGTAAGGCTTCCGTCCGTGCCCACCAGTCGGCGAGCAGCGCCAGTCGACGTCCGAGCGGCAGATCGACCTCATGGAAGGCGCGATCGCGGTAAATCTGCGTCTTTCGAGTAATGAAGAGCGGCAAGCTCAGCGTGGCGGCTGTGAGGACGGTCGTTAGGTCCGCGCGAGATAGTCGAGCCGCCTGCGCCTGGCGCCAGACCTCGGCGGCCCATCCGACCGTCGTGACGGCGCCGGCGCACGTGGCAAGGAGCGCTGGGTCACTAAGCTCGCCCTTTAGGAAGTCACGGACGGAGGGGTTGAGGAATGAAACTTGACCATTGTGGATTACTAGGAAGCCGCCTTCGAGTGTCGAAAGCGCGGCCTCGAAGTCGTTGGGCGCATGGGGGAGGCCGTAGGCTTGGCAAAGCAACGGGTGCAGGACGCTGAAGTGGTGCCTCAGAGCTGCAATAGACGCGCTGCGCGTTGTGCTTAAGAAGAGCGCGATCAGCAGGTGGCGGCAGCGCGGCGCGATGTGTGTCCGGAACGGGATTTCCCACATGTGCTTCGGGTTCTTGAGCATCGCTAAGAACGCCTCGACATAGGTCTCCGGTCCGACCTCCCGCAGGTGATTCGGATTAGTCATCCAGTCGATGATCCGCGGGCTGTAGTTTGGGTGATCGATGATCTTGGCGAGGCGAGGGTCGCGAACCAGCGCCTCGATATGGGCCGCCGGCGCGCCACCTTCGCACAAGTGATTGTAGAGAATGCGCGCGCGCACTTGACGCGTGTAGGCCCCGACATCGAGCACGTAGCGCAGCAGATCCAGGGTAGGGTTCGCCAAGGGTTCCGAGCGCTTGCGGGCACCTTCAAGGACGTATGCGCGGGTTGTGAGGATGAAGCGGTTGTCTTCCTCATGGATCACGCGGCGGATGAAGCGCGCCAGTTTCGAGTCTTCGTGCGGCGAGGTCTCCAGGTCGATGTGCCCCAGAAAGTCGTCAAAGAGGAAAACGCGGCGAGATCCGGGAAGCGGTGCTAACCCGTCGCTCACGCTTTCCATCGGGGTCAGTTCCCAGCCCCGAGCGGCATAATCCCAGGCCAGAATCTGAGCGAGGGTGGTCTTGCCGACACCAGGCGCGCCTGAGACGATCAGGACGTGGTTCGCCTCGAGGTGCTCCCGCGCCGCCGGGAAGCTCGCGTTCTCCACATACACCGTGAGGCTCTTGCGGATCTCCGCCTCGGTCATCGCCGCAAACCCGAAGCGCGCCGCGTGGACGATCCGTTCGAGCACCGCTGCGCTTGAGAGCCAAAGCTTGATGTGAGCACGGTAGATGTCGTCGTGCGACCGAAGCAGCCCTTCGAGATCACCGGCGGAGAAAATGTCGGCCTCGGTCTTGAGGGCCGGCCCGATAATGCCCGCTAGTGTCGCCTTGTTCTTGGGTGACAGCGGCCGCGACGTGGCGAGTAGGTAGCGATCCGGCTGCAGTGCGTCGATCGACGCCTTCTCGCGCCGCATGGCCTTAACTAGGTCCGCGAAGGTCGATCCGGCATAGTGCTTCGCCTGCAGGATTATCCTTCCGCCTCCCTTCGCGTGTCGGCCGTCCGCACCCCCGTCGGGTCCCCGGCCGAAGGCCTCTAAGCGCAGACCTTCAGCGCGACCGACGAGGTCACGTGCGAGGTCTTCGAAGTCTGGTGGCGAGAGATTGCTAAAGCTAACGGTCAGGATGCACCCCTCGCGCGTGGTGGCGGCGCCCCGCCGCGACAGACTACCTATGCAGGGCCCACCGTGCGGCAGAGGCCCGCTCGCGAGATCGAGAATAGCCACGGTTTAGGAGCCCATCAAAGCCATCTTAACTACTGGCAACTGCTGGCTGGCGCTTGGCCCTGATCGCTCTCTGCGATAGCCCCGCAAGCAGTGCCCGTAGGCAGTTCAAGTTCAATCGTGCAAGCCGTTGCCCATGGCCGCGAAGGTCCGGTTTGGGCAGCGATCTGAAGTTCCGCTCCTGGCGCTGGGCTGACGACAGATGCGGTCCGAAGCTTCCGCTATGAGGAAGTATTGCGTCCTGTAGTCTGGCGGCGCGTTAGCGGATGTCTCGGCCGCTCGCGAGTTCCAGCGCTGCGGCGGTGCGATCGTTCATCACCACCTGATGCTCCGTCCAGTCGATCCCTGGTTCCAATATCTCGATCCTTTCGGCCTCGTCATTGAAAAGGGGCGAGTAGATGAAGGCCTGTCGAGCCTGTTGAACCTGTGCTGCAAGCACGGCGATTCCGGGCTGTTGGGGCGGAATGATCGAGTGGTGGAACGGATCCTGATGCTGTTCCACACTGGGTAGGAACTCAATCGGCTTCCAGCTGTGGTGGAAGCTGTGAAAGCGGTACCGATGCCCATCCGGCCCAGCGCCAACAGCGGTTGGAAAGCCGCCGACACCGCTTCCGCGATCCACATGACTACTCGTGAAGGCGTGTAGAAAGGTTGAGTAGAATTCTTTGGCATCCTTCTCGTCGTCGCCAGTCAATTCAAACCCCTCGTAGACGGCGGATCGTATAGTAGTGTTGCCCAGCGCACCGTCCTCCATGGGGTTCGAGACCTGCCCGGACCACACTTTTCGTAGTTCTGCCGTTGGCTGGTGGCCACAAGGAACTCGACTTCATGGTGCTCAGAGGCTGTGAATGACTGAAGCTCCCTGAGCACATCACCTACCCGGACTGTCCCGCGTCGGAATAAGTCCCTGATGATGTGTAGCGCTGGATCAGAGTGGCCTGCGTAGGCGATCGCAAGGCTCGGCGAGAGCGTGATGATCTTCAATCGCCCGGGGAACGCGTCCTCGCGGCCTCTATCGCGATCCGAGATCGTGGTGTCCGCAACCACTTCTATGTGGCTGCCGAAGCGTTTTGCGAGGACGACGGTCAACCAAACCCCCCTTGTTGTCTTCGAAGCGCAGACCGGCTGAGCTGCCTTTCGGACCCCTCTGAAGTGGACAGCTATAATCACGGCCGAGCGGCAGCGAGGAAGGGGGGCGGGCCAACTTCTCAAGCCGACGCCGAAAGGCAGGGTGTGCAGAAGTTCCGCTTTCCGACAGTGCCTCAATTCCGCTGTCGGCGTATTCGCGATCTAAGCCGGCGACTGCGGTTGTCTGCCGGGCGCGGACGTAAGACGTGTCGGCTTGAGGGCTCGTTGCGGAACTCGGAGGCGTCCGCTTCTGCGCTATGAGGAAGGCACCCTGGGCGATGGCAAAGTTGGGCTGGCGGCAGGGCATCCGACTTTTAATCGAATGGTCGTGAGTTCGAACCCCGCACGGTGTCGCCGATCGAGGCGGCAAGCCGCGGATGAAACGGCATCCCGGGCTTAGTTCTCCCTCCCGCCCTCCTGCTGGGCGACGCGAACTTGGCGCCCCGGATGCGCTGGCGGCCCTTGGAGACGGTGGCTGAGCGTCGTCGCGGGTGTAGGCAGCAGACTTAGGGTCAGTCGCTCGCGCGGATCCTCGAATTTCCATTTCCCGACCGACGAGCTAGCTTGGCCATATGAGCTGGGGAGGGGACAAGTTGGTCTGGTCCTTTGCGAACATCGACTGGAACGCGACCGCTGCCTGCGGCCAGGTTCTCATGTCCGGCGTCGGGCTGTACGTGGCCTGGACGATCTCGCGCGCCGAGCTTGCCGCTCAACGCACGGTCGCTCGAGAAGAGGCGAGGCGTTACGCGGACATGGTGATCGGGGTTTGCGATCGCGCCGAAGCGGCAATCGCCGACGCTGCTCATGTCCTGAACGACCGAGGAACGGTGATGGCGATGTCTGTCAACATCGTCCCCCAGGTAAGCACAGCGGAACAGGCCGTGGTTCTCAATGAGATCGACATCAATCGAATTCCGTCGGCGCGAGCAGCGTTGGGCTTAGTGCAAATGAGAGCTCTGACGAGCCGCACCGATGCATTGTTCGACACAGCATATGCGGTGCATGCCGACGACGACGAAGACACCGAGGAACTGGAGGAGGTCATAGCTACATGGCGTCGGGATGCGGCTGAAGCCCTGAAAGGTGTCAGGGAAGGCTTCGCCGCTAGCCATTAGGCGACGCGGGCAGCTGCGGGCAGACCATTATAGCGCATCACTGCACCCGAGGGCCCTGGCAAGCCCCCCGCCAGTGTCGCCCATGGGTCGAATCCGTTCGATCGCGACGTTCCGCGACCTCGTGGCGGCCACAGCCGGACCACGATGCATTGCAGGCGCGCGTCGTAGGCGGTCGAATTTCCGCAATGGGGTCGATAGGTTCGCGCAGCGTCCAGGGTTCCTCGGCGGAAACTGCTTGCAAGACGATCCCTCCGCCAAGACCTGAAATGCCACCCCAACGAGCTTCGCAGACGCGGCAGCCGTAGACCGCCACACGCGGGCAGCGACGCCTCCACCGAAGCTCCCACGTCGCGGGCAGATGTGATTGCACGGGTCCCGCACAGAAGAAGTAGGCGCGCCTCACGGCGCGCCCTCCCCGCCCAGTTGCAACTGATGCAGGAAATCCGCCGCACGTTGTGCATGCGCCGCCGCGCTGAAGATGAAGCGCTTATCGCCCTTCAGCACGTCGAGCCAGGAGGCCAGATAGGCCGCATGGTCTTCGCGGGGCGTCAGCTCAAGGGCAAGATCGGCGCATAGGAAAGCCGCCCCGAGCTCGGCCACCAGCTCTTCGCGCGCATAGCCCTCGTCACCCCAGCGCTTACGGCCGAAGTCGCGGTCGAGGCGGGTCGGATGCCGCGTCCAATGCGTGCACTCGTGAGCCAGCGTCGCGTAGTAGCCTTCAGGATCAGCAAAGCACTCGAACGGCGGGACCTGCACGTAGTCGGGATGCATCGCGTAGTAAGCCTGATGGCCGCCATGGCGGATGTCGGTGCGTAGATTGGCGAAGAACGCCTCGGCGTTTTCGATGCGCTGGCGCGGCTCCAGCTGCGGCGCAGTCGTGGCCGAGAACTGCGCCGGCAGGCCCTCGATCTGATCGACGTTGAAGACGCTGTAGGCCTTCAGGAACGGGATCTGCCGCTCGACATCCTCGCCGTCAGCGCCAGCCTCACTGCGCACGATGCTGTTGGCGTAGACCACGGTCGTGCCGTGCTCGCCCTTGCGCACGCAGCCGCCAAGTTCGAGCGCCTGGCGGAAAGTCATCCAGATTGGCGCGGCGTATCCGCTGGCGTAGGCCTGCGCCCAGAGCAGCAAGACGTTGACGCCATTGTAGGGCTGACGGTTGTGTCGCAGCGGCCGGCAGATCGATCCGGCCAGGTGCTCGGTCGACCAGGGCTTGGTCCAGGGGCGGACCCCAGCTTCGAGGTCGGCGATGATCGCGTTGGTGACGCGGGCGTAGAGATCGGGGCGAGTTTCTTCGGTAGGGCGCGCCATGGCGGCCTCCTGTCGAATGAAGTTGTGGGGGAGCGGCGCCCCGCCGCCTGGCGGGGCGCGTTGGGCCTTAGTCGGCGCGGCTGCGCGACCAGATCAGGCTGTGGCCGGCGTCAGCCTCCACCAGGGAGGCGAAGATCGGGGCCGCGAAACTCGGGTCGTCGAGCTTGATCGCGAGGTAGGGACGCTCTTCCCGCGATGTCTTCTGCCAGGCCGCGCCGATTTCGGTCTGGCCACTGAAGATCCTGAAGTCCGGGCCCTTGCCGCTGACGTTCCCCGTCGGGCGGAGCTCAGCGGATTTGACGTTCAAGGTGAGGGTGCTGATCGAGCCTTGGTATGAGCCGTCGGCTTGTTTCTGGAAGGTGCCGATGGTGGCCATGGGATGTCTCCGTTTCCTGCTCGGGTCCGCGCCGATCGCGGCCTCGATGGCGACCTGGAGAGCCGGGGGCCATGGCCGGGCGCATCCGCAGGGCCGCAGCGTCAGCGAAGGACGGCGAGGCGGCGGGGTCTTTGCCTCGCGAGGAATGCGCGCACGCGCAGGGGAAAGACGCCGACGCCGCCGTTGCGACCGGCCGAGGGGCGAAGCCAAATCCCCGGCCAGGTCATAGCCAGAGGCCGCTTCGGAGGAGGGTCGGAAGGTATCGGAGCTCTCCCCGCCTCCATCGCCCCCAATCAAGCCGTCGCTACTCCACAGACGCCTCGCGTTCCGCCTGTTCGGCAGATCAGCCGATCTGCCGCAAAGCGCCGGCATCAACACCGACTTCGGTCACAACGCCGCGGCCGATCAGGCCCGGATGCATTCGGAGGCCGTCGCCCGCGACTCCGTCGTGATCGATTTCTCGGACTACTTCCTTGAACCGTCCCAGTCCGCCGAGCAGGTCGAACTTCTGCTGCTCAAGCAATTGATCCTGGGGATGCCGACGACCTGCCAACCCCGACAATCCTGGGACCATCAACCCACTCTAGCCAGTCACATACCCGCGTTATTCTTGCCTTGACCACTAGCTGGGCTGAGCTTCTCATTCGTTGGGAGCCGCATACCATCTGAACATAGGGAAGCCCTCATGCCTCAGGACACGACTATCACCGGAAGCTACAAGATCGACCCCGCCGCCCCATTACTCGTTTTAGACATGGTCCAGTATGGATTTACTGAGGGGAGCGAGGTCACCTTCAATCTCATGGGCGACTCCAAGATGGCCAACGACCCAGAGAACCTTCCTTACTACGAGGACGTGAACCGGACGGCGGTGTTGTTCTACAACGGGGCGGAGGTTCCGTGGGGACAGTCAATCACGCTGGATCAAGGTCTCACGCTGGAAGTCAGGAACTATGACGGCCCGAATTGGCCCGATCCGGTCTGGTTTGCCGACAACAGCGATCCCGATGGCGACTATATGGTGTCATTCTCCGGCGCGGCATCGGACTTGATCAAGCTAACCACCGACTTCAACGGTGACGGCAAGATCGGCCGGAATGAGCATTTCGAAGGCACACTCGAGCAACTCGAAGCCAAGCTCGGGCAGGTCATGGACCTGCATCACGAGGTGGCGGCAGCGCGAGCCGAACTGCTCGAAACAATGCAAGGATATGGAGACGCGATGACCTCACGAGTGGGGCAGTTTGTCCTCGTGCAGACTGCAAACTACGGCCAGCTTGCTGTAGAGCTACTGACGGCGGGTCTCGCCAAGGCGATCAAGCATGTCGCCAAGGACGTCGCTGATATCGCGGGCTTCGCGACTGAAGTTGCAAATTTTTACCAAGCTACCAACTCGGACGGTAGCGTTGGCGACAAGCTGCTCGCCACGCTCAGCTTCGCCCTCAAGCAGTCCAAGATTTTCGAACTGCCCCACCAGGTTCCGATCGTCGGTGTAGCTATCGATATCGGCCTCGAAGGGAAGGGCTTTGTCGCCGACATGGGCGATTTACGCAGGCTCACTGAAGCTGCCGACTCTCGTGATGACAAATACGAGTTACAGCAGGAGCGCCTCATGGACGCGATTTCCGACATCAACGGTGCGCTCTCAGCTAACCCGGTGCCCCTGACTACGGGTGCGGAAGGTTGGATCGTCTGATCAGACGCGGCCACGAAGACGATCGTCAATGCAGCGAACGCCCTGCGCATCACCGTGCATGATTGCGTTGTGGTCGCTCGCGAGGGGCGAGGTACAGGAGGTGATCTAAGCCCTGGCCTTTAGCGCACCGGCCTCATCAGCGACAACGCCCAGGAGGTGCTGGGCCCGACGGGCCTGGCCGGAACCGACCACGGGCAGAAGATCGTCCAAACGTAACCCGAACTGGACTAGAGACGAGCTCATCCTCGCGCTCGACCTCAATCCGACAGCGCCTCGGTGCAATAGGCCAATGCCTTGGACATCCGCCATTCCACCGTCTTGATGGGAATATTCATTTCCACCGCGATCATTGAGTAGCTCATGCCCCTGAAACGGCTCAGGACGAAAACGTCGCGGTACGTCGGCGGCATCTGCAGGATCAATTGCTTGAGCAGTAGGAGCTCGACCTGCTCGGCGGACTGGAACGGTTCAAGGAAGTAGTCGGAGAAGTCGATCACGACAGAGTCGCGAGCGACGGCATCCGAGTGCCTCTGGGCCTGATCGGCCGCGGCGTTGTGGGCAATGCGAAGCAGCAGCGCCTTGGGATGCCGGATGACCGCGCCAGCCTCGCCATACCTCGCCGCCCGCAGGAACGCCTCCTGCGCGAGATCTTCTGCCTGATCGCCGTAGCGCCGGCGAAGCGCGCGCGCGAGCCAGGCGCCGTAAGTGCGAAAGAGGCCGGCGATCCGGCCCTCCTTGCGGGCATTGCGCGATGCTGAAGAAGTGGTCGACAGCTGGCTTGAGGCGAGCGCGCCTTGCGGATCGCCACGATGGGGCGCGGCCAGCCGCCGTCGCTTGGAGGAGAGCTTCTCCATGGTCCTTCCCTGCTTCTAGCCGCGCAGCCCGAGAAGCCGGGCGGTTCGATACGTGCGAAGCAAGTAAGCACGCCCCACCTATTCCCACGCCGACCTGCAGGATCGGCTGATGTGGTTTTGTATTCGGTGGGCCGCCCGACAAGCGGGGTCGCTTCGACACGTCTTGCGCGGGGATCGCCGGTATCGAGCCGTCGATTCCAGATTCAACTTCTCATAGGTTTCGCGGGCGCGCCAGACCCTCATGAAGGGTGTGCAGTCAATGGAAACGAACGTGCGCCGCCGTAGAGGTGCCCTTCGAATCTCAACGCTGTTCGCGCGGCTTTCCACCGCCCGACAGCTCGGTTCGAATGATCCGCCCAGAGGCCTTTACCCCAGCTTGACCCTGAATGTCTTGAGAACGGCTTCCAGGGTCAAAAACCCTAGAAGAAGTGGCGCGCCCGGCACTACAATCTCTACGCCTACGCAGACGAGAAGCGCGATGCGCTGCTGAAGTGGAGCCGACGCCTCACGGCCATCACCAGCGTATCTCACCGCTGGCGGATCCCGCGCCGTGGATATGCGACCGCCACGAAAGACCATCGGAACATTTCCGGCCGGGTCCGCCGTCCGTTTGCGCCCTGCCGCACCAGCGATGGTGGTCGGAGAAGGCGTCTTCACGACACTCTCGGCGATGGAGGAGTTCGGGATGCCTGGCTGGGCCCTGCTCTCTACCAGCAACATGCGCCATTGGACGCCGCCGGTTGGCGTCAATCGGGTGGTGATCGCCGCCGATCGAGGTACCGGTGGAGAAGCTGCGGCGGAATTCCTTCGCAGGCAATTCGAGGCACGAGACGTGGCGGCGGCCGTGATGATGCCACTTGAACCGTTCGGCGACTGGAACGAAGCCGCTCAGGCTTCACGGCGCTAGGCCCCAGCCTCCACCGCTTGGCGCACCCTCCTCCCTTTGGACGAGGCGAGTCGCCGACGCTTATGAAATCATCTACTTATGTAGTTATGTTTTGCTTTTTGGACATTCCTCCCACGAGGGGATCTCGTTGACTGCACCTCAGCCGTTCTGACCGTGGAGTGATGCGTGGGTCGGGTCGGCTTGATCCAATCGGCGCGCCTGGTGCGGAAATCAAAGACCGCTCTCGAGAGAGGACGGCGGCCATGGTTGAGATTCCGGCGAAATGAGGCGATGACAATCTAAACGATTGAAATAGCCTCTAACGGCACTCGCGCGAGAATAGCATATTTACAGCTAAAATACGCGGGTATGTCGCGAATAGCATTCGTCTCTTTTTGAACTTTCCTTATCTGCCGGCGTTTCGCAGGCCATTTGAACTCGAAGAATATTTATGATTTCCAATTCTAAGCTTAGTGCGGGCGGCGAGATGCTAGTGATCCGTGGCGCGCCAGTCGACCGGACCTGCCAGATCGACGTGCGAGACGGCTACGATCCGCCGCGCTTCGTAATTAACGGCACCGCCAGCTTCCTGCACTTTCTTCCGGAACTGGAATCGCGCGCGCGGCAACTGTGGCTCGTTTCTGGCGACTGGCCCAAGACACTGCCGGTAAGGCGCGTCCCAATAATCAACTACATGGCCGACCCCGACATTTACGGGCCGGTGCTGCGCAAGGCCGACAGCCTCGTCCAGCGGGTGGGCAAGCCAGCGTTCAACGCTCCAGCTGCTGTGCTGCGCACGGGGCGCGACCAGGTGTCGGCCGGCCTGGCGGGCCTGCCGGGAGTGCGCATGCCGCGGACGATCCGCACGCCCGCGCCCGATCGGGCGAGCTTGATCGAGACGATCGCGCGCGAGGGCCTGGCCTTCCCGCTGCTGATCCGCCCAGCCGGAGCCCATGGCGGCATAGGCATGATCAAGGTGGACCGCCCCGAGGATCTGGCGACGGCGAAGATCAGGCTCGACGACGGGCCGCTCTACATCACCGAGTTCATCGACTTCGCCGACGCCGATGGCTTCTACCGCAAGGCGCGGCTAGTGGTGGTTGGCCAGGAGGTTTTCCTGCGCCATCTACTCATCGGCGAAGGCTGGCTGCTGCACGCCGATCGGCGCGCGCCCAATACGCAGGACGAGGAACGGGCCTTCCTGGCCGCCTTCGCCGAGGTGACCCGCCCCGCCATCCTGCCCGCCGTCACTGCAATCGCCGAGGCCCTGGCGCTGGACTATTTCGGGATCGACTGCTCGATCCGTCCGGACGGGAGCCTGCTGGTTTTTGAGGCCAACGCCTGCATGAACGTCCTGCACAACAGCGCGCGTTCGCCGAACATGTGGGACGCGCCGATCGCCGCGATCATCGAATCCCTACAGGGCCTGCTGGCCGACCCTACCCGGTGGCGCGGCCAACCCGCGGCGGCCGCGGCATGAACCTGGAGTACGGCGAGATCTTCGAGGTGCGCGGCGCGCCCTATCACCGCGCCATGATCCGCCATCCGCAAGCGCGGCGGCGCGAGTTCGAGCAGCTCTTCGCCCGCCGCCCCTTGGGCGCGGGCGAGACGATCCTCGACCTACCGGCGGGCGGCGGCTACCTGCGGGATGTGGTCCCAGACAGCTGCGCGATCGAAGGCTACGAGCTAACCGCTGGTTTCAGCGGGCAGGAGACGGTGCTGGACCCGGCAGAGCCCTGGGCGCTGGGCCAGTTCGACCGCGTGGTCTGCCTGGCGGCGCTGCATCACATCGAGGATAAAGCGGGCTTCCTTGGCAAGTTGGCCTCACACACCGCGCCTGGCGGAACGCTGCATGTCGCGGACGTGGACAAGGGCTCGCCGATCGCCGCCTTCCTCGACGGCTTCGTCGGCCGCTTCAACGGCACCGGGCACGAGGGCGCCTATCTCGACCGGCCGACTTTCGAGCAGGTCGAGGGCGCGCGGCTCGTCCTCTACGAGGAGCGTGCCTGCCCCTGGGTCTTCGGTTCGGAGGCGGCGATGCTCGACTTCTGCACCGACCTCTTTGGCCTGCAGGCGTGCCCGGCCGAAGAATTGTTGGCGGCGCTGGAGCAGCATGTCGGGATCCGCCGCCAAGCGGACAGCGTGACCCTAGACTGGCGGCTGACCTATGTGGATCTCCAGCCGGTCGGTGACTAGAAGGAGGTAGCTCTCCCGTCGTTAGATTTTGCACCTGCCGAGATCGCGCAAGGCGCGCCGAGCTCGCGTTTTGATGCGCCGCCCGGCGCGCCTTCCGGGGTTGCACCGCAACTATGTGGGCTTGATCGAGCGCGGCGAACGAAACGCGAGCGTGAAGACTGCATACCACCTGGCGCGCGCACTGGGCGTCCGCGTTGATGAACTCTTCCGGGTAGTCGGAGACTAACCGGCTGACCGGCTCAATGTCCGCCTCGGGCTCCTAGCGGAAGTTGAGAACGTCCGCCTCTTGGCGCTGGCTCGCGCACGCTGTGGGCCAGCTAGTCCGTCCACCGGGCTCGGAGACGGAAGGCCATATCACATCCAGTCGCGCCAGGGAGATCGTCGGATTGCTCGGGCTCGGCTGCGACCTCACGACGCAAGGATAGCCACCAAAGCTCTCGGTTGCGGCCGCTGACCGCTTGAATGGGGATTGCAGCAACCAACGATATCTAGGAATAACGAAGGTCACCAATGCAGGAGATCAATGTCCAGTGGCGCTACGCTCGCTTTCAGATTTAGATCCCAACGAATTTGAGAACCTCACGTATGACCTAGTTCAGGCAGCCGGTTTGCGTAATCTTGTTTGGAGGACGCCTGGCGCAGACGGCGGGAGAGATATTGAGGGCGAGTACCATTACGTCGATTTCAGTGGCGCTCGTTGCATTCAAAAGTGGCATGTTGAATGCAAGAGATACACAAATGCCATTGATTGGCCTACGGTTTGGCAAAAAATCGCCCACGCCGATAGCCTTCGGGCTGACGTCTTACTACTGGTGACAAACAACAACCCATCACCTGCATGCGAAACGCACATCGCGCAATGGAACGCACAGAGGCGGGATTTAAAAGTCCGAGTTTGGCGCGGATACGAACTTTCCGAAATCTTAGGGGCATATCCTGCAGTCGCCCTGAAATTTGGCCTACTAGACGCAAAGCTACCGATTGACCCGAAGTTCTCCGGTCTCATTGCCGAGATAATGAAAGCCGCCCAGGCCAGCTATGCGACGCTGGAGTTTGGGCAAGATCCTCGCAGAAGCGTGGAGATGGCCGCCGCCCTAGCCGAGTTAACTTCGGCGCGAATGGCAGAGATCGATAACTACGGCAGAATCGTACACTCTCAAGATTCAACGGCCCCGCCGGACTATGATTGGGTCAAATGGCAAGGGCCAGCGGCGGGATGGGACTCCGTCGGCCTGCGAGCCATCCTAACAACACTTAGGCACTATTTGACAGCCAGTGAATTGACTGTCGCTGGCGAGGATACAAGAGCCGTATTGACCTCAACTGGACACAAACTGCCCGCAACCGAGACCACCCATCGCCATTTGAGCGAGATTGCGTTTTGGTCGAATATCGAGATCGAGTCTTTTGATGTCACCGGCGGCCTCGACGCTGGCGACATGCACGCGACCGTTACCATTCGGAAGATCAAATGACCGCTGATCTACAAGACATCTCCGGGTCTATTGTTCAGATAGTGGACCACTCGGAGGGGCTCGACCTCACGCTCTTGGCAAATTTCGTTCACCAAGTCGTCAATCCACTGAATGGCGTCGCGGGCACGTTAGATAACCTCGCCAATGGTCTCATCCAGGGCGACGGTCGGCGCGAGCAGCGGCTGACCGCAGCTCGCGCCCAAATCGAACAATGCATCACCTTGATGCGAAACTTGGCCTTCCTCGCGCAAGGAAGCGGCGGCGTCGCAGATGATGACCGAAGGAAGGTCGTCCTCCCGCAGGTGATTATTGAGTCAGCCATGTTCTACCAAGAGGACGGAAAGGCGAAGCAAATTGAGATATCGCTCGACGATCCAAAAACGCAAAATCGCGTGTCGGGGCACCCCGAATTAATACGTCAAGTTCTTATGAACATATTCGACAACTGCGTAAAATACGGCCAACGGAACACGAAGATCTCAGTGAACCAGTGGATTCAAGCTGACACGGGAATGGCCCTCATCAAAATTCATGGGACCTCTGCCGTGCCGCTTCCGCCTTCCGAAATGACCAGGGTTTTCGATCTCGGGTTTCGGGGAAGCAATGCGCGTAAGGTAGTTGCCTCTGGCACCGGCCTTGGACTCTACATATGCCGCCAGATTGTGGAGACGATACACGGCGGAAGGCTTATGATTCAGGGTGAAGGAAGGGACGGCATCACATTCACCATCAAAATTCCAGGCGGAGAGGCTGCCTGAATGGCCAAGACAACAGATCCTGATACAGTCGTCATCGTAGACGATGAACTACAAAATGTACTTTGGATGGTCGATTACTTCGACGCAAAGGGGATTCTCGTGACCTTGGCGTCAAATGTGAATGAAGGTGTTGATAGAATTAATGAGGCGATCTATCGAGCCTTGGTAATTGATTTGAATATACCGGTACTTGAGCCGTATGAAGAGGCGCTTGCTTTAGCGGGAACCGCCTATGTGAAATTTCCCGGCCTATTCTTGGCGAAACACGCACGAAACCGTGGATATCGCGACAGGCAGGTAATAATTTACTCAGTTCACCGGGACGCTGAAGTCGTTGAGGAAGCAAAACGGCTGGGATGTACGTACATCATAAAGGGACGGCCTCGAGAGATAAAAGCTGAACTAGAGGCGGTGCTTTCATATGACCCAACGACGGACGATGGTGGGCAGCCAAAGTAGGACAGCCACGCCCCTTCCGCTGCCAATTATTCATAGCACCCGCACTTAGGGTTGCGCCGGGCGTAATAGATGGCTTGGGAGTTACTCAGGCGACGTTGCCAGTGTCTGTCTTCGGGCCCCGATCAGATGTCTGCAATTGGCGCATACGCGGCAAATGCCAGGCCATCTCGCATCGGCGGAGTACCGAAACTCTGAGGCGTCGGCGCGGGGTGGGTTGCGGAAATGTGGACGGGCGATCCTGGGCCGCGACACTAGCGTGGCCACAAGGCTCTCGGGTCGCTTAGTGTTGAGCCCATCTGACATCGACGCGAGGCTGATCGGCGTGACGCAGGATACAAGGCTCCACTACGACGCTGCGTTAGCCCTTCCCGACCACGACAAATTCGGATTCCAGGCGCTCGCCGATCAATTGCGGCAGAACATTCTCCCGCTTCTTGCGGGGGATCGCGCCAGTGGCGGCTTCACCTTGGGACTTGAAGGGCGTTGGGGCAGCGGCAAGTCGACGATCTTGAATTACCTGCGCCTGTCCCTGAAGGCGGCGTTGAATCCCAATACACAGTTCGTGCTCGACTTCGATCCGTGGTGGCTGGAAGAAGACGCTAACATCGTCTCGGCATTGCTTAGCGCAGTCCTGGACGCCATGCCGAAAGACGAGGCTGATGTGGCGGCGTCGATTGTCGGCAAGCTTGCAAGCGCCGCCGGAAAGCTGCCCGAGGGTCTCGACGTTCTCCTGAGCCTCTCTAAAAAGACCGAGGGTGTCGGGGAGATCGTCAAAGCTGCGCGCGAAGCAGGCGGTGATCTAGGCAAAATATTGAACGCCTCGAAACCAGCCCGGAAGCTCCGCGATGTGGTGGCGGAGGCATTTGCAGCGAAAGGCTTCAGCTTTGTCGTCCTGATCGACGACCTGGACCGCCTGGCACCCGAGCAGGCCGTGCGCGTCATGAGCGCAATCAAGTCGATCGCGGATCTTCCAGGTTTCGTCTACGTGCTGGCTTACGATCCAGTCGCGCTGGGCAACATCCTCGCCAGCTTCAAGCCCGCATTGGACACGGACTATTTTGAGAAGATCATCAACGTATCTGTGCCAGTGCCGCCGCTTACGTCATCGCAGACCCTCAGCTTCCTCGCCGACCTCTTAAGCCCGGTGCTTCGAGACGCCGTACTTGAAGCGCCAGTTCACAAGGCCGCACTGCTGCGAATGCTGGACGCGCCGCGCGACGCCGTCCGACTGGCCAATGCCGTCAACTTCTGGATTGGCGGAAAGACCGCCGAACTCTTTCTTCCCGACTTCCTCTTGCTTGAAGCGATAAGGCTGTCGAGACCCTCGGCCTATGCTGGGATCCTCGCCACGAGCGACATTTGGCTCAATACGGAGAGCCTGGATTTCCTAAGCCGCGTACTTGGAAGCACCGACGCGCGGAAGGACGCCGTTCGTAAGGACGCGGCCGCCAGGGTGACGTCCGCCCTCCAATTGCATGACGCACCGCGGGACCATGCCATCCGCGCCTGCCTCAGCGCACTATTTCCGAAAGCTGCGAGCTATCTTGGCGAGGCCGCCGGGTTCGGCGAACACACAACCGATACGCAACCGCCTACGCGCGCGATCTCTGACAGCGGGCATTTCTTCACCTACTTCCTGCACCGCCCGCTTCCCGGGGCGCCGTCTCGTAGCGAAGTCGACGCGCTGATCTCCGAGACGAGCGCCAGTCAGTCCCGTCGCGAGCTCGTCGCTGAAATATCGAGGCGGCCGGCAGGCGACGTCACGCCCTTACATCACTTGGTGGCATTGCTCGATGCCGAACGCGATCACGGCAACATCAAGCCATCAGTCGTTTTTGAGCTCGTCCAGGCGTTCATCGCGCCCACGACGTTCCGTCGTCCGGCACCGATCGGAGAGAGGGTCGATCAGCAGGCTGTCAGAGGCTTTGCGTACCGCTCATTGGTGCACCTCTCGAAGCTGAGCGACGAGCAGGTCGCCGCGCTTACGGCCGATGAGCTCGACCTTGAAGTGTTGGGTCACCTGCTCATCTTGATAACGTCCGGGACCGCCCACTTCCTGCTCAAAGGGCCCCGCGAACACCGCAAGATCGAGGCAAGCGACGTCGCCTTGGCGACAGCCACGAAGGCCGTTGTGGACAGGGTCCTCGCGGCAATCGCGGACAATAGCATCTTTGCGGTCGCCACGGCTCCGCACCTGCTGTTCATGGCTCAGCGCTTCGGTTCCGAGGCGTTCGCCGCCACGATCAACCCGGTCTTTGAGGACGACGGTCGGCTCGTAGCTCTGGTCGACTGCTATTCTGGCTACATGAACGCGATGGAGGCCATCAGTTCCTTCGCGGGCAGGGACGAAGCGGACATGACCGAACGGGTCCGGGCAGCTTTCCAAGCCGTCGGCCGGCCGATGATCGAATTCTCAAACTGGTGAGATTGAAATTTTCGTCGGTTGTGAGGGCGATACCATGACAAGGCCGCGGAAGGCGGACAGCGCCGATGTCCGCGAAGGTGCGGGCCCAGTCGATCACAACGTTCCTACTAGTAGCGGACCAGCAGATGAGTCCGCTTTCAGCCTCGCCGCCAATTTCCGCAAGTGGCGCATTCGCGACTTCGGCGACGTGTCCGTTTCCGCCAGGTGCTGTTTCAGGAGCGTCTGGAATGGTGGGAAGCGGCCGACCTCGTGATAGCGTCACCATGTAAGGTTGCCGAAGGCGCAGCTTTGATCGAGGGGGATTTGGGACGTGGCGGTCGTAAGCGCCGGTGTGATTGGCGGTCTCGTCGCTAGTCTAGTTCTGAGCTTTGTTGCGGGGTCCGATGGACGCTTGCCCAAAGTGCTGCTCCCGCTCGGAGTGGCGTTGGCCTCCTTGGGGACGTCAGCCTTCTTCTTCTATGTGTATCTCTTCGTTGGCTCGACCCGGCCGGACGCTGAGCTTCAAATGCGGTATTGCCTCGGCTTGGCCATCGCGTTCCTGGTTGCTTCGATAGTCGTTTCCGCCTGTTCCCTTTGGGCCGCCAGAGAGCGCTAAGGGGCTCAAAAGCGCGTTGAGTATGACGAAACCTCTTGTGCCGTCGGCAATCTGTTTACTCGCTCTCTTGGCTTGCAACTCTCCCGCCTCGATCGATCGCGTCGGTCTATGCGTGCAGTATGAAGGACCTGCCCCCCACATCAGCACTGCAATCGTCGTGCTGCCGTCGAATAAGCCCAAGTGGGATCGCGACATTTCAAAGGACATCGTCGGGCTGCAGGTCCCAGCGCCAATCACCTATTGGCCGGGGACGTGGATCCCAACCATGATCGAACGCGAGCGCAGTGGATGGTGGAAGCCCGCGGCGAGCACAGAGGCGATCACGGTGAAGGTGGGCAGCGAGCATTATTTCAACTGCGATCAACTGAACCGTCCTGCACCGTGAAGTTAGATTGCCGCGGTCGTGAAGCGTAAAGGTCCGCAACGGGTCGAAGCCGGCCGGGGGGCGGGTTCTGATAAGCGGACATCGACCCGAGTCCGCAATCCGCTACCGCTGGTGAAGATCATGTGGGGCTGGAAGGAGGCGTAAGGATCTGGGGCTACCCGATGCCTTGCGGCTTGGCCTCGACGGCCTTTTCCCGGATCGACCGCGGTCATGCGTGCTAAGCGCCCAGGGGAGCCTTCAGCATATTGGTCGCCCTCTTCATGCAGGCGTAGGCATTGTCGTGATAAGCGGCAGCAGACATGAGCCTTCCGTGAGACCACATGAAGACCTTTCCGGCACGGGCTTTTCTGCTCGCGGACGTCGAATAGACCCCGCATATGAACGGCGGTAGCTCAGGCTCGGTCACCAAAATCGCTTCAGCGATCCTCACGCGCGCGCCTTCCTCGCTCGCTAGGGCCTTCTCAATCTGGCGCACCTCCTCGCGCGGCAATTGGGCGGTTAATTTCGGTGCGCATGCGGTCAAAGCCGACAGCACACAGAGGGTCACAAGGCGCATCACAGCTCGATCAAATCTGCTCGGAGTTGGTTGAGACTCCGCCAATGGGCCATGGATGTCGAGGGGACTCGCGTAAGACGCTGCGGTGGCGAAATCGCAACAGGGCGGAACGGACCGAGGCTCACCTTCCATTTGGGGAAACGTCCAGAGTCCGAATTTCGGCTCACGACCAATGACCTAAGCCGGCTACTTGCTCACTTCTGCCAGATGCAGTCGAAGGGGCCTGGAAAGGGTCAGTGGACGTTGTGTTTTGAGCGCACAGAAGCGAAGCTTTGCCATGACTGCGCACACGTTTCGGTTCACGCCACGCTGGAAGGAAGAACTGGTCGTGGCCGGCCCGGGCGGCTCCTTCATCCTTGCGCTGCCCATGGGCGTCCTCACTGCGTGCCTTCCGACAGAACAAGCCTGGCCGACCGTCGCACCTGCCTGGGCTATTGATTTGTGGCCAGTGCTCAAACCGGAACTCGAACGGTGGTGTGCGGCTAATGGTGCCGGGCTAGAGATCGACCCAACTGCTACGGTCAGTCCGCTCTACGAGACATCGTCCGGCTCATCAGTTCTCCCGATCCACTTAGCTGGATGGTTCGCGGCCATATTGCTGCTCTTAGCTGCCGGCTGGCTCCTTCTTGGATTCAAGGTCGGCTAAGCGTCGGATCGGGTCGACCGCGACGTTTTTGAATGCGGACCAAAGTTCCGCTCTTCGGTCTGCGGCCCATGTCTGGAAATGGCGCATTCGCGACCAACACCAGGCGATCTAGCATCGGCCGAGATTCGGACCTCTGAAGCGTCTGCGCGGGGTGGCTAGCG
Organism: Phenylobacterium sp. P4_E10; assembly: GCF_056401675.1. Taxonomy (NCBI): domain Bacteria; kingdom Pseudomonadati; phylum Pseudomonadota; class Alphaproteobacteria; order Caulobacterales; family Caulobacteraceae; genus Phenylobacterium; species Phenylobacterium sp. P4_E10. Next base: position 160,281 of record NZ_JBFUIW010000007.1, on the reverse strand, counting down.
GACCTAGCCTCCACTACGAACCCTAGCTTCGTCAGGCTCAATCAGGTGCCGCGCCTCGATGGACGCGCTCGCCCCCGGCGGCGGAACTAGTGATCCGCGCTGGTGGAGCAGCAGTTCCCCACGGCTTGCCCTGCTCATCGACTCCGCCGGTTCTCTCGCAGTAGCCGCCGTCCGCCTTAGATCGGCAGGTGATCTCACGCGGGACATAGATGGCATTAATCGGGCGGAGGCGTGCGAGCCCTGTCCATGCAATCCCAGCCAGCAGCAAAACGCCTAAGATCACCGCGAGCGCGATGGCCCTCTGGTAGCGCCAAACCAACAGGTGCCAGTTCAACGGCCTCATTTCGAACCTCTACCACTGATGCGCTGAGAGTTTCGTATAGCGGACCTCGCGACGGTCTCAGATGTCGGATCCGGTCGAACACGACGTTCCTGCTAGGGGACGTTGGCCTATCGAACTACGTGTAGGGCACGCCAAGGAAACTCGCCGCTCGCGCCCGCGAACAGCAGGTTACCTCGTGAAATGGAGCTCAATCGAACGAGGCCGCTACAGTAATCGCCCTCTGAGCAGGCCTGCTCCAGTCCGCCGCTATCATCGCAGACGATGGTAGCTATCCCACCATCCTGCGTGGCTCGGTCACATAGTTCTCTCAGGGCGTCGAAGGCGCAAGCCTCGGGTTCGTAGAGGTCGTCCTGCTGCACAATGGGGCCACCCTCGGTCCAGTCGACATACTCCGACAACAGGCATGAGCACTCCAATGGCTTCACTCCCTCGGCCTTCCGACCCAAGTAGTAGACGAACTCGCGCCGCCTAAGCGGCGGTGGCGTCCATGCAGCCTCTTCTACGCCAAGCTGGCCCGGCCCGGAGGACGGGATCGAGAGCGGGCGCGACGTTCCGAGATAGACACTGAGGCACATGCCAGCAGACTACATGAGCGAACGCGTGGGGGAATGTACTCGACAGAATGTCGTTTCCGCCCCGCACAAGCAGGCCTGCTCAAGGTCGTCTAAGGGTCGGAAGCGGTCGAGCCTGAAGTTCCCACGAGCAAACCTCATCTAGTGTCCGCTTCTTGGCTGTGACCCAACTTCCGCTGATGGCGCATTCGCGACCAACGCCAAGCGACTTGGCATTGACCGAGATTTGGACCCCAGAAGCGTCTGACCAGGGTGGGTAGCAGACCACATCGGGAAGCCTCTTGCCGGTCTTAGGCGTCGCCCATTACAGCTTATGGCGATGAGCGCGATGCCGAAGCCCGCGGGAAGACGAGACTACTGGTACGCTTTTGCGGCGACAGTCGGTTTCATGTTGGTTTGGGGTATGACGCCGGTCGGCGACGTCGTTACTCGACTAGTCGCCTCAATTGATGCTCGTCTCGTAGACTGGGCTTGGCCCCTGGTGGGCCTGACGTTTTTCTGGCTGTGCCGTCTGGGTCTGTTCTTGATCCGCAGAAGGCTCCCGCCAGCAGAGGGTAACATCCGCTGAGGGGCGGATCCGGTCGATTACGGCGATCTCACCAGCGGACCGCCAGCTAGGTCAGCTTGCCGCTCAGCAGCCTTAGTCTGCAAAGGGCGCGAAAAAGGACCGTGGCGAGGGACGTCTCCGGTGTGCGACGATACCGCAGGGACAGATCATGCGGGGCTGGATGGAGGGGTAAGGATCTGGGGCTACCCGATGCCTTGCGGCTTTGCCTCGACGGCCCTTCCCCGATCGACCGCGGTCCTTATGCAGGCATAGACATTGTCGTGGTAGGCACCGGACATAAGCCTTCCGTGCGACCACATGAATATCTTTCCCGTGCGGGCCCTTCTGCTCGCTGATGTCGAATAGACCCCACAAATGAACGGTGGCAGCTCAGGTTCGGTCACCAAAATCGCATCGTCTATCCTCACGCGCGCGCCCTCCTCGTTCTCGAGAGCCTTCTCGATCTGGCGCACCTCGTCGCGCGGCAAGTTGGCGGTGAGTTTTGGAGCGCATGCAGTCAAAACCGACAGCATGCAGAGGATCGCAAGGCGCATCGTTGCTCGGTCAAACCTGATCTGAGTTGGCTGAGGCTCTTCCAATGGTTCCAAGTTGTCGAGTGGGCCTTGCGTAGGATCGCTGCCGTGGCGAAGTATGGCGCTCAACTTGCGATCTGGGAGAAGTGCCCACGGTCCGCATAGCGGCTTGAGACCAATGTCTCCTCATGGCGCACTCGCGACCTAAGCCGGCGCCGCGCTCATTTCTGCCAAGCGTGGACGCGAGGGGCGTCCACAGATGGATTGCGGACACGACCGTCAGCGCAATATCTTCCTCTCCATGAACCTTATGGCGGCCAGCATCGCTCTACGCGCTTCGAAGGTGCTTCTGTTCGTTGGCGGGGTTCTTCTCGCCTCGGGACTCGCAGGCGGTTCGACCGCGTTTGCCGCCAGTGACGATGCGTGCGCGGCGAGCGCCGCAGCACTGCGGGAGCTTCTGTTGAGTAAGGGTCCCGGTCGCTGGGAGCTTGGATCGGAAATCGATACCTCGCGAATTTCCTATCTCGACGTGCCGTTCATTCGACAGGATTTCGGCAAAGAGGACGCGGGGAACGGCGAACCGAGATGGTTCTTGCCTCAGCCTAACGAGGCTAATCAAGTTCCCGCTCCCATCCCTTCCGCTGAACTAGCGCAAACGTTTCTGACCGGCCACCAGTTGAGTGCGACGACGTGCGAGAGCGTGCGCGAGATCGCTTCCACGGCTGGAGCAGCTATCTCCGCCAAGACATCGCGACCGCACATTCGGAAGAACGGCGTGTTCGATCGCACCTACATCGCACTAACGCGGGCTGCGGTTTCAAGCGATGGCATGGAGGCGCTGATCTACGTTTCGGCGGTGTCGGGATCGCGCGCGGGTCAAGGTTATCTGCTACTTCTCCGACGCGATCTCAAAGGGGGCTGGATTGGATCTTCCCTGCTGGGTGTCTGGATTTCCTAAAGCCGAAGCCGCGCAGGCGCCTAGTTGAAAACGGACCTTCCGAACGTCTCACATGGGTCGAATCCGGTCGATCGCGACGTTCCTGAAAGCGGACCGCTGGCCGAGTCCGGTTTCCGGCCTGGAGCCATGGTCTCCTGGTGGCGCATTCGCGACCTGACCGGTGGAGCATTCCTTCCTAACCGAGGCTCGTCAGGATCATCTCGGTGGGTGGAAGTCGCACGATCCGCGTGGTTGAGATAGGCGACACAATTGAGGTGGGGCGGGTGGACTGGGCGGCTGCTACATTTCTAGATCACGTCCTCCACAGCCTCTGGCTTGATCCGGAGTGCGTGTGCATCAAGTTCGATCTTGGTGCGATCGCCAAACGCCATGCTCCATTCAACGAAGCACTGGTCGCAAGTTGGCAAGCAGTTGCGCCAGGTTCCGACGCCGCAGTCATCGAGTTTGACTTTCGCGCCTCTGGAGGCGCAAAGCGCAAGTTGCTTCGTCGTCTGAACGGGCACGTCATACAGCGACGGGGCGGCTTCAAATTGCGGAGCGCGACCTCGCTGAAATGGCTTCCCGATTATGCGATCGCCTATGAGATCGCCGCCCACGAGTGTGGCGGCGTCCTCATTGGTTGGACCTGGATGCGCTCGCCGCTCAGCGACTAATCGAGTCCGATAGGCGCGGAACCAGTCCGGCGATCAACCGCCAGGTGGCCGTCACAAGGTCCGCTATCCGCTCGCAAGCCTTGGTCTCCTGTTGGCGCATTCGCGACACGCGGTAGACCGGCGACCCGCAAATTGATTGGGCTCGGCGGGAAGTCGCCGGCGAGGCAGGGCAATGCCCCGGCCCTAGTCGCGGTCGCGCAGTAGAATTTCGCTTAAGGCTGCCCGCGTTGCGCTGTTGGTTGCGAGCACCGCCTCCAGCAAACGAAAGTCGACAGCGCCTTCCGTGGCAACCGTGGAACTTGGACTTCCTCGCGCTGGCGGCGCGTCTAGCTGCCCTAGAATCCAGCCCTCCCAGCGCGCGATCTCAAGCGAGAGGGAGGGGCCATCTGCCCGTCGACCCTCTACGACCTCGATCATACCAAGGAGCCCCATGAACGCGTCAAAGCGATCCTCCCCAGCGGCGTCCTCACCGAAGCCGGCGAGGAGCATCGTCATAACGATCGGAGCAAGCGCCACGCCGTGGCGCTCAGCCCAGCCGAGAATGGCGCGTGACTTGGCTAGACGATCTGACTGCCGGCGCTTGCTCTCCTTGGCCGCAAAGCTGACCCCGACGTGACTGTAGGCCTCTGCCGGATATGTCTCCGCGAGCACAACCCCGCAGTCCTTCCCGAGCAGGCTCGCGAGGTCTCCGTGGTATGGCCAGAGTGCGGCTCCAGCGGCAAGGGCGGGCCCGACGACCTCGCTCCATCCCGAGAGGGCACCGCGGCCGACCTGGTTGCCGCCTAAGGTCCAAAAGAGTGGGCAGGCCGCTCGGCGATCTTGTGTCGCCCGCTCGCAGGTGCGACGCAGCTCGTCCAGCGAGGCGACGCCGTGGGCGTCGAGGAGCGCCGACTGCTTCAGTCCGGCCTGAGCGCCGGCGGGGTAGAAAGGGCGATGCAGGGAAATCTCACCAGGCGAGCGTGCGACCTGGCCGAACTGAGACCATACTCCGTCGCCAAGGCATTTGAGCAGAGTCGGGAAGTCGGGCAGACCGGTCCGAGCCCCATAGCTGGCCGGAACTCCGATGGGGAAGTCGAAGCCGGCGACGACTGGCTCAACCTGCCCCGCAGAGATCAGACTGCGTACGAAGTCAGCCGTTGTCCCAACCTTGCGGACGTCAAAGATGCGCCAGCGCCCTTCGATCCGCTTAGCGGCGGCCACCCAACGCTTGTCAGCGGCGACGCTCCAATCGGCGTGGAGGAGTTGCATGTTTGAACCGGAGGGCGATGAGGTCATAGCGAGGCATATTGAGTGTGATCACTTCGATCTGAAACGCTCCAGTTAGGAGATGCTAGCAGGCGAATGTCTGCTCTCAGTTTGCGACCTGTACCGGCAGCGTGGTCTTTTGCGCCAGGTGCGGACTCCAGGACCGTCTGGAACGGGTGGAAAGCGGACAGGACCTGTGTTCCCATCACTGCGCTTGGGGGCTGAACGAATGAGAGTAGCGGCGCTTTTCGGCGCGGCCGCAATTGCGACCGCCTCGGCGACCGTGGCCGTGAACATCGGAGTGCATCCGCAGCCCCCCGTCTGGGACGAACGAGCGGCCATCACCACGCATTTGGCCTTGTGGATTGTGCTTACGGCTTTGTCTCTAGGGATGGCGCAAGCATTGCCTGCGCCTGCCTTGCCCCGGCGCCTAGCCACCCTGCCGGGGGTTGCCGGGCTCATCATCCCCAGCTTCTTTGTTCTGGCGGCGACGGCCCTCTCCGGCGGAATGCCGACGCCGGCAGTGGCGACCAAACTTGCTACGGGCATCGCGACCGGGGTCGGGTTGAGCTTTGTGTTGGCGTTCTTGAATAGCTTTTTACCGCCCAGTGAACACGAAGCGCCGGCTGATTCCGGCAGACCGGCGTACGCGGGCGCGCTCTTCGTCACAGCCGTAACAGCTCTGATTTGGGCCGGGATAACCTTCTACCCCAGGACTGCCGATAACGGCCAATTCCGACACTACCTTCGCCTGGAGCACGAGGGGCGGACGCTGACAGTCGGTGTCAAACGCACGATGCTCACTCGGGAGCAGCTCGGCGTCCTGAAGATCTCTGATCGAGCCGGCTCGAACGGATTGATCCTGGAGGAAGGCGAGTGGCGCTCCCTTATGGGCCTTTGGGTGCATGCTCGCGAGGCGCACACCGATACGCGGGCCAAAATCGGCACAGCAAACGATAACGTCCCTGGCGACCCTTCCAGCTTGAGCATCGAAATCATGCCGGCAGGGGCCCATCTCAGAATATCGTCGACACACGCGCCCACCATAGATTTTCAAGTAGACCGGGCAGAGTTCGACGTCGTCACAGCCTCGCTGGAGCGCACCCATCGAGACCTGCTGCAATAGGATGGATGCGGTCGAGCGCGACGTGTCTGCAAGCGGACCTTCAAGCCTCGCAGCCAATGTCTGCTGGCGGCGCTAAGCGTACATGCAGGCCCAGGAGCGCTATCGGCCGTCCTCGTTCTGTTCCTTCGTCGTTTGCTCGAACGCGGCAGCGACCTCCCGCACGAACTTGCCCGGGTCGTCGACATAGCTCGCCGCTGACGATTTCATGATCGCTTGCAGCAAAGCAGCGCGCGTGGCTGGAACAACCGCTCCGGCCTCATCGACTAAGCGCCAGTCATTGATCCGCGCCAGCTCGCAAATGGCCCCCACGAATGGGTGCGAAAGGTGCGAAAGATCCAAGCGAAATTGAAGCGACTCCACCCGACCGCCCTCAAGCCAGAGCTGGACGTCGTCGGAAGTCTCCTCGCCCCAAATTCTTAGGTCCGGGTGCCAGCCCTGTTTCTCTGGCAGTAGTGGCGCAAGGCGAGAGTTGAGTGCTTCGAAGTTGAGAGGCGTAGCCTTCACCCATGCTTCGTGTGCCTCATCAGCGGTCAGCCGAATAGGTTCGACGCTGGTCCTGGGCCTTCGGGGAACTGCGAAGATGGGAAACTGCCATAAAGCCATAGAGCCAAGTTGAAGGGCATCCGGCTCGTCCGCAACCGGTTGAACTGCGTCTCACCCGCAAGCGGACCAGAAGCTAGTTCTGCTTTTTGCCCACGAGCCTTGGTCTCCTACTGGCGCATTCGCGACCTCGCCGCGGTCCCAGAAGGCTGGAAACCAGACTGCTCGCAGGGCACCTTGGTCGTGTGGAAAAACTACCTATCAATCCGCTTGCCTGGCTCGAACCTGACCGCCGTTGGCTCTATGTCGCTTTGCTGGTGCTCACCCATTGTCGGCTCACCGAGAGCCGCGTCGCGGTAGCCCGCCACGTTCTGCTCGTTGATATGGAAATCTACGATGACCCGCGCCAAGGCGTGGGGAACTGGCTATTCCCGAATGAAGAGCCGCTGCTAGATCGATTAGGCGAGCAACTTCAGAGCATAGGCTCTGCGTCCCTAGGCGAAGATGGCTGGGCTCAGATCGTCGAGACGGCGGCCGTCTTGCGCGCTCATCTCGAAGCGAATGGCGTGGGGCGGCCCTTGGGTCGCGTCCGCTAGGGAGGATCCGGTCGCGACGCTCCGGCCAGCGGACCTTCAAACGAGTCCGCTTCCAGCCCCGCGGCAAATGTCTCCAACTGGCGCTAAGCGGCCGCACCCGCGTGCGGCGCAGGCGGCAGCGCCGGTTCGGCCAGGTTGGTTTGACTGCCGAGCCGAAAGACTTGGGGCTCCGCCCCAGGCGCGCTTCGCGATCCCCGCGAAGCTGGCGTCTCCGCTTGCACCCCCGGTCTCGCCGAAGGGCAAGGGTTCATGCTGAACCCCTGGCCTGAGTAACAAGACGGGAAACCTTTGGCCGGCGCGATCACCTGGCGAAAAGCTCTCGGGGTCCAGATTGCGCCCGAATCACCACTGACATCTGGGTACGCTCATGAGGCCCACGCCTGAGCGCTCGACCCCAATGTGACCCCAGGTGATTTGTGGAGCAGTCCCAAGGTGAAGAAACCTTAGGAGAAATGGCGCGCCCGGAACGATTCGAACGTCCGACCCTCAGATTCGTAGTCTGATGCTCTATCCAGCTGAGCTACGGGCGCGCATTGCCCTACGGCAAGGGCGCGGAACCTAGTCGCGGCTGGGGCGGATGGCAACCCGGCTTGAGCAGGAATTTTCGTCCCGGCCCAACTTTTTTCTAGAGGCCCGGCAAACGGCCCCCGAGACCCTTGAGAATGGCCCCGCCGAGGCCGGGCAAAGTCGGCGCCTGGGGCTGCTGCTGCTCGCGGGGAGCCTGGCCGCCGCGCGAGGCCGGGACCTCGTCGTCGCCCGCCATGCCGGCCATCGAGGCCATGTCCATGCCGAGCACGCCCGCAGTCTGGGACTTGTAGCGGACCTTCAAGGTCCAATCGATGTTCCAGGGCGCCTTCGGATCGGCCGGCTGAGGCGGGTAGGAAATGTTGGTCTCGCCGCCAAAGGCGGCCAGCTGGACCATCGCCTGGGGAGCGGCTTTGACCACTTCCTGCGGGATGGTGCAGCTGGTGGTGGTCGGCGCCATCAGCGCCTTGGCGCTCACCAGCCGGGCGAGGTCGGCGTTGCTGATGTAGTCCTGCATCGCGAAGGACGAGGCCTGCACCTCGCTGGACGACCACATGACCATCGTGCCGTCCTCGCCCGCGCCCACAGCGGTGGCGAGGTAGCCGCGGGCGCCGGCCACGGCGTTCCAGCCGATCTGGCCCGAACCGGTGGGGTTGGTCTGGTTCTTGATCAGGTTCAGCGGGCCGAGGAAATCCTGCTCGGCGGCCAGGGCGAACTTGATGTCCGGCGAGTAGTTGCCGCGGATCAGGTGGTCGCCGACCAGCGAGCCGGCGGCCGGCACCGAGGTGTTGGTCTTCGGATTCGGCCATTCGCCATAGGTGGCGTTGCGGCTGGGCGAGGGCGGCTGCATCGGGGTCCCGAGCTGAGCGGCCATCGCCTGCATGGCCGGCGGGGCTTGGCCTGCAGCCACCTTAGCGAAGTCGACGACGATCGGTTGGCCGGCCCTGGCGTGCTCGCCGCAGCCCCAGAAGATCAGCATCCGCCCCTTGGGCTTGAAGTCGTTGGGCATGACCGAATGGTCGGCCTTGCCGCCGGCCTGCGGTTTGGGGGTGGCGAGCGGCAGGATCTGGCCGGCCTTCAGGGCCGCCGGCGGCAGGTGCTCGGCGGCCGGTTCGCCGGTGGGTTTACGCGAAGAACCTAGCTGGAGGGTCAGGGTCTTCGACAGGTTTCCGCCCCCTCCTCCCATCATGCTGCCCATCGAGGGGACGCCGCCGCCCATGCCGCCGAGCCCCGTCTGGGTCCGGGCGCTCATCCAGTAGGTGGCGACCGGGCCCGTCACCTGCTGCTTGGTCTGCGCATCAGCGCCGCCGGCCAACAGGCTCGCGCCGGCCACCAGGGCCGTGGTCCTAACCCAATGCATGGGCGTCTCCTTTTGAACTCTCAGAACGCGGGTTTCTAAACACTACGCAACTAAGCCGTAGTCTGTAAAATCGCTGAGGGTTCGCGGAGCCGCGACGAGTACGACCAGGCCGGTCAGGCGACCGACGAGCGCCAATCCCGAACGCCGGGCCACGCCTGCGCGGCGTAGACCCCACGAGCGACCGCCCGGGCCAGGACATCAGCCGCAAGGGCGCCGATGCGCGTCACCGTGAAGTCGGCGGCCTCGGGAAGCGGCCGCCGGGCCGTGGAGAGCGCGAAGACCACGTCGCCGTCGAAGGGCGCGTGCACCGGCCGGATGGCGCGGGCCAGGCCGTCCTGAGCCATCACCGCCACCCGCTTGGCCTGGGCCGGCGTCAGGGCCACGTCAGTGGCGACGCAGGCGATGGTGGTGTTCATCCGGCTCCTGGGATCGGTCTTGGCCAGGCCCCACTCGTCGGCCGCGCCGGCAAGGCCCGCCGGGCCGAGGCCGCCGAACTCATCGCCCACCTCGAACGGTGCGGCCCAGAAGGTGCGCCCGTCGGCGGCCACCACCGAGCCAAACGAGTTCACGCAGACCAGGGCGCCGACGCTGATCGCGTCGGCGGAGACGATCGAGGCCGAGCCGGTCCCGCCCTTGAAGCCGCCGGCCATGGCGCCGTAGCCGGCGCCGGCGGTCCCGAGGGCGAAGTCGGCGCCGGCGCCGACCACCGCCGCGCGACCCAGGCGCCGATAGGGCGGATCCTCGCCCCAGTCGCGCGCGCCGCCGTTGGCGAGATCGTAGAGGATGGCTGAGGGCACCACCGGCGAGCGCGGCACGCCATTGGCGCTGACCAGCCCATAGCCGCGCCCCTGTGCGCCGAGCCAGGCCACCACCCCGTCGGCCGCCGCCAGGCCGTAGACCGAGCCGCCCGACAGCACGATGGCGTCGATCGCATCGACCAGGTTCTCGGGCGCCAAGGCGTCAGTCTCGCGGGTGCCGGGGCCGCCGCCGCGCACGTCGCAGGCCGCCACCGCCCGGTCGTCGGGGAGGATCACGCTGACCCCGGTGCGGGCGGCCTCGTCGTGGGCCTGTCCGACCTTCAGGCCGGGCACATCGGTGATCAGGTTGCGCGCTCCGGGCGCAGCGGCAGGTCTATCGCTCATAATCGGCATCGAAAGCAGGCTACGCATTTGTTGTCCACGCACGGATGACTATGGTGGCGCTCCCTTTCGCCATCGACGTGGTCTCGTGTTGTTGCTCAAGCGTTTTGCCGCCCTTCCGCTCGTCCTGGCCCTGGCCGCCTGCGCCACGACCGCCGTCGAAGCTCCCGCCCCGTCCGGATCCCCGTCGCCGCCCGCCGCCGCCCAAGGGCAGGTCATGGTCGCCGCGGCGAACCCGCTGGCGGTGGAGGCCGGCCTCAACGTGCTGCGCAAGGGCGGCTCGGCGGTGGACGCCGCCGTCGCGGTCCAGGCGGTGCTGGGCCTGGTCGAGCCGCAGAGCTCGGGCCTCGGCGGCGGGGCGTTCATGACTTACTACGACGCCAAGACCCACAAGGTGACCGCCTATAACGGCCGCGAGACCGCGCCGGCGGGCGCCACTCCGGACATGTTCCTGGGGTCCGACGGCAAGCCTCTGTCCTTCCCGGTCGCGGTGACCAGCGGCAAGGCGACCGGCGTGCCCGGCGCGGTGGCGATGCTGTCGATGGCCCAGGCCAAGCACGGCAAGATCGCCTGGAAGGAGCTATTCGGCGACGCTGAGCGGTTGGCCGACGACGGCTTCGTGGTCAGCCCGCGCCTGGCCGGCATGATTGCCGGACCGTTCCCGCAAGGCCAAACGCCCGACGCCAAGGCCTACTTCACCAAGACCGACGGCGAGCGTTACAAGGCCGGCGACGTCCTGAAGAACCCGACCTACGCCGACACCGTGCGCAAGATCGCCGCTCAGGGCCCCGCGGCCCTGCTGGAAGGCGCCCTGGCGCAGGCCATCGTCGCCAAGGTCAGCCAGGGTCCGCTGCCCGGTTCGATGACCCTGACCGACCTCAAGGCCTACCATCCGAAGTCGGGCGATGCGATCTGCCGCCCCTACCGCATCTATGTGGTCTGCGTGCCCGACGCCCCGTCCAGCGGCGCGGCGGTGCTCCAGGCCCTGGGCATCCTCTCGCACACCGACATCGCCGACCGCGGCCCGAACGACCCGCAGGCCTGGTTCCTCTTCGCCCAGGCCAGCCGCCTGATGTACGTCGACCGCGACCGCTACTTCGGCGACCCGGCCTTCACGCCGGTTCCGATCGAGGGGCTGCTGGAAGAGGACTACGTCGCCCAACGTGCAGCGCTGATCGGCGAGGTCGCCGGTCCCGCCCCCGCCCCCGGGACGCCGCGCGGCGCCGGCGCCCTGGCCCCGGACGCCACGAAGGAACCGGCCGGCACCTCGCATTTCGTGGTGGTCGATGCGGCCGGCAACGTCGTGTCGATGACCACCACCGTGGAAAGCATCTTCGGCACCGGACGGATGGTCGGCGGCTTCTTCCTGAACAACCAGCTGACCGACTTCTCGTGGTCGCCCAAGAACGCCGACGGCAGGCAAGCGGCCAACGCCGTGGCGCCAGGCAAGCGCCCGCGCTCGTCCATGGCCCCTGCCATCGTGCTGGACCGCCAGGGCCGCTTCGTCGCAGCGATCGGTTCGCCCGGCGGCAACTCGATCCTGGCTTATAACCTCAAGGCCCTGGTCGGGATCCTCGACTGGAACATGAGCGTGCAGGACGCCTTCAACCTGCCCAACCTGATCGCCCGCGGCGACAGCTTCGCCAGCGAGCCGGCGCGCTTCGCCCCCGGCGTGGTGGATGCGCTGGCCTCCAAGGGCGTCGTCTTCAAGGGCAGCGGCGGCGAGGGCTCGGGCCTGCATGGCGTGAAGGTGACCCCGCAGGGCCTGCAAGGCGGCGCCGACGACCGCCGTGAGGGCGTGGCGAAGGGGTTCTAACTCGGAGCTGTCATTTCGGTTTGCGCAGCAAGACCGGAACCCGCTGCGCCAGCGAAATGGGGCGAGGCCTCTCACTGGCGCAAGCCATCAGGTGTTCATGAGTCCCGGTCTTCGGCCTTCGGCCCAAACCAGGATGACACGGTTTGGGCGGAGCTAGGCTTCGGCGCTTTTGGTGCGACGGCGCCTCGGCGGGCTGAGCTTGGTCGGGGCGCCTGGCAGGCGCAGTTCGAACACCGAGCCCTGCGGCCCGGTCTCGGCCAGCAATAGGTCGCCGCCGTGGCCCTGGGCCAGTTCGCGGGCGATGGCGAGGCCGAGGCCCGCGCCGCCGGGGCGAGTCGATCCGGCGAAGGGCTGGAACAGCCGCTCGCGCGCCCGCTCCGACACGCCCGGCCCGTTGTCCGCCAGCCTCACGACGCTGGCGCCGTCGTCCTCGAACAGCGACACCTGGATGAAGCTGGCGCTGATACGACCGGACTGCTGCTCCACCGCCTCGCGGGCGTTGCGCATCAGGTTGACCAGGATGCGATGCAGTTGGTCGGGGTCGGCGGTGACCTGATCGCCGGGGTCCACCAGCGAAACGAGCCGCACGCCGTCCGGCGACAACCGCGCCTCCTCCGCCGCCGCCTCCACGGCCTGAGCCAGGGCCAGCGGCCGCACGTCGGGGGCCGCTTCCTCGGTCTTGCCATAGGTCAGCACGTCGGTGGCCAGCTTCACGGCGCGGTCGAGGGCGCGCTCCAGGCGCGGCAGGGCCTGGGTGACCTGAGGGTCCTTCAGGGCGGCCAGCCGCTCGGAGGCGATCTGAGCGCTGGTCAGCATGTTGCGCAGGTCGTGATTGATCTTGGCCACCGCCTCGCCGAGGGCGGCAAGGCGCGCGCGCGACTGCAGGGCCGCGCGCAGCTCTTCCTGCATCCGGTCGAGCTGGACCTCGGCGCGGCCGACCTCGTCGCGCCGGCCGGAGGGGGTGATGTGAGCCTCGGAATCCCCGGGATCGGCGGCGAAACGCTCCATCGACCGGGTGATCCGCTGCATCGGGCGGACCAGGAAGAAGTTCAGCGACAGATAGACCAGACCGCCGGCGATGGCCGAGACGAAGGCCATGATCGCCAGCAGACGCCAGAGATAGTTCTTCAGCTCCGCCTTCAGCTCGGCGTCGGGGGCCACCACCTCGATAAACTGGGCCTTGTAGAAGCGAGGCTCGGCGATCACCCGGACCATCCGCCCCTCGCCGTCCCCGAATAGGGTCTGGAACGGGGCCGAGAGCCAGGAGGCCGGCGCCTGATCGCGCAGGTCGACCAGATACGGCGGCTCGTCCAGCCGCGGGCCGGGCACCTTCAGGAAGCGGTTGCCGTCATTGTCGAGCACAGCGACGGTCTGGACGCCGGCGCCCTCGCGCAGCTGCGATGCAAGATTCTCGCTCAGCATCTGGTCGGGCGCCACCTCGGTCGCCATCGAGGCGAGTTCGGCGGCCCGCACGCGGTCCAGCAGCCACTGCTCCTCGAACGCGGCCAGTGCGGCCGGCAGGGCGATCGCGCTGGCTCCGGCGACGAACAGAATGGTGAGAATCAGCAGGCGCGCTGACAGCCCGCCCGGCCAGAAAAAGCGGCGCGTGGGCGGCTTCGTGGGCGCCGAGGGAGAGAGGGCGTCCGCCATGACGACTCCCCGTTACTTCACCCCGGACCGTTCGGCAACGCAGCGCAACCGCCAAGCGGCGCCGAATCTACGCTGGAGCCTCAATTCGCACCCACCGCCTCGGCCACCGCGCCGAAACCATCCGCCCGCAGTCTGGCGGCGAGGTCGCGCTTGATTCGGGTGACCAGGCCCGGCCCGCCGAACACCATCGCCGAGTAGAGCTGCACCGCTCCGGCCCCAGCGCGGACCTTGGCGTAGGCGTCCGCACCCGAGCCGATTCCGCCGGCGCCGATCAGGGCGACACGGCCGGCTGCGGCCTGATGGAACCTGGCCAACATCTGAGTCGAGAGGGCGGTGAGCGGCGCTCCGGACAGGCCGCCGGCCTCCCCGGCGAAGCGAGAGGCCAGCGCCGGGCGGCTGATGGTGGTGTTGGAGACGATGATCCCCGAGAGGCCGTTGGCGACCACCGTCTCGACGATAGCCTCGACCTCGCCCTCTTCCAGGTCCGGAGCGACCTTCAGGAACATCGGCGCGCGGCCAGCGACCGGCAGGGCGTCGCGGGCCTGCGCCAGGCGGCCCAGCAACTCCTCGAGCGCCGCCTTGGTCTGCAGGGCGCGCAGGCCCGGCGTATTGGGCGAGGAGATGTTGATCGTGAAGTAGGAGGCCAGGCCCCACAGCCGCGTCAGGCTGGTGACATAGTCCCCGATGCGGTCCTCAGCGTCCTTGTTGGCGCCGATATTGGCGCCGATGACGCCCGGACCGCGGCGGGCGAGCCGCGCGGCGAAGGCCTCGAGGCCTTCGTTGTTGAAGCCCATCCGGTTGATGACTGCCTGGTCCTCGGTCAGCCGGAACAGGCGCGGTCGCGGATTGCCGGCCTGGGCCAGCGGGGTGACCGTACCGCACTCGACGAAGCCGAAGCCTGACCGGAGCATGGGCCCGAACACCTCGGCGTTCTTGTCGAAGCCAGGGGCGAGGCCGACGCAGTTGGGCAGCCTCAGCCCGCCGACCTCCGTCGCCAGAATCGGATCGTTGAAGCTGTCCCGAGGCCCCAGGCCCGCGGCCAGGGCGCGGATCGTGAAGCGGTGGGCGTCCTCGGGATCGAGGACATGCAGGGCGCGGGCGGCGATGTCGTGCAGGCTCACGCCAGATCTCCCAACTGCGGGACGCCGTCGTCGCCAAGCGGCGCCTCGGTGACGGCCAGCACCTTGGCGGCGTCCAGCGCGCCGTAGAGGTGCGGGAAGAGGGCGCCGCCGCGCGACGGCTCCCAGACGAGCGCCTCGCCGAGCGCCTCGGCCTCGATCGCCAGCACAACCAGATCGACCTGGCCGGCGAAGTGGCGCCGAGCGGTCTCGGCCGCCTGGGCGCCGGTGGAGAAGTGGATGAAGCCGTCGGTCAGATCGACCGCGGAGCCCTCGAAACGGCCCTCAGCCGCCGCCCGTGTCCATTCGGCGCGGGACAGGATCTTGTAGATTCGCGCCACCGCCTCAGCCCCTCGGGAAGAACAGGCCGTCATAGGACGGAAGGCCGACCGCATCGAACAGGAACACCGCCGAGGCCGCGGTCGGGAAGGCGGCGTGGGCGCGGGCGATCAGCGGCGCGGGAGCCGAGCCCTCCGCCAGCAGCCGGATCGTCAGCTCCTGCAGGCCCGGATTGTGGCCGACGATCATCACCGTGCCGGACGTCTCGCCGGCCGCCTCGGCCAACTGGCGGACCACCCGTTCTTCGGCGTGATAAAGGGAACGCTCGATGCGCGAGGCCGCCTTGGGGAAGGCGCTCTGCGCCGAGGCCCAGGTCTCGCGGGTGCGCGCGGCCGGCGAAACCAGCACGAGGTCCGGAATCAAGCCGAGGTCCGCGAGGTTGGCCGCCATGGCCGCCGATTCCCGAACGCCGCGGTCGGTCAGTTTGCGGTCGAAGTCGTCGCCGCTTGCAGAGTCCCGCTCCGCCTTGCCGTGCCGCAAGAGAATAAGCCGATCCATGGATACTCCGCTGCGCTCCCTAGCTGCTCGTCGCGCCCCCGAGCGCCGCAGAAGTCTGATAGCGGACGCGAAGCGATACGCGAAGCTGTTGACACAGAAAGAGCTTGGCGGTCCAAGCGGCGCATGACCGCCATTGCGATCCCGACAGGCGAGACCGGCGGCGGGGTGCACCGCTTTCCCGCCGACCAGCCGCTGCGCCTGGACTCCGGTGCGCTGCTCGCCCCTCTGGAGGTCGCCTACAAGACCTATGGGACACTCAACGCGGACAAATCCAATGCGGTGCTGGTCTGCCACGCCCTGACCGGCGATCAGCATCTGGCCTCCATCCACCCGGTGACCGGCAAGCCCGGCTGGTGGGACCGTGTTGTCGGCGAAGGCCTGCCGCTGGACCCGGCCAAGCACTTCATCATCTGCACCAATGTCGTCGGCGGCTGCATGGGCTCGACCGGCCCGGCCTCGATCAATCCGGCCACGGGAGCGCCCTACGCCCTGGCCTTCCCGGTGATCACCATCGCCGACATGGTCCGCGCCCAGGCGATGCTGATCGAGGCGTTTGGCATCGAGACCCTGTTCGCCGTGGTCGGCGGATCGATGGGCGGCATGCAGGTGCTGCAATGGGCCGCCGACTATCCGCAGAAGCTGTTCTCGGCGATCTGCATCGCCGCGGCCGCGCGCCACTCGGCCCAGAACATCGCCTTCCACGAGGTCGGCCGCCAGGCGATCATGGCCGACCCCGACTGGCGGGCCGGCAGCTATGAGCTGGCCGGCGTGCGCCCCGAGAAGGGCCTGGCCGTCGCCCGCATGGCGGCGCACATCACCTATCTGTCGGAACCGGCCTTGCAACGGAAGTTCGGCCGCGAGCTGCAGCGCGACGGCCTCTCCTGGGGCTTCGACGCCGACTTCCAGGTGGAGAGCTATCTGCGCCACCAGGGCGCCAGCTTCGTCGACCGCTTCGACGCCAACTCCTATCTCTACATCACCCGGGCGCTGGACTATTTCGACCTCGCCGCCAGCTGCGGCGGGGTGCTGGCCGAGTGCTTCCTGCGCGCCCGGCACGTGCGCTTCTGTGTGCTCTCCTTCTCCTCCGACTGGCTCTATTCGACGACTGAGAGCCGCGACATCGTGCGCGCCCTCAATGCCGCCGGCTGCCGCGCCAGCTTCGCCGAGATCGAGACCGACAAGGGCCATGACGCCTTCTTCCTCGATGAACCGGCGCTGGATTCGGCGCTGCGCGGTTTCCTGGCTTCGGCCGGCGAGAAGCGGGGCCTTGCTTGACCGCCATGCGTGACGACTTCCGGGAGATCCTTCGCCTGGTGCGCCCCCGTGCGCGCGTCCTCGACGTCGGTTGCGGCGAGGGCGAGCTGCTGGAGCTGCTGACCCGGGAAAAGGCCATCGACGGCCAGGGCCTGGAGCTGTCCGGCGAGGGCGTGGCCTCCTGCCTCGCCCGCGGTTTGGCCGTGGTGCAGGGCGACGCCGACCGCGACCTCGACCATTTCCCGACGAAGGCCTTCGACTATGCGGTGCTGTCGAAGACGCTGCAGCAGGTGCGCGATCCGCGCCACGTGCTGAGGGAGCTGCTGCGGATCGCCGACCGCGCGGTGGTCTCGCTGCCGAACTTCGGCCATTGGCGGGTGCGGATGGACCTGCTGACCAAGGGCCGCATGCCCGAGACCAAGGCCCTCCCCGAGCCCTGGTGGTCGACGCCGAACATTCACCTCTGCACGCTGCGGGACTTCACCGCCCTGTGCGACGACTTGGAACTGAGGATCGAGGCCTGCGCCTCGCTGGTGCCGGGCAAGCCGGCGCGCCAGATCGATCCGGCCCGGGCGGTCGAGAACTGGCGGGCGGAAAACGCCCTGTTCCTGCTCAGCCGAAAGGCGGAGCCGACACCCACGCCGGCTCCGCCCCCGGGCGACCTCTTCGACTAGCGGCGGGCGGCGGGGGGACCAAACCGCCCAGGGGGGAATGCGCCGCTTTTAGGAGAGCCATCGCGGCTGCGGACGTCCTGCCGCAGCCATCAGGCTGAGGAGCGCCAGGCTCCCCTCGAAGAGGCAGAAGCCGGCCACGAACACGACCGGCGTCTCCACGAGCGCGCGGGGGTCGATAACGACCAGCGCCGCGCCAAATCCCAGACAGACCACCGCACCGGCCAGGGCGGCCCACGACCGCCACAGCGGCGGGCGCCCGTAGGTGCGGCGAGCCAGGCTCACCAACACCGCGCCGATCGCCAGGAGGCCTCCAGCCAGAAGCGTCATCTACTCAACTCCAGTCCGTCGGGGACCGCTTCGAGCGTCCCCCGACGCGATTGCACGAGACCTGCTTCGCAAGGTCTAGAACATGAACCGGACCACCACGCGGCCGTCGTAGGCCTCGTAGTCGTCACGCACTTCGCCGCCGCCTTCGACCGCGAAGTCGAAGTACTGGCCCTGGCCGCGCAGGGCCAAGCGCAGCACCGGGCCGCCGCCGGAGAGGTCCGGCGCGGCGATGCTGAAGGCAGGACCTCCGGCGACGAAGCGGGCGGTCGTGACGTCCACTCCGTCGCCGGCTGCCTGACGCCATCCGGCGGTCAGCTCGGGAACCCAAACAAAGGCGCTCTCCTCACCAAGGCGAGCCCCGAACGTGACACCCGCGAAGGCGCTTAGCTGATTGCTCGATCGTTCATCGACCGTGAGGTCCATGGCCGCGCCGCCGCCGCTTTCGGTGCGGTCGCCTTCCTTCAGCATGAAGTAGTCGGCGGTGGCCTGCGGCTTGACGAAGAAGCGGCCGAAGTCGGCGAGGTAGGAAAGTCCGGCGTGAGCGGCGACCGTCCAGCCGTTCCAGTCGGACTCCGATTCCTTGTTCAGGCCGGCGGTCGGGTCTGACAGGGTCCGGGTGCTCTTCAGCGAGGCGTAGCCGCCGTTGAGGCCCAGATTGGCGGTGAGGCCGCCGGCGCTGTCGCGCCAGTAGACGCCGGCCGAGAACACCTGGCCGCCCAGCGACTCCGCCGCCGAGGCGAAGGCGTCGTCGACATTGACGTTCACGAAGCTGGTCATCAGGCCGACATTGCCCAGGCCGTCGACGTGGGTTTCAGCCCCGCCGGCCAGGCCGAAGCCGTCGGCGTCGTAGTTGGTCGTGCGGTCGACGTCGCGCTTGACCAGGAAGGCGATCTCCTGGGTCCAGACGCGCAGGCCGTCGGCGGTCATCTGGCCGTCGCCTTCGTCGATGGCCCGGTTGGTGGCGTCCGAGGCCGCCGCCAGGGTGTGGAACAGGCTGCCGGTGAAGTCCGGCAGGAACTGGTCGTAGAGCCCGGCGAAGCCGGCGGCGTCGGTCTTGCCCAGCAGCGCGTCGCGGACCGTGGCGTCGCGGTCGAAGTTGGCGAAAACTGCGTCGTAGGCGGCCGCTTCTGAGTCGTTCAGCCCGGCCTCGGTCGCCGAGCGGCGGCGTACGTCGGCCAGCAGCGAATTGCTCGCGCCGTCCACCCGCAGCTCGGCCTTGTAGAGCCAGGGCGTGGAGCCCAGCAGGCTCTGATCGAGGGTCCCGGACGTCAGGGTCCCGGCTTTGATCAGCGTGAAGGTGGTCGGGCTGCTGAGCTTGGAGGTGAAGCGCAGGCCGACCTTGGAGCCGGTGGCCAGGTTCGCCGCGCCCGCCACGTTCAACAGGGTCGACTTGGCCGCGACCGGATCGGCGGTCAACACCAATTCGCCCGTGGCGCCGAGGGTCAGCGAGGTCAGGTTGATGGCGTCGGCGTTGGTCGCCGTCAGCCGGCCCTTGGCGATGTTGACGGTCAGGCCACCGCCGGCGTCGCTCAGGGCGCCGGTCATCTTGGCGCCGCCGTCGATAACCAGGGCGTCGGCGCCCGAGCCGAAGGCCACCGCACCGTTCAGAACGCCCGCCATCAGCTCCAGGCGCGACGGGCCCGAACCGAACAGCACGTCCCCGGCGATGGTCGGGGTGATGGTCGAGGACGAGTTCGCCCCCTGCCGCACCGTCGCGCCGCCGGTGTTGGCGCGCAGGTCGATGGCCACGGCCTTGCCAGTCACCGCCTGGGAGGCGTCGCTCGGGGCGATCGCCGCCGTGATGTTGTTGACGTTCTCGATCAGCTTCAGGCTGCCGGAGGCGTCGAGAATCGCCGTGGCCGAGCCCTTGGTTCCGGTGATGGCGGCCGAGATGACCCCCGAGTTGCCGAGGTAGTCGACGCCAGCCCCGGCGTCGATCTGGACCGCGCGCACGTCCACCGCCTCGGTGGACACCACGGCGGCCTTAATGCTTCCGCCCTCGACCAGGATCTTCGGCGTGCTGGCGCCCGCGCCGAGACGCAAGCCGACCGCGCCGGCCTTAACGGCGCTGGAACTCACCGCGCCGGAGACACGCACTCCGCCATCGATCGCGACATTGCCGCCGAGGCCGCCGAGCTGGATCGCCGTCGCGGCGATGTTGTCGTAGACGCCGGCGCTCTGGACGCTGCCCTTGATGTTCAGGCCGTAAGCATTGTCGCCCGTGCCGCCGACGCCGAGCCGCACGCCGCGGCCGTCGGACCCGACCAGGATCGCCGGAGCCGAGCCGAACGAGCTCACCGAGCCGGTGGTTTCCTGGGCGTCGGTGATGCCGTCGTCGTCTTCATCGGCGTCGTCCTTGTTGTTGTCCGCGGGCGGGGCGTCGACGACGATGCCGCCGAACACGTCGCCGCGCACGCGCACCGATGGGCCGCCGATCAACAGGTCGTCGGCGTCGAGCTTGGCGACGGCGGCGTCGGCGCCGCGGGTGGCCGAGCGGAAGCCCGTGGTGGTGATCGATGCGCCCAGCACCAGCTTGCCGCCGATGTTGTCGTCGGCGGCCACGCCGACCGAGTTCTGGCCCTGGGCCGTCACGGCCGACAGGATCGCGACGTCGCCGCCGACTGTGCCGGCGGTGTGCACGCCGAAGCTGCGATCGCCGGTGACGGCAATCGCCCCGGCGGTGCGCACCGACCCGTCGATCGCTGTCTCCACCGAAATGGCGGCCGAATCATTGCCCTCGATGGTGATCGAGCCGGCCGACTGGTTGACGCTGCCATGGAAGGCGGCCGGGCCCGTCACCCGGATGCCGAAGCGCCGCGCGCCGGTGGCGAACGGACCGTCCAGGTCGCCGTCGCTGTCGGTGTCCTTGAGCTCGGTGCTCTCGTCGACGACGATGGATCCGGCGTTCTTGATCTCGCCGGTCATGCCGCCCAGGGCCAGGATGGCCGTCGCGTCGTCGACATTCTGGAAGCTGATCGCGCCTTCGTTGGTCACGCTGTTGTTGCTGTTGAGCGTGATGGCGGCCCCAGCGGCCGTGGGCTTGATGGTCCCGGCGCTGGAGACCCGGAGGTCGTCGCGTCCCCCGCTGGTTGCGGTGGCGGTGGCCACCGGGGCCGTAGTGCTTGTCGAGACAACGGTTTCGGCCTGGGCCGCGCCCGCCAACAGGCAAAGCGGCGATGCGGCGGCGAACAGGACATGGCGAAGACGCATAATCACTCCAGACGGGCCTCACGACGTGGCGGCTGCCACAGACCCATGTTATGATGACAACGAGGCGTTACACGTCTCGTATGAATACGTTTCGTAAGTACTGTACATCGAGCGGTCAAGTGCGCATGATGGGTCGCACGGTTTATTCGCCGTGCGAGGTTTGAGGAGTTGAATCATGCCAAGGAGCGCGGTCGACCCTGCGCGGGCTGCAGTCACCAAGGGACTGCGCCAGGAGGCGGGGCGCTGGCTGAAAGCAGGACGCGAGTCGGCCGGGCTGACCCAGGCTGAACTGGCGGAACGCGTCGGCCTGCGCTACTACACCTTCGTCTCGCAGGTTGAGAGCGGCCTGGGCCGAGTGCCAATCGAGACGCAAGGCGCCTGGGCTCAGGCGATCGGCCTTGATCCTGCCGAATTTGCCCGCACCTTGCTGCGATACTACGAGCCGGAGCTCTTCCGGCTGCTGTTCGGGGACGCCGCTCAGGATGCGCCGGTCGCGCGCCTGGCAGGCAGGGGCTAGGGATACACCGTAGCAATGGACAATGTCGTCCCGTTCACGCCGCGGCCCAACGCCGGCGGTGGATGGACCGCCGCCGAGCGCGCGCGGCTGTCTGAACTGGCCGACCGGCTGGCGGCTGACGGCGTGAAGGTCGAAGTCGTCTACGGCGTCACCGACGAGGGCGATCCCTGGTGCGTCATCAAGGACGACCAGGAAGAGGTCCTGATCCACGTCGCCCGCATCAACGGCCAGTTTGTCGTCCATGACGCCTCGGCCGACGCGATCCAGGAAGGCGAGACCCTCTGGTCGGCTTGCGACCGCCTGCTCGGCGGCGACTGGCGCCAGAGCCGCGAGGACGTGGTCGTCTCGCTCAGCGCGCGCCAGATGCAGACCTTCATCGCCCTGGTCGTGGCCGCCGCCTTCATCCATCAGGCCGACGACGCCGAGGCCGCGGTTTCGCCGCACGCGGAAACCGCCGCGTCGACCGTGCCGACAGCTCTGGCCGTCACCGCCGCGGCGCAGGCCGGGTCGGAGGATCAACATCGCCAGGATCTTCTGGCGCCTCAGGACCACGGAACGAGCGACCCAGCGCCCGCGGCCGCCGGCCAGCCCGCCACGCCTGAGGCCCCGCCGCCCGAGCCGGCGCAACCTGAACCCGAGGCCGCCTCCGCGCCGCCCGCGGCCTCCGCATCGGTGGAGGAAGAGCCGCTCCCGACGCAGTCCAGCGAGGGCCTGGCCCTGACCGGCGGCTCCGGGAACGACAACCTCTTCGGCGGCGCTGGCGACGACACCATCGACGGCGGCGCCGGAAACGACAGCCTGTCGGGCGGCGCCGGTTCCGACCAGCTGCTCGGCGGCGAAGGGAACGACACCCTCGACGGCGGAACCGCGCCGGACGGCGGTCACGACCTCCTCGACGGCGGCGACGGCGACGATCAGCTGCTGATGACCGGCGGCACGATCGCCATCGGCGGGGCCGGAGCCGACACCTTCGTCATCCGCGCGGTCCCCGGTCACGACGGCTTACTGGGCGTGGTGCTCGACTTCGACGCCGCCGCCGGCGATCGGCTGGTGTTCCACGGCAAGGATGTGGCGGTCACCTCTCGGACCGACATGACCAACGTCCTCAAGGACCTCGGCGAACACAGCAACCTGCTTCCGCTGTCTCCGACTCCGGGCCAGCGGGTCGGGGTCGATCTGGACGGCGACGGTCGCGAGGATGGTCACATCATGCTGTCAGGACCGCGCCTGCCGCCGCCGACGCCGACCGACGCCAGCATCGCGCCCGACCTCGATCACCCGCCCCTCGACATTCCGTCGGCGAACGACGGCAGCTTTCTCTTGGGTTAGCCGGCGATGGCGGCCGCATCGCGGTCGCCGGTGCGGATGCGCAGGGCCTGTTCGAGGTCGAGCACGAACACCTTGCCGTCGCCGATCTTACCGGTGTTGGCGGTGCGCGCCACGGCCTCGATCACAGTCTCGGCAATGTCCGAGGGCACGGCGATTTCCAGCTTCACCTTCGGCAGCAGCTTCACCTCGTACTCGGCGCCGCGATAGACCTCGGTCTTGCCGCGCTGGCGGCCATAGCCGCGCACCTCGGTGACCGTGAGGCCCGAGGCGCCCGCTTCCGTGACCGCTTCAAGCACAGCATCCAGGCGGCTCGGCTTGATCACCGCGACGATCATTTTCATGGCGCTACTCCGAAAGCTCGAACCGCAGGGTCCATGTCCGCAAGCTACGGCCAAGCGACACCGTGTCCAAGCGCTTGTCTAAGATTGCGGTTCGGGCGCCCGCGAAACAGGCGCCCGATTGGCTGGGAGAGGCGACAGGCCCGGCCGGACGGCAGGAACCCGCACCCGCGAGGCCTTGGCCTTGACCGCGAAGGTCTCCTTCACCGCCTCGGTCAGCACCAGACCGGCGAACCCCGGCCACAGGCGCGAGCCCACCTGTTCGAAGCCTTCGGCCCAGCTGGCGAGCCAGCCGACTGGCGGCACATAGAGCGCCCGCGTCCAGCCGGTGGGCTCCAATTCCGCCTCGCGCAGCAGCTCGGCCAGCTGGCTGCGGGTGTAGGGCCGGCCATGGCCGAACGGCGTCTTCTCGGAATTGGCCCAAAGACCGTTGCGGGCGGCGGTGACCACCACCACGCGGCCGGTGGGGGCCAGCACCCGCCAGACCTCGCGCAGCAGGGCCAGCGGATCGGGGCTCTCTTCGAGCGCATGAACCGCCAGAATCCGGTCGAAGAAGGCGTTCTGGAACGGCAGGGCGTCCTCTTCCGACAGGCAGGCCAGGTTCGGCGCGTCGGCGGGCCACAGCTCAACGCCCTGCTGAGCCGGCATCGCCGCCACCACCCGCCGCGCGGCCGGGCGGATCGAGCCCATGAACGGCGTGGCGTAGCCGAGCCCGAGAACATCCAGGTCGCGGGCGTCGTCCCAGGTCTCCAGCACCTTGCGCGACACCATTTCGCGCGCCGCGCGCCCGAGCGGCGTGGCGTAGAACTGTCGGAGATCGAGGACGTCGCGACGCATCTGTGAGTGACTTAAGCTCGACTCAGGCCGCCGCCGACCCTAAATCGCCAGAACGCGGACAAGAAGGCCTGGAGAGACACGTGTCGATCACCGTCCATCAGTTTCCCTGCCTCTCCGACAACTACGGCTTCCTGGTGCGCGACGACGCCACCGGCCTGGCCGCCTGCATCGACACTCCCGACGCCAAGGCGATCCTGCGCGAGTTGGAAACCCTGGGCTGGAAGCTCGACCTGATCCTTAACACCCATTGGCACCCGGACCATGCCGGCGGCAACGCCGAGATCAAGGCCGTCACCGGCGCGACCGTCGTCGGGCCTCAGGAAGTCGAGCGCATTGGCCAGGCCCCTGACCGCATCGTGGCGGGCGGTGATCGGGTGATGCTTGGCCAGACCGGTTTCGAGGTGCTGGAGAGCGGCGGCCATACGCTGGGCCACATCGCCTATTTCGACGCTGCCGATCATACGGCCTTCGTCGGCGACACCCTGTTCGCGCTCGGCTGCGGGCGGCTGTTCGAGGGCACGCCCGAGCAAATGTGGACCAGCCTGCAGCGGCTCGCCCACCTGCCCGACGACACCAAGGTCTATTGCGCCCACGAGTACACCGCCTCGAACGCCCGCTTCGCCCTGTCGGTGGACGACGATCCGGCGCTGAAAGCCCGAGCCGCCGACATCTTCGCCGCCCGCGAGCGCGGCGAGTGGACGGTGCCGACCACCATTGGCCTGGAGAAGGCGACCAACCCGTTCCTGCGCGCGCCGCAGCTGGCGGGCCGGCTGGGCCTGACCGGCGCCAAGGACCACGAGGCCTTCGCCGCCGTCCGCGCCGCAAAGGACAGCTTCAAGGGCTAGAGCCTGTCCGGCTGCAACCGGCTCCACTGGCGGCTGTTATGCTCCAGGCCCCGCACGACCTGCTGGAGACGCCTTGGTCACGATCACCACCATTCTGTTCCTGCTGTTGGCGGTGATCGTCAGTGCTGGCCTGGCCCGACTGAGCCGGCTGCCGCTGGTGCAAATCGCGCTGGGCGCAATCATCGCCGTTTCCAGCGTGCCGACGGTCGATCTCAAGCCGTCGATCTTCTTCTTGCTGTTCCTGCCGCCGCTGCTGTTCCTCGACGGCTGGCGGATCCCCAAGGACGACCTGTTCCGCGACCGCGCCATCGTTCTGGAGTTGGCGCTCGGCCTGGTCATCTTCACCGTCCTCGGCGTGGGCATGCTGATCCACTGGCTGATCCCGGCCATGCCGCTGGCGGTGGCTTTCGCCCTGGCTGCCGTGCTCTCACCGACCGACCCGATCGCCGTTTCCGCCATCGCCTCGCGCGCGCCGATCCCCAAGCGGATGATGCACATCCTCGAAGGCGAATCTCTGCTCAACGACGCTTCGGGCCTGGTCTGCATGCGTTTCGCGGTCGCCGCGGCGATGAGCGGGGTGTTCTCGCTGAAGGACGCTGTCGGCTCATTCCTCTGGGTGGCGCTAGGCGGGTTGGCCATCGGTGTCGCGGTCACCTGGGTGATCAACACCGCCAAGACCTGGTTCAGCGCCCGCCTGGGCGAGGAAGTCAGCATCCAGATCCTGATCAGCCTGCTGATCCCGTTCGGC
Organism: Phenylobacterium sp. P4_E10; assembly: GCF_056401675.1. Taxonomy (NCBI): domain Bacteria; kingdom Pseudomonadati; phylum Pseudomonadota; class Alphaproteobacteria; order Caulobacterales; family Caulobacteraceae; genus Phenylobacterium; species Phenylobacterium sp. P4_E10. The sequence goes on along the minus strand of NZ_JBFUIW010000007.1, from coordinate 134,644 downwards.
GCCTACCTGCTGGCCGAGCACTTTCATTGCTCGGGCATCCTGGCGGCCGTGGCGGCCGGCGTGACCATGAGCTTCAGCGAGCAGGGCGGGAAGGCGCTGGCCGCCACGCGGGTACGCCGCGCGGCGGTGTGGGACACCATCCAGTTCACGCTCAACGGCGTGATCTTCGTGCTTCTGGGCGAGCAGATGCCCAGCATCATGGCCCGGGCCGCCGAAACCGTCCGCATCACCGGCCATCAGGAGCCATGGTGGCTAGCAGTCTACGTGCTGGCGATCACCGCCTCGCTGGGGGTGATGCGGTTCGTCTGGGTCTGGGTCTCGCTGCAGTGGAACCTGTTCGTGGCGCGGCGGCGCGGCGAGCCGATTCCGCAGGTCAGCTGGCGGCTGGTGGCGGCCATGTCGCTGGCCGGCGTCCGCGGCGCCATCACCCTGGCCGGGGTGCTCACTCTGCCCTTCGCTCTGACGGACGGGACGCCGTTCCCGGCCCGCAACCTGGCGATCTTCCTCGCCGCCGGGGTGATCGTGGTCTCCCTGGTCCTGGCCAGCATCGCCCTGCCGCGGCTGCTGAAGGGGCTGGAGCTGCCGCCCGAACTCTCGCGCGAGAACGACATCGACAGGGCCCGGATCGCCGCCGCCCAGGCCGCCATCGCCGCGATTGAGAAAACCCAGCACGATCTAGCCGAGGGCCGCGAGGACGCCGACCTCTATATCGACGCCTCTGCGCGGATCATGGATCTCTACCGCCAGCGCATCGACCGCCGCTCCCAGAGCCTGGAGGCCGGAGCGCTCAACCGCCAGGTCGAGCGGATCGAGCGACAATTGCGTCTGGCCGGACTGGCCGCCGAGCGCAATGCGATCTTCCAGCTGGCCCGCGCCCGGCAGATCGACGATGCGTCGGCGCGCAGCCTGATCCGCGAGATCGACCTGCTGGAGTCGCGGTACGCCGTCTAGGTCGCGCTCGTTTGCCCTTGTCCGGGTTCGTGAACCACCCCATCACCAGTCAGGCGCCGCCCCCAAGGAGCCCGATTGATGCGCGACGACCTCGGCGATCTCGCCTTCCGCTCGCTCGACTCGCTGGAAGGCGCGCCCGACCCGGAAGCTCAGGCGCGGCTGCGGCGCGAGAGCTTCACGGCCAAGACCCGGCGCTATGCGCCCGGCGTGATCATCGCCGGCCTGGTGGCGCTGGCCGCCCAGTGGCTCTCCGAGCACTACACCGCCCCGGTCATGCTGTTCGCCCTGCTGCTGGGCATCGCCGTGAACTTCACCGGAGATGATCCGCGCTGCCGGCCCGGCATCGATTTCGCGGCCCGCCAGATCCTGCGGGTCGGGGTGGCGCTGCTGGGCGTGCGCATCACCCTCGATCAGGTCCGCTCGGTCGGCCTCGACACTCTGCTGCTCACCGCCGGCGCGGTGGTCGTGACCATTCTGGTCGGGGTCGGCATGGCCCGCACCATGAAGCTGAGCGGGCGGCTCGGCGTGCTGATGGGCGGGGCGGTCGCCATCTGCGGCGCCTCCGCCGCCCTGGCCATCGCCTCGGTGCTGCCGCGAAGCAAGACCCATGAGCGCGACGTGGTGCTGACCGTGGTCGGGGTGACCACGCTCTCGACCCTCGCCATGGTGCTCTATCCGACCTTGGCCGGGCTGCTGCACTTCAGCGACCGGACCGCCGGGGTGTTCTTCGGGGCCACCATCCATGACGTCGCCCAGGTGGTCGGGGCCGGCTACGGCGTCTCGGTCGAGGCCGGCGACATCGCCACGATCGTCAAGCTGTTCCGGGTCGCTTTGCTGCTGCCGGCGGTCGTGGTCATCTCGCTGATCTACCGGGGCGCTGCCGAGCCGCAGGCCAAACGCCCGCCGCTGATTCCGATGTTCCTGGTCGCCTTCGTAGCGTTGGTGGCGATCAACTCGACCGGCTACGTAACCGACGCCATTCGCCAACCGCTGGAGAGCGCCTCGCGTTGGTGCCTGGTCACCGCCATCGCCGCCCTGGGGGCCAAGACCGCGCTCGGCGACCTGGCCAAGGTCGGCTGGCGGCCTATCTTGGTGCTGGTCGGCTCAACGCTGTTCGTGGCGACGTTCGTGCTCGCCGGCCTGGCGCTGCTCGGCGGACTCTAGACCCTTTCCGGTTCCGGTGAACTCACCTGAACCGGACAAAATGGGTCGATCTGCAAAAGTTTAGAGCGTGGCGGTCGCTTCAACCGGCCTCCACTTGAAGCTGTCACGCTCTAGTTCAACACCACAACGGAGTCCGACAGCTCGTTCGGATTATCGCCCGCCCGCGGCGGGAAGTGCTCGGCCAGGATGGCCCCGCACAGGCTGATGGCGTCCTCGAAGCCCTCGGCCGGACGCCCGGCGCGGAAACCTTCGACCAGCCGCTGCATGGCGCCCTCCCAGGCTCCGTCCGCCACCTTGGCGGCGATGCCGTCGTCGGCGATCAGCTCGGCCATATGCTCGGCGGCCGAGACATAGATCAGCACGCCGGTGCGCTCGCGGGTCGCCTGCAGGTTCTTGGCCAGGAACTGCTCCTGGGCGCGGCGGCGCACACGTTCGCGCTTCAGGCCGCGCGGCGTCAGGAACCGGCGGATCGGCGGGATCGCCACGAAGATCGCCACCAGCAGGAACAGCACGCACTGCAGCAGGATGGCCCCGCTCAGCGCCGCCCTCGCCGCGGCCTCGGCCGCCGAGCTCATCTGCGCTGCTGACCAGCCGCCGCCCAGATCGTCGGGCGCGGTGACGTGGATGCCCGCCGCCAGCAGCGCCGCCGGCGCGGCCAGGGCCGCAATGGCGCCCCAGGCGATCGGCACCTCGCGATAGTCCGAAGATTCCGGGGCCACGACGCAATAGATCTCGCCGGTAGTCCCGGCCTCAGCCGCCCTCACTGCCGCCTCGATGCGCGCCCGGTCTGATTCCGTCAGCATCCTACCAGCTCCCCGAAGCCCCGCCGCCGCCGCCCGAGCCGCCGCCGCCGCTAAAGCCGCCGCCGCCGAAACCGCCCCCGCCGCCGCCACCCCAGCCGCCGCCCCAACGTCCACCCCCGCCGCCGCCGCTAAGGATCAACGGCAGCCACCAGAGCCCGCGACGCCGCCGCCGACCGCCCATGACGCCGCTCAGCAGCCAGAAGATGATGAAGATCACAAAGATCGTCGCTGGGCCGATCTCACCCTCGCGCGAGGGTTTCTTGGCCTGGGCTGCGGCCGCCGCCTTCGCCTCGTCCTCGGGCAGGGACAGCTGCTGGATGATCGCGCGGGTCCCGTCGACCACGCCGTCCTCGATCTTGCCTTCCTTGAAGGCCGGAATGATCCGCTGGTTGATGATCAGACTCGACAGCGCGTCGGTCAGCACCGGCTCCAGGCCATAGCCGACCTCGATGCGAACCTTTCGCTCGGAGGGGGCGACGATCAGGATGGCGCCGTCGTCGCGGTCCTTGTCGCCGATGCCCCAGCTGCGCAGCAGCTGGTAGCCGTAGTCCTCTATCTCGTAGCCCTGTAGGTCGGGCAAGGTCGCCACCACCAGCTGGCGGCCGGTCTTGCTTTCGAGCGCGGCGAGCTCCTGGGTAAGCGTCGCTTCGGTCTGCGGCGAGAGCACATTGGCGTTGTCCACCACCCGCCCGGTCAGCGGCGGGAAGGTCGGCGCCGCGAACGCCGATCCGACGCTGACAAACAGGACCAGGACCGCAAGGCGCAGAGCGCCCCACGGTCCCGTGCGCATCGTCATTGAGGCGCGGCCGGCGCCGGAGCTGCGGGCGCGGGCGCCATGTTGACCGGCGGCGCGGCCGGAGCGGTTCCGCCGAAGTTCACGCTGGGCGCGTTCTGGGCCGCGGCGCTCGCCGCAAAGGTCTGCATCGGCTTGGCCCAGCGGTGCACGGTACCGGCCCAGAGGGCGCCGGGGAAGGTGCGGATCTCGGTGTTGTAGTCCTGGACGGCGGCGTTGTAGTCGCGCCGCGCGATGGCGATGCGGTTCTCGGTGCCTTCCAACTGGCTCTGCAGGGCCAGGAAGTTCTGGTTCGACTTCAGGTCCGGATAGCGCTCCTGGATCATCATCAGCCGGCCGAGCACGCCGGACAGCTGGTCCTGGGCGGCGGCGAACTTTTGGAACTGCACCGGGTCGGTGATGGTCGAGGCGTCGACCTTGACCTGGGTGGCCGAGGCGCGGGCCTCGGTGACCTGAGTCAGCACCTCGCGCTCCTGGGTCGCGTAACCCTTCACGGTCTCAACCAGGTTGGGGATCAGATCGGCGCGGCGTTGGTACTGGTTCTGCACCTCGGCCCAGGCCGCCTTGGCCCGCTCGTCCTTGGTCGGGATGGTGTTGATCCCGCAGCCGGCGATCAGCATGGGCGCCAGTACGATCAGGGCTGCGCGCACGAAGCGTTGGCGAAGATTGGTCACGTGAGAATGCTCCCAAGGCCGCCAAGTCTCGGCTTGGCGCGGCCATCATTGGCCCGAGGCGGGGCCGGGCGCAATCTCCGCGCGATTGCCGATGGCCGGGCGCGCCGGCTCGAGCTTGAGCCCAAACAGCGGCCGCAGGAAGCCGACGCGGCGCACGACTTCGTAGGTGGCGAAGCACGCGGCGAAGGTGCCGACGATCAGCAGCGCCGCCTCCAGCCCCTGCGACAGGCCGAGCCTGGCCAGGTGGTGAGCAGCCACCACGATGACGGTCTGGTGGACGATGTAGAACGGGAAGACCCCGAGGGTCAGATAGGTCAGCACGGGCCCGCCACGAGTCAGGTGCTTGGCGCCGAAGCCCAGGACTGCGGCGATCGCGCACCATTGATCGAGTACGTAGCCGATTTCGCGCACCGGCAGGACCCAGGCCGGCTCTCCGTCATGCCGATAGATCCACCGCAAGCTCGAATAGGCGGCATAGCCGAGGACCGCCAGGCCGAGCGCGGCCCAGCGCAGGCGAATGAAGTCCAGCTTCACCGGCTCAGACTTGGCGATCAGGAAGCCGAGCAGGAACACCGAGAACGAGAGCGCGTGGTTGTACCAGTCGTCGATCAGCGCGTGGGTCACCTCGAAGTTCGGGGCCAGCGCCCCGCGGATCAGCGCCAGGAAAAGCACCGGCCAGACGATCAGGCCCCAGCCGCGCAAGGCCCGCTCCGCGCCGCCCTGCAGCTTGTCGAAACCACGGCGGAAGAGCGCCAACAGCCCGGCCAGGATCAGGCTGTAGACCAGCAGGTAGGCCACGAACCACATGTGGTTATAGGTCGGGGTGATCAGGCAGCCACCCGCGTCGCACCAGTGGCCGCTGGCGGTGACGTACTTGCCGTAGAACGCGCCGAACGAGCCGGCGAAACCCAGCTGCTCGACGATCTCGTAATAGCTCTGCGGCGGCACGATCACGAACACCGCCAGCAACAATGGCGGCAGCAGCCGCGCCGTGCGCGCCTTGGCCAAGGCGCCGGCGCTGACCTTGTCGGCCATGAAGCGCGTCGCCGCGCCCGACACCAGGAACAGCAGGGTCAGCCGCCATGGATTGGTCAACTGCATGACCGGCTCCAGTTGCTCGACCGGATGCGGCGACTTCACGTGCCAGTCCCACGGCACGTAGAACATGCCCACGTGATAGAGGATCAGCAGGAAGAAGGCGCCGACGCGGATCCAGTCGAGATCGGGGCGGCGTTCGGAAGCGGCGGCGGACATGGCGGTGTCCCTGGCTGGGGATGGAAGTCGCCGGCACTTGGCTCGCGGCGCCGAAGCGGTGAAAGTCCGCAGGGCTGCGCGGCGCGGCCGCTGGGACGGGCGGGAACTCCACGGTGACGAGCGGCGACAGATCCGGGACGAACGGCGTCTTCTGGCGGGCGCTGCCGCTGTTCGCCGCCGCCATCCTGGCGCTGAACACGGTCAACATGTTCACCGCCTTCCAGGACCGGCCCGGCGAGCATTGGATCGTGCCGGTCGTCGAGGAGTACACCAGCGCGGTCTGCGCCATCGGTTTCATGTGGATCGGCTGGGCGGCGTTCCGCATCGCCCCGCCCGACAGCCGCCCGGTCTGGCGGATGCTGCTGGTCCAGCTGGCCGGCCTGCTGGTGTTCGCCACCGCCCACATCGTCGGCTTCTACGTGCTGCGGGCGCTGATCTTTCGGCTGCTCGGCGGGTCGTTCGAGTTCGATCTGGCCGAGCGCTACGTCTACGAGCTGCGCAAGGACGCGGTCGGCTACTTCATCGGCGTCGCCGGCTTCTGGGCGCTGTCGCGCGCCTACACGCCCAAGGCCGAGACGCCCGCCGTCGAGGGGCCGGCTACCTTCGACATCCGCGACGGCGCCAAGCTGCTGAGGGCGCCCGTTAGCCAGATCCTCGCCGCCCGCTCGGCTGGCAACTACGTGGAGTTCGTGCTGGCTGACGGCCGCAAGCCGCTGATGCGCACGTCGCTGGCCGCGCTGGAGGCCGAACTGACGCCGTTCGGCTTTGTCCGCACCCACCGCTCCTGGCTGGTCAACGCCGCCAAGGTGACCGAGCTGCGCCCGGAGACCTCGGGCGACTACGCCGTCCTGCTCGGCGATGTCGAAGCCCCGTTGTCACGCCGCTTCCCGGACGCCCTGACGCGGCTGCGCGCCGGCTAGCCGGCGCCCTTGGCCCAAGTCCTGGCCGCCTCCAGGTCCTTCATGTCGAACGTCCGCACCTCGACCGACAGGAAGGCGGCGAAGAACCGCGCCATCGGTCCGATCCAGCCGTTGTCGGTGACCACCGCGCAGCGGCCGAAGGCGTCCAGCCGCGTGAAGCTGTAGTTGAGGTCGCGCCACCACAAGCTCGGCTCCATGCCCGCAAAGCTGCGCACCACCTCGACTGCGTTGATCTTCTCGTGGGTTTTCAGCAGCGCCTCGATCGCCGCGACCGCGGCCTCGTATCCCGCCTTGTCGACGGCTCCATCGACCGTCAGCTCGATATAGCCGATGGTTTCGTCGATCATAATGTCCAGCATGCCTGCGCTCCCTCGCCACGATGTCTACGCCTCGGCGAACGGAACGCATTGAGCGCGATCAAGGGTGCGTTAGCTTGGACTTCGCGCCAAACCGGGGGAGCCGACCGCACGTGGACTTCATGAAGATCCTGCGGAGCTTCGAGGAGTTCCTGTTCGAGGCGACCTCGTGGCTGGCATTCTACCCGCTGACCTTATGGCGGATCATCACCCAGCCGCTGACCTGGATGGCCTATTCGGACGGCGAACAATCCGAAGAAGGCGAAGGTCGGTACGATCGGGCGCTTTCACCGCCGCTGCTGCTGCTGATCACCGTGGTCTTGCTGAACCTGGTGGGGACGGTGACCCACTCGGCGCCGCCGCCGACCTCTTCCGAGGTGCTGAAGGTGGTCAACAGCACGCCAGAGAACCAGGCGCTGTTCCGCTCCCTGATTTTCAGCCTGATCCCCTTGGTCGCGGCGGTCGTCATGCTCAAGAATCGGGGCGAGACGCTGTCGCGCGAAACGCTGCGCGCGCCGTTCTACGCCCAGTGCTATCTGGCCGCGCCCTGCGCGGTGATCCTCAACACCGGCGGCTTCATCTTCGCGCACGCCGAGCTGTCGAACGCCATTGGCCTGGCGGTGATGGCGGCCGGCGCTGCCTGGTTCCTCACCGCCCAGACCCGCTGGTTCGCCGCTAAGCTGACAACTGGACTGCCGAAGGCCGTCCTCCTCGCCCTCGCCTCGACCCTGGCCGCGATCATCTGCCTGCTGGCGATCCTGATTCCGATCGCGGTGGCCTAGCCGCCCGCCATCTCCCGCAGATGCGCGCGCTCGTTCAGAGCCACGACATTCCGCTGGCCGCCGCGGGCGCACATGTAGCGGTGGACGCTGGTGTAGCCCGGCTCGAAAAACAGCCGCGGAGCCATGCCGAGGATGTGGGCGGTCCAGACGTTGATCACCCCGCCGTGGCAGAACACGGCCACTCGCTGGCCGGGGTGCGAGGCGATCACTTCCTCCAGCGCGCCGACCACCGCGGCGCTGAACGCCTCGATGTCCATGGCGTGCTCGCCGTTGGCCAGCGCCAACCAGGCCTCGTAGTTCTCGCGCTTCAGGACCTCCATCGGCACGTACGAGCCGGCGTCGCGGTCGAATTCAGCCACGCCCTCGTGCACGCTGATCGCGTGGCCCAGGTGGCCGGCGAACGGCTCGGCGGTCTGCACGGCGCGCCGCATCGGGCTGGACCACACCGCGTCCGCGCCCTCGTGCGCCAGCCAGCCGGCGACCTTGCGCGACTGCTCGTGCCCCTCGGCCGACAGTTCGGGATCGGAGCTTTCGTCGCTTCGCACCGGCAGCCCGTGGCGGATCAGGATCAGTTCCATGGCGTGTCTCCCCTGGACTTCGCTTAACCCGAGGCGGCGGGCGAGTGCTAGGCTCCCGCGACGGCAGGCTTGGGTCGCCCAACCCAATACTGTATATACCGGATATGCAGCCGTCCCAGGACATGACCTGGTTCTGTTTCGGCCATCGCAGCCGCAAGGCCGCGCGGGCGGTGACGCGCGCCTTCAACCAGCGCCTGAAGCCGTTTGGCCTGAACATCGGCCAGTACGTGTTGCTGGGCGTCATCGCTCGCGGCCAGCACCGATCGGTGGCGGCCATGGCCGAGGAGGTCGGGGTCGAGCCCTCGGCCCTGTTGCGCAATCTGCGCCTCCTGGAGGAACGCGGCCTGGTCGCTGGCGAAGGCGGCCGTGGTCGCGCCGGACTACGCCTTGCGGTCACGCCTGCCGGCGCCGACCTGATCGAGACGAGCATTCCCGCCTGGCGCGACGCCCAGGCCGATTTGGCCGCCCTGATGGACGGGCGCGCCGACGAAACCCGTGAGGCCCTGGTGCGCTTGGAACGTGCGGCCTTGGCCTTAGAGAGAGCTGAAAGGTGAGTGAGATGCGTAGAATCGTCGTGACCGGCCAGGGTGTGGTCTCGCCCCTGGGCACAGGAACCGAAGCGGCCTGGGCGCGGCTGATCGCCGGCCAGTCGGGGCTGCGCCGCCTGCCCCAGGATCTCGCCCCCGACGTGCCCGCTCAGGTCGCCGGCATGGTGCAGACCAAGGCCGAAGACCCCGAGGCCGGCTTCGACCTCGACGCCGCGGTCCCCGGAAAGGACCAGAAGAAGATGGACCGCTTCATCCAGTTCGCGCTCGGCGCGACCGACGAAGCCGTCGCCCAGTCGGGCTGGACGCCGGAGAGCGAGGCCCAGCGCGACCTGACCGCCACCATCATCGCCACCGGCATCGGCGGCTTCCCGGCCATCGCCGAGGCGGTGCGCACCACTGACGAGCGCGGCGTGCGGCGGCTGTCGCCGTTCACGGTGCCATCGTTCCTCGCCAACCTGGCCGCCGGCTGGGTGTCGATCCGCTATGGCTACAAGGGCCCGCTCGGCGCGCCGGTCACGGCCTGCGCCGCCGGCGTCCAGGCGATTGGCGACGCCGCCCGGATGATCCGCTCCGGCGAGGCCGACATCGCCATCTGCGGCGGCGCGGAGGCCACCATCGATCGGGTCAGTCTCGGCTCCTTCGCCGCCGCCCGGGCCTTGGGCTCGGCCTTCAACGACGAGCCGACCAAGGCCTCGCGCCCGTTCGACCAGGCCCGCGACGGCTTCGTCATGGGCGAGGGCGCCGGGATCATGGTCATCGAGTCGCTGGACCACGCCCTGGCCCGCGGCGCCAAGCCGATCGCCGAGCTGGTCGGCTACGGCACCAGCGCCGACGCCTATCACCTGACTGCCGGACCCGAGGACGGTTCAGGCGCGGCCCGCGCCATGCGCGCGGCCCTGGCCCAGGCCAAGCTGGAGCCATCGGCTATCGGCCACCTCAACGCGCACGCCACCTCCACGCCGGTCGGCGACAAGGGCGAATTGGCGGCGATCAAGTCGGTGTTCGGGACCGGCCACGGCCCGGCGATCAGCTCGACCAAGTCGGCCACCGGCCACCTGCTCGGCGCCGCCGGCGGCCTGGAGGCGATCTTCACGGTCCTGGCGCTGCGCGATCAGATCATCCCGCCGACCCTCAACCTCGAAACTCCCGACGAAGACGCCGCCGGCCTCGACCTGGTGGCGCTCAAGGCCCGCAAGGCCTCGTTCGACTACGCCCTCTCCAACGGCTTCGGGTTCGGCGGCGTCAACGCCAGCGTGATCTTCAAGCGCTGGGAAGGCTGACCCTTTCCTCCCCCATTCATGGGGGAGGGGGAGCGGCGAAGCCGGTGGAGGGGACGAGACTGGGCTCGGTGGATGGGCCTGCCCCCTCCACCACCTTCGGGCGGTCCCCTCCCCCGCTGCGCAGGGGAGGAAAAGGAGTCTACTTCCGCTTGGCGGCGCTGGCGTCGCGGACCGGTTTGAACTCCGAACCGTCCTTCCAGTTCGGCCAGACCCCGCCGTTCGCCAGTTCCTTGCCCATCTCGTAGAACAGCGCCACGTCCTGCGCCGCGCCGGCGAGGTCCCAGTCGGCCGACCAGCTGTCGCAGGTCTTGTGGTAGCAGTTGGCGGTGTAGTCGCTGACCCACTTGTCGCCGGCGGCGCGACCGCCGTTGACCAGGTCGGCCCCGCCCCCCAGCCCCATCAGCAGCAGCACCGGAACCCCGCGACGGGCCATCGAGAAGTGGTCCGCGCGGTAGAACAGCGCCCGCTCCGGATGAGCGTCCGGCGTCACCGTGCGGCCCTGCGCGCCGGCCGCCTTGGCCAGGATGTCCTCCAGGGCGTTCTGGCCTGCGCCGATCAGCACCAAGTCCTTGGCCAGGCCGTTCGGCTGCAGCACATCCATGGTCAGGTTGGCGGCCATGGTCTCCAGCGGCACGGTCGGGTGAACGCCGTAGTATTCCGAGCCCAGCAGACCACGCTCCTCGGCGGTCCAGGCGGCGAACACCAGCGTCCGCTCCGGGGCCGGCCCGGCCTTGAAGGCCCGCGCGATCTCCATGGTCCCGGCCACGCCGATGGCGTCGTCCAAGGCGCCGGGGCGGACCGTGCGGCCCTGGGCGTCCGCCGCGCCGACGCCGTAGGCGTCCCAGTGGGCGGCGAACATCACGCTCTCGCTCGGCCGCTTGGCGCCGGTGATCTTGCCGATGACATTGCGGCTGACGACCTGCGCGTGCTCTAGGCCATAGCTGGCCGAGAAGCTCGCGCCGGTCAGCGGGACCGGATGGAAGTCGGCCCGCCGAGCTTTCGCCTTCAGGGCGTCGAAGTCCTGCCCCGCGGCGGCGAACAGCTCGCGCGACGCCTCCCCGCTCAGCCAGCCCTGCAGCAGCACCTTCTCCTTGGCCGGATCGGCGCGGACGATGTCAAAGGCCTCGCCGTTCGAGGCGATCACCGTCGACCAGCCATAGCCCGCGCCCGGCGTCTCGTGGACGATCAGCGCGCCCAGCGCCCCGCGGCGGGCGGCCTCCTCGTACTTGTAGGTCCAGCGCGCATAGTAGGTGGCCGCCAGGCCGCCGAACTTGCCCACCACCGGCTCGCCCGGCACGGCCTCGAAGTCCGGATCGTTGATCAGGAAGACCGCGATCTTGCCCTTCAGATCGACGCCCTTGAAGTCATCCCAACCGCGCTCAGGCGCCGTGACCCCGTAGCCGACGAACACCAGCGGGGCCTTCTCGATGCTCACCTTGTCGACGGGCCGCAGGGTCGAGGCCGAGATATCCTTGTTGCGCTCCAGCCGGCGCGCTTGACCCTTGAGGTCGAAGGCGAAGTCGCCGCCGTCCTTCAGGTTGAAGCGCACCAGCGGCACGTCCTGGGTAAAGGCGCCCTTGTCGCCTGCCGGCTCCAGCCCGAGAGCTTTGAACTGCGCGACCAAGTATTCGATGGTCTTGGCCTCGCCCGGCGATCCCGGCGAGCGGCCCTCGAACGCGTCCGAAGCCAGGTCCTTGGTGATCGACGACAACCGCGCCGGATCGATCGGCGCCTGGGCCAGCGCGCTGCCAGCCAGCAGCGACAGGGCGAACGAAAACGCGGCGGTGCGGATCATGAGGAACTCCGGAAAGCTTGAGCGGCGGACCGTATCCCCCAGCGCCATCCGGTGAAAGCGCAGACGCTTACGTCCGCGTCGCGAACTCCGAATCGCCGGTCACCGCCACCACCTGGTCGTCGAACGAGGCGTGGGCCGAGGTGTAGAGGTGCGAATAGAGCCCGCCGTGGGCGATCAGCGTGTCGTGGTCGCCCTGCTCAAGGATGCGGCCCTGCTGAAGCACGATGATCCGATCGGCGTCGCGGATGGTCGCCAGCCGGTGGGCGATGACGATGCAGGTGCGGCCGGCGAACAGCACCTTCAGCGCCTTCTGGATGGCCTGCTCGGTGAACGAGTCGATATTGGCCGTGGCCTCGTCGAGGATCAGGATCTGCGGGTCGGCGACCAGCGCCCGGGCGAACGAGATCAGCTGCCGCTGGCCCATCGAGATGTTGCGGCCGCGCTGGCCGAGCTTGGTCTGGTAGCCGTCCGGCAGACGCATGATGAAGTCGTGCGCGCTGACCGCCTTGGCCGCCGCGATCACGTCCTCGCTCGTCGCGTCTTCGGTGTTGTAGCGGATGTTCTCCTCGATGGTGCCGGTGAACAGGAACGGCTCCTGCAGCACCATGCCGATGGTCTTGCCCAGCGAGTCGAGGGTGACATCGCGCACGTCGTGGCCGCCGACCAGCACCTGGCCCTGATCGACCTCATAGAACCGGTGGGTCAGGGCGATGATCGAGGTCTTGCCCGAGCCGGTCGGCCCGACCAGGGCCACCACCTCGCGCGGGTTCACCTTCAGGCTGATGTCGTGCAGCACCGGACGGGCCGAGTCGTAGCCGAAGGTGACGTTCTTGAATTCGACGGTGGCCGGGACGTCGGCCAGCGGCTGGGCGCCGGGCTTGTCGGTGATCGCCACCTTGACGTCCAGCACCTCGAAGATCCGGTGCCCGGCCGCCATCGCCCGCTGCATGATCGTGTACTGCATCGACAGCATGCGGACCGGGTCGAAGAACCGCTGAACGTAGAAGATGAAGGCGACCATGACGCCGACTTCCAGCGTGCCGCCCAACACCGCATTGCCGCCGACCACGATGACGATGGCCATGGCGAAGCCGGTCAGCACGTCGACCGTTGGGACCATGATCTGGGTCATCCAGGCCGCGTGCGCCTGGGCGACGAAGTTCTCGTGCGCCTTCTCCTGGTAGAGGTCGAAGTTCACCGCCTCGCGCCGGCTCTCCTGCACGGTGCGCACGCCGTTGATGTTCTCGGCCAGGGCCGAGTTGGCGGTCGAGGAGGCGTCCCGCGCCAGCCGGAAGCTGGACTTGGAAAACGGCAGCCAGATCGCTCGCACGACGATCAGCAGCGGCAGCACGGTCAGGGTCAGCAGGCCCAGCTTCCAGTCCATGCTGATCAGCACCGCGGTGATCCCGATCAGCATGGCGAAGTCGCCGACCGCGCCGGTGGAGCTCTCGAGGAACTCCTGCAGCGCGTTCACGTCGCCCTGCAGGCGGGACATGATCCGCCCGACGTGGGTCTTGTCCATGAACGACAGCGAGACGTCCTGGAAGTGGTCGAACATCTTGCGGCGGATGTCGAAGATCACCCGCTGGGCCAGCCGCGCCGACAGCCACTGCTCCATGAAGAACGCCGTCGTGTAGATGGCGATCAGGCCGGCGAAGGCGATCAGGGTCTGGTTCAGCAGCGTCGCGTCGCGGGCGACGGCGGCGTTCACCGCCCGCCCGATCAGAGCCGGGATCGCCACCACCGAGGCGGCCGAGATCAGCACCGCCACGACCGCGACCATGAACGAGCGCCGGTGCGGCTTGAGCATCGCCAGGAAGCGCTTGGCGACCCCGGTGTCGAAGGTGCCGAAGATGTCCTCGCCTTCGGACGAACCGAGCGAGGCGCGGGGTTTGCGGGGCGCGGGCTGGCTCATGCGGCGTCCTCGTCCAGAACTGCCTCGGCGTCAGACCGCGTCTGCAGCTCGTAGAGGTCGGCATAGATGCCGCCGGCCGCGACCAGCTGCGCGTGGGTGCCGCGCTCGCTGACCTGGCCCTGATCCAGCACGACGATCTGGTCGGCGTGCATCAGCGAGGACAGCCGGTGGGCGATGATGATGGTGGCCTTGGCTGCGGTCGCCTCGGACAAGGCGTCGCGCACCCGCCGCTCGGTGACCGCGTCGATGGCGGCGGTGGAGTCGTCGAAGATCATCAGGCCCGGGCCCGGCGCCACGCCGCGCGCGATGCTCAGCCGCTGGCGCTGGCCGCCCGACAGCGCCACGCCGCGCTCGCCGACCCGGGTCTCGTAGTTCTCCGGCAAGCCGGCGATGTGGTCGTGGATCTGAGCGGTCTTGGCGGCGCCGACGATCCGGTCATCCTCCGCCCACGGATCGGCATAGGCGACGTTGTGGCCGATCGAGGCGTCGAACAGGAACGCCTCCTGCTGCACCAGCCCGACGTACTCGCGCAGGGAGGCCAGGGTTACGTCACGGATGTCCTGGCCGTCGATGGTGATGGCCCCGCCGGTGATGTCGTAGAAACGCGGGATCAGGTTGGCGATGGTCGACTTGCCGCTGCCCGGCGGCCCGACGATGCCCAAGGTCTCGCCGGCCTTCACCTCGAAGCTGACGCCGCGCAGGATCTGCTTGCCCTCGTCATAGCCGAAATCGACGTCCTCGAAGCGCAACGTACCTTTGCCCGGGACCAGCGGCTTGGCGCCCGGCGCGTCGGCGATCTCCGGCTCCATGTCGAGCACCTCGAACAGCCGCGCCCCCGACGAGGTGGCGCGCGCCGCTGAGTTGAAGATCATGGCGATCTGCCGGATCGGGGTCTGCAGCAGGGTCATGTAGGTGAGGAATTCGGTGAGCTTGCCGACACTCATCGTCCCGTCGACCACCTTGTGGCCGCCGTACCAGAGCAGCAGACCCATGGAGCCGTAGAACGACACCGTCATCACCGCCACCGCCCGGAATCGCAGGGTGATGCGCTTGTAGGAGAAAGTCAGCGCGTCCAGCGAGGCGGCGTCGAACTTGGCCATCTCGAAGCGCTTGCCGGCGAAGGCGCGCACCACACGGATGCCCTGGAGGTTCTCCTCCATGGTGAGAGTCAGGACCGCCATCAGCTCCTGCACGCGCAGCCATGTGACCCGCAGCAGGAAGCCCATCCGCCCCAACGCCCAGCCGGCGATCGGCACGAAGGCCAGGCCGATCAGGCCCATCACCAGGTCGGTGCTGAGCATCATGTAGGCGGCGAAGCCGAGCAGCAGGACCAGCGACACAAACTGCATCACCCCGCCCTGGATGAAGACCCGCGCGCCCTCGAGGTCGAGCATGCCGCGGGTGATCAGGTCGCCGGAATGGATGCGGTCGTGGAAGCCGAAGCTAAGGCGCTGCAGCTGTTGGAAGTAGCGCAGGCGCAGGTCGTAGCCGACCCGCTGGCTGACATATTCCGACTGATAGCCCGTCATCATGGTCAGAACGCCGCGGATGACGGTGGCGGCGATCACCAGCAGCGCCGTGGTCCAGAGCGCGGCCTGCGCCTCGGCGGCATGCGCTGATCCGTCCCTCAGCAGCGCCTGGGCGTGGTCGACCGCGGCTCCGAACAGCCGCGGCAGCGTCAGGCTGGCCACCGCCGCGCCGAGGGAGCATGCGACCGCCAACGCCATCCGCCCCGGATAGCGCAGCGAAAGCGCCGTGATCCGCTGCAGGACGCGCGGCATCTCGCTGACATCCACGCGCGGCGCGGTGGAGTCAGGAGTGCGCGCACCCCGCTGGGAGGGGTGTTGCTCGCTCATCGCAAGTTCCATCTTGAAGTATGCGGACTATTTTGAACCGCAGGATCGCTGCGCGCCAGACTTGTTTTGACGCCGCGTGCAAATTCGCCCGTTACACAGGCCTGGATTTTCTGCGCTCAAGTCGGTTGGCGATCTGGGCCCATGGTGACCAGCTGCATCGGCGGCGGCGGGCGGCGGTGCAGCGGCTCGCCTTTCACGAACATTTTCAACGCTTCCCAATGAATCGCCCACAGCACGCCGAGGCTCATCATCGGGTGCGCGGCCCAGGCGTGGACCAAGGCGGCGTCGGTCAGTTCACGCCGGACGCCATGGAAGGCGGTCGCCAGAACCAGTCCTTGCGGCCCCGTTACATCGACCTCCACCGCGACCGAATCACCCGTTGAACGGGTGCGAAACCGGTAGGTCAGGTCCATGTCCATGAATGGCGAGACGTAGAAATTCTTGCTGCAGGTCTGCTCGCCGTCCGCCGCCAGAAGATAGAGATGCCGCTCCCCGAAAGTGTTGTTGACCTCGTAGAGCACGGCGCTGAGCGCCTGGTCCGGGCAGTGGCAGAAATAGACGGTCAGCGGATTAAACGCCCCGCCCAGCAGCCGCGGCATGCACAGCGCCCGCACCGCTCCGCCGTGCGGCAGGCCGGCCTCCTTGAGCAGCGCCTCGACCTGCGCCTTCAGCGGCTCGGCGCCGCCGGAGAGGTGATCGGCCTGATGGAAGCTCGCCAAGGCGAAGCGGTCGACGCCGAACGCCATCAGCCGCTGATCGAGCGCCTGCAGTTCGTCCAGGTCCAGCAGCAGCATGAAGATCCGATAGGCCAGCCGATGGCGTCGCGGCCCGCGCCGAGAATGTGTCACCATCCCGGCATAGAGGCCGCTGGCGCTCACGCGGCGCGACCCGCCGCCGACGGCGGCTCCAGGTGGATCCGCCCGGATTCGTCCGACACCTCCCAGGGCCGCCGCGCCCCGCCCAGGGCCTCGGCCACCGCCAAGCCCGACTGCAGCGCGTCCTCATGGAAGCCATGCCCGAAATAGGAGCCGCAGAACCAGGTCCGCCGCCGCCCCTGCAGCGACCACAGGTCCCGCTGGGCGGCGATCGCCGCGGCGTCGAACTGCGGATGGTCGTAGGGCTCGGCGCAGATGATCTTCTCCCGAGCGATCTCCCGCGTCGGATTGAGGGTGACGAACAGGTCCGGCGCGTCCTTCAGCGACTGCAGGCGGTTCATCCAGTAGGTGACGCACCCTTCGCCCGGCTCGTCCCGGCGGCCGATGTGGTTCCAGCTGGTCCAGGCCGCCTTGCGCATCGGCATCAGGCTGCGATCCGAATGCAGGACCGCCAGATTGCGGTTGTAGGCGAAGGCCGACAGCAGCCTCTGCTCCTGCGGGTCCGAATCTGCCAGCAGGCCCAGGGCGGTGTCCGCATGGGCCGCGATCACCACCTGGTCGAACCGCTCGGCATGTCCGCTGGCGTCGCGCACCTCGACGCCCAGCGGGTCGCGCCGCACCTGGGTCACCGGCGTGGAGAGCCGCAAGCTGCCCCGGAAGGCCTCGGCGAGCCTTGCGACATAGGCCTGGCTGCCGCCGCAGACCGTTCGCCACTTGCCGCGGCCGAACAGGCTCATCATGCCGTGGTTCTGGAAGAACCGGATCAGCGCCGCGGCGGGGTACTCGCGGATCGCCCTCAGCGGGGTCGACCAGATCGCCGCGGCCTGCGGCAGCAGGTGGTCGTCGCGGAAGGCCCGGCAATAGCCGCGGGTCTCCAGATAGTCGTCCAGCGAGGTCAGCGGCGCCTCCAACTCCGCCAGGTCCTTGGGTCCCTGGCGATAGAAGCGGCCGACATCGCGCAGCATCGCCCAGTAGCGGGCGCTGAAAAGGTTGCTGGCCTGGGCGAACAGCGCCCCTGAGGAATATTCGAAATCGCCGTCGTCGAGCGAGACGCTCATCGCCATGTCGGCCGGGCGGCTGGCCACGCCCAAGTGCTCGAGCAGCGCGGTGAAGTTCGGATAGTTCGCCTCGTTGTAGACGATGAAGCCGGTGTCCACCGCCACCGGCCCATGACGGCCCTGCACCTCGAGGGTGTTGGCGTGGCCGCCCAGCCGATGGGCGTCTTCATAGAGAACCACCTCGTGGCGCTGGCTCAGCAGCCAGGCGGACGAGAGGCCGGCGACGCCCCCGCCGACTACGGCGATCCTGAGCCGTGGACTTTTACTCACGCGGCGCGCTCCCCATGCATGTCCGGACGGGCCGGTCCCAGGAGCTACGGATCGTCGCGTCCGTCGGATGCAGCGCATCCGCACGCGCCCAGCGTCCGTAACTTCAAGAGAGCCGCCGAAGAGGAGCCTTGAAACTGGCCATGCTGAAGGTCGCAGGCGCCTATCTCGCCTCAGGACTCGCGCTGGCGGCGCTGGACGCGGTGTGGCTGAGTCAGATCGGACCTCGCCTCTATCGGCCCGTCCTCGACCCGATCCTGGCCGAGCGCTTCAACCTGCCCGCCGCGGTCGCCTTCTACCTGATCTACATCGCCGGCGTGCTCGGGCTGGCGGTCCTGCCGGCGGCGCGCGATGGTGTAGGCCTGCTCCGCGCCGCCGGCCTCGGGGCGCTGCTGGGGTTCGTCGCCTACGCCACCTATGACCTGACCAACCAGGCGACGCTCAAGGTCTGGTCGCTGAAGGTGACCCTCGCCGACGTCGCCTGGGGGACCTTCCTCACCGCTTGCGCCGCGGCGGCCGGCTACGGCGCGTACCGCTGGCTGGAGACCCGCTTCGGCTGATCCGATCGGCGTTTGGATTCCCTGCGCCGTTGTCGGGCGGCTCTTGCCCTGTCATTGTGGGTTTCCGAAACGGAAGGGGCGGACAGCGCCGCGCATATTTCGCGCACGCGACGCTCATCTCGACGCCGTCTCGCATCATAGAAAAGAGCGCCCGCGGACCGTCCATCGGCCCTCGGCGACGGGAGGAATTTGATGGAAGATTTGAAAGAGCGCACCAGCCTGGATGACGTCCTGAACGAGGCCGCTGCGACTGGGATGACCACGGCCGTTTGGGCCAAACTCCAACCCGACAAGCCCGCAGTCGTCGACCCGGACGGCAAGGTGACCACCTTCGGGCAGGTCAATGCGGCCGCCAACAAGCTCACGCGCCTCTTCCGTCAGCACGGTCTCGGCAAGGGCGACGCCCTGGCGATCGTCTGCTCCAACCGCGCCGAATTCATCGAGGTCCAGGCCGCGACCCTGCGCTCGGGCCTGCGCATCACCCCGGTCAACTGGCACCTGACCGTCGACGAGATCGCCTACATCATCAACGACTGCGAAGCGAAGGTGCTGGTCGGCGAGGCGCGGGTCGCCTCGGTCGCCGCCGCGGCCGAGCAATGCCCCAACGTGCTGGTGAAGCTGGCGGTCGGCGGCGAGATCGCCGGCTTCCAGAACTACGCGGACGCCCTCGCCCCGTTCGACGGCTCGGACATCACCGACCCCGTGCTCGGCAACCAGATGATGTACACCTCCGGCACCACGGGCCGCCCGAAGGGCGTGTTCCGCGAGGCGGCGGCGATCACGCCGCAGGCGATGTACGCCATGCGCGGCTATGACGACGATTCGGTGCAGCTCTGCGCCGGCCCGGCCTATCACGCCGCGCCGCTGGCCTTCGACGTCCGCGCCGCCATGGGCGCCGGCTGCCCGCTCTACTTCATCGACAAGTGGGACTCCGAACTGGTGCTGCGCACCATCTCGGAAAACAAGGTCACGCACCTGCACCTGGTGCCGATCATGTTCCAGCGCCTGCTGGCCCTGCCCGACGCGGTGCGGGCCAAGTACGACATCAGCCACGTCAAATACATCGTCCACGGCGCGGCGCCCTGCCCGCCCGAGGTCAAGCACGCGATGATCGAGTGGTTCGGTCCGGTGCTGAGCGAATACTACGCCGGCTCCGAAGGCGGTGCGGGCTTCGCCATCTCCTCCGAGGAGTGGCTGCAGAAGCCGGGCAGCGTCGGCAAGCGCCCGGCCCTGCTGCAGGTTCGCATCCTCGACGAGGAGGGCAACGAGTGCGCGCCCGGCGTGCCCGGCGGCATCTATCACCAGCTGCCGCCCGGCGGCTTCACCTACTTCAAGGACCAGGCGAAGACCAACGCCAACCGCGTCGGCGACTTCTTCACCATGGGCGACGTCGGCTACTTCGACGAGGACGACTACCTGTTCCTCACCGGCCGCAACGCCGAGACCATCATCTCCGGCGGGGTGAACATCTATCCGCAGGAAGTCGACAACGAGCTCATCAAGCATGACGCCGTCGCCGACAGCGCCACGGTCGGCGTGCCGCACGACGAGTGGGGCGAGCAGGTCAAGGCGGTGATCCTGCTGAAGCCGGGCTACCAGGCGTCCGACGCCCTGGCCCAGGAGATCCTGGACTTCGGCCGCAAGACCCTGCCGGCCTTCAAGGTCCCGCGCAGCCTCGACTTCGTCACCGAACTGCCGCGCTCCGAAGCCGGCAAGATCCAACGCAACAAGGTCCGCGCGCCCTATTGGGAAGGCCGTACGCGCCAGATCTGAGCCAAGCTCACAGACAGCCGGCGGTGACGCCGCCGGCTGTCCCTTGTTCCAGTGGCCAGCGCGGCTTGAGGCGGCGGCTCACGCACTAACCGACCGCCACGCGCACCCGCCCCGAGAAACCAGTCGATCCCGGCGTCCTCGACGCCCGCCCGGCGCACAGCTTCGACGCTCAGCCGCAACGGCTCGAGCACTGCGTATGCCGCTCGGCCAACCTGCGCGGACAGGTGGCGATCGTGTCGCTGGCGGCGACCGTCATCGATGAATTTAGTTACGCGGCGTCAAGCGGCGCCATTCGTAGATTATCTACAATCATCGCACCCAAGTAGAGCGAGTATGCGTAAATTGCGCATTTTGAATACTTACCGCGCGCTACGACTTCACTTGCATTCTATTTCACCAATAACTTAGCATGCACCCAGACACCGCGCCGCCAGGAACGATCCCTGGAGGCGCGCGCCGCCCCCGCAGGGCGGACGGCCGCCTCGAACATGGCGGCCTGGTCCCGGAAGTGTCGGGGGGCGCTTCCGGGACCATTCGTTTCCCGAGAAACTTTCCGAAAATAAGCGTGTTTGGCTTAGCGTGACTCCGTGTGCGATGAAGCGCGCCGCTTCACTTTGCGGATGTGTCCATGCCGATCCCCTTCATCGACCTGCAAGCCCAACGCGCCCGTCTGGGTCAGCCCCTGGAGGACGCGATCCTCAAGGTGGTGCGGTCTGGCGCCTACATCATGGGTCCGGAGATCGGCCAGTTCGAAAAGGCCCTGGGCGAGTTCGGCCAGGCGCCGTTCGTGCTCTCCTGCGGCTCCGGCACCGAGGCGCTGCAGCTGCCGCTGATGGCCTGGGGCGTCGGCCCCGGCGATGCGGTGTTCTGCCCGTCCTTCACCTTCGCGGCGACCGCCGAGGTCATGCCCCTGGTCGGCGCCAGCCCGGTGTTCGTCGACGTCCTGCCCGACACCTACAACCTCGACCCGGCCAAGCTCGACGCCGCCATCGCCGCGGTGAAGGCCGAGGGCAAGCTGACCCCCAAGGCGGTGATCGCCGTCGACCTGTTCGGCCAGCCGGCCGACTATCCGGCCATCTCCGCCGTGGCCAGGAAGCACGGCCTGAAGCTGATCTCCGACAGCGCCCAGGGCTTCGGCTGCACTTTGAACGGCCAACACCCGATCCACTGGGCCGACGTCACCACCACCAGCTTCTTCCCGGCCAAGCCGCTCGGCTGTTACGGCGACGGCGGCGCGGTGTTGTGCAAGGACGAGCGCCTGCACGACCTGCTGGTGTCCTTGCGGGTCCACGGCCAGGCGGTGAAGTCGGACCTCGAGGGCAAGACCTTCGACCACGACCCGAAGTACCTGAACCTGCGCGTCGGCATGAACAGCCGGATGGACACCATCCAGGCCGCCGTTCTGCTGCAGAAGCTGACCATCTTCGCCGACGAGATCGAGGCCCGCAACCGCGTCGCCGACCGCTACGCCGCCGGCCTCTCGGACGTGGTCAAGGTTCCCAAGGTGATCGAGGGCGGGATCAGCGTCTGGGCCCAGTACACGATCGAGACCGACGACCGCGACGGACTGGTCGCTCACCTGAAGACCCAGGACGTACCCAGCGCCGTCTACTATCCGATCCCGATCCACCAACAGGACGTCTATTCGGGTTATCCGGCCCCCGGCGGCCTGCCGGTCACCAACGCGGCGGCCAAGGTGGTGATGAGCCTGCCGATGCACCCCTATCTGACCGAAGAAGATCAGGACACGGTCATCGCCGCGATCCGCGCCTACGTGAAGCGCAACGCCTGAGAAGCCTGAAGTATTACGGGCGCGGCCCGTGGGGGACCGCGCCCGCCTCCTAGGTGATGGGCCGGAACTCCCCCGAGATCGGCCGATCGATGGCAGGGCTCGCGGAGCCTCGCCATCCTCCTAGCAGTCCTGGAAAAGGTCGGACCCGCCACCGCTGCTGGGTGGGGCATTGACGGCGGGTCCTGGATTCCAGCTCAGCCCACGCGATTGCGAGACCTGAGCGGGAATCGTTGCCTGGCGGTGTCGGGGAGGCCGCCGGGCGCAAGCTCGCAGCGCGGCTCAAGCGGTTTCCAAGCATGGAGGTAAGGTCCCACCCGACATTGCCATCCTTCCCGGTCAGAAGACCGAATCGGCCCGGCTCGCGCATGACGCAAATGCACTAAGGCGATTACGCAGCCGCACCTGTCAGGATCTCTTCCCAGTGCTTCAGCGCGAGGAAATGGCCGATCTCCGGCGTCACGCGCACCTCGCTGGCGCGATCTCCGGCGAAGACCAGCATGGACGCCGCCGGCGCCAGCCGGTCCTGCTCCCCGTGCCAGACGATCAGCGGGGCCCTCAGCCCGGCCAGATCCATGTTGCGAGCCCTGCGAAAGGCGCGCACCTCGTCGGCGGGGCCCCGCCCGGTCCGCGCCAGCGCCTCGGCCACATAGGCCGCGACATAGGTCGCCGCCTCGGGATGGGCGTCGAGATAGGCCAGGTCGCCGGGCGAGCCTTGCCGGCGCAGGATGCGCTCCAGCATGGCCGGCGAGATCCGCAAGCGCAGGATCGAGAAGAGAGTCTCCAGCACCCACGGATTGTCTTCCATCCGGCGGCGGAACTGGACCAGCGGGTTGCCGCCTTCGGGCGGCCGCGGCGAGCGGCCGGAACAGACCATCACCTTCACCGCCCGCGGGCCCAGCCGGATCCCGGTCGCGATCGCGCAGAGCGCTCCCGACAGCACGCCGGCGACCCTTACCTCGTCGAGGCCGAGCTGATCGCATAGCTCGACCATGTCCTGGGCGACGCCGTCGAAGCTGTAGTCGCCGCGAATGTCCGACTGGCCGAACCCCGGACGATCGGCGCAGACGATCCGCAGCCCCAGTCGCCGCGCCAGGGCGTCGGTGTCCGGCGGCAGCAGGCTCGAGCCCAGGCCCTCGTGGAACGACAGCAGCGCCTTGCCGCGCGGATCGCCGTACTCCCGATAGGCCAGCTTGCGCCCGTCCGACAGGGTGATCGCCCGGACCGGCGGGGCCTCCTCCACCGGCTGGCGGATCGGCGTCTGCATGTCGATCGTGCTGGCCAGCGAGGACAATTCGGTCAGCGCGCGGATCAGGTCGCTCTGCCGCTTCAGGCCCATCTTGTCGAACACCGCCCGCAGTTGGTTGCGCACGGTGTTGACGCTGACCGACAGCACCTCGGCCGCTTCCTGGAGGGTGCGTCCGTCACGCAGTTTGCGGGCCAGCCGGGCCTCCGCCGCCGTCAGGCCGAAGCTCTCGCGGATCGAGGTCCACAGCACCCCGGTCTCCGCCGCCGCCGGGAACACCACCGCATAGGTCTCGTCCTCTTCGGGGATCACCAGCCCGACCCCGACAACCGCCGGCAAGGTGCGGGCCGGGATCACATAGGCGAAGCTCGGCCCGGCCTCGTCGCCGCGCTCCAGCTTCAGGATCACCTGGCCCTGCCGAGCCTTGCGGGTCCGCGCCAGCGCCTCGGCCAGCGCCTCCTGGTTGTCGGGATTGTCGAAACCGATCTCGCGTCCGATCTCCAGGACCCCGAGCCCGTCCTCCATCACCATGCGGGCGGCCGGATTGTGCGCGCTGACCTTGCCGCGCGCTGTCAGCAGCATCCAGCCCAGGTCCGGCCTTCCGCCCGCCGGCAGTTCGTCGGCGTCGCGCGTCAGTCGAGCGATGTCTTCGCTGATCGCCAGGCCGCGCACGAAGTCGGCGTCCGGCTCGCGGCCCAGGCCGCCTTCGCCCAGCACTTCGATCAGCTGTTCCCAGCCCTCCGGGTCGGCCGCCACCTGGTACATGGTCTCGATGACCAGCTGCGCGTGATCTGCGGTCGGCGGCGCCGGTTCCGGTCGGCTGGACAGCATCGAAGTCAACGCCCTCGCCCGTGTGTCATTACGGGACAGTATTCCCCGCAAGTGAGTATTCACTGCAAGTCTTTCACGATCGGCGCAGACAAAATAATTAAGACCAATCTTAAGGGCCTACGCAGCGCATCCGATGCCGTCTCGGGCGGCCGGTTGCGGCCCTCACGATTTTAAGCGGGCGCCTTCTTGTCGGTTGAGGTGGCCACCCGAACCGGAAAGGCTCTAGGTTTCGCATCCCCTTGCGTCAGCCTCTGGCGCGTGGGAGGTAGCAATCAAACAATTGTTTAATTCATTAGGAGAAGCGCATGAAGGCGGCGGTCTATTACGAGAACGGCGGCCCGGAAGTCCTTAAGTACGAGGAGTTCCCCGATCCCAGCCTGCATCCCAAGGGCGTGATCATCAAGGTCGAGGCGATCGCCATCGAAGGCGGCGACGTCCTCAGCCGCTTCGGCGGCAAGCTGATGACCACCCCGCACGTGGTCGGCTACCAGGCCGCCGGCGAGATCGTCGCCGTGGGCGCCGAGGTCACCCATCTTAAGGTCGGCCAGAAGGTCGCCACCGTGAACAACTGGGGCAGCCACGCTGAACTGCGCTCGGTCCCGGCCCGCAACTGCTGGGTCATCCCGGACGGCTTCGACGTCAAGAAGGCCGCCGCCATCCCGGTCACCTTCGGCACCGCCGACGACTGCCTGTTCGACGCCGCCAACCTGAAGGCAGGCGAGACCGTCCTGGTGCAAGCCGGCGCCTCTGGCGTGGGCGTGGCCGCGATCCAGCTGGCCAAGCGCGCCGGCGCCACCGTGCTGGCTACCGCCTCCTCGGACGAGCGTCTCGAGCGCCTGAAGCCGCTCGGTCTCGATCACGGCATCAACTACGCCCGCGAGGACGTGGTGAAGGAAGTCATGCGCCTCACCGACAAGAAGGGCGCGGACGTGATCGTCGACTCGGTCGGCGGTCCGACCCTGCAAGGTTCGATCAATGCCCTGGGCTATCGCGGCCGGGTCTCGATGGTCGGCGCCGCCGGCCGTGAGCCGATGGTCGTCGACGTCGGCGCGATGATGGGCGGCAACCGCCAGCTGCGCGGCGTCTTCCTCGGCGCCGAGATCATGACCGACCGCGCGCACGACAATATCCAGCGCCTGATGGACGAAGCCGCCCGCGGGGAGCTGGAAGTCTTGATCGACAAGGTCTTCCCGCTCTCCGACGCCGCCGGCGCCCACGCCTACATCGAAAGCCGCGCCGCCGTCGGCCGCGTGGTGCTGGTGCCGTAAGGCTCACGCCAATTGCTCCCCCACTGGGGGAGCTGTCAGCGAAGCTGACTGAGGGGGCCTTCGACCCTTGGCCGTCGGCCCCCTCCGTCATTCGCCGCTTTGCGACGAACGCCACCTCTCCCAGCGGGGGAGGATCAGACTGGAGAGATCCCATGCCCCGCGCGAAGAACGGCCAGGTCGAACTCGAGTACGAATCCTTCGGCTCTGATTCCGCCCCCGCGATCCTGCTGATCAATGGGCTCGGCTCGCAGATGACTCGCTGGCCGGCCGACTTCTGCGAGAAGCTGGCCGCACGCGGCTATCGCGTCGTCCGCCTGGACAACCGCGACACCGGCCTCTCCACCTGGTTCAAGCCGGGCGAGAGCTACAGCCTCTCCGACATGGCCGCCGACGCGGTCGCGGTGCTCGACGCCGCTGGCGTGGCCAAGGCCCATGTCGCCGGCGTCTCCATGGGCGGCATGATCACCCAGGCGGTGGCCATCGCCCATCCGGACCGGGTGCTCTCCATCGCCTCGATCATGTCGGCGACCGGCGCGCCCGGGACCATGGACCCGACGCCGGAGGCCGGCGCGGTGCTCACCGTCGCCCCGCCCGACCCGGCCGCCGACTACGAGGCCTTCCTCGCCCACGCCGTGAAGAACGCCGAGATCATCGGCAGCCCCTCCTATCCCTGGCCGCCAGGCGCCCTGCGCCAGCGCGCCATCGACGAACACGCCCGCGCCTTCAATCCGACTGCCTCCGCCCGGCAGATGGGCGCGATCCGCGCCGACGGCGACCGCACCGCTCGCCTCGCCGCACTCAAGGTTCCGGCCGTCGTCCTGCACGGCGCCGACGATCCGCTGATCAAGCCGCTCGGCGGCGAGGCGACGGCCGCCGCCATTCCCGGCGCGGAGCTCCGCATCATCCCCGGCATGGGCCACGACCTGCCGCCGGCGCTCCACGACACCTTCATCGACGCCATCCTGGCCGCGGCCGCGCGCGCCTAGTTCTGCATAAGGAAACCCCCATGGGACGTCTCTCCGGCAAGACCGCCATCATCACCGGCGCCGGCTCGGGCATCGGCCGCGCCAGCTCGATCCTGTTCGCCGCCGAGGGCGCAAGCCTGGTCATCGCCGACAAGATGGACAGCGTGAACGAGACCGCCCGCATGGTCGCCGAGGCCGGCGGCAAGGTCGTCGCACTCACCGGCGACGCCGGCGACGAGGCCTTCGTCGAGGGCCTGGTGAAGAAGGCGGTCGCCGAGTACGGCGGCCTCGACGTGGCCTGGGCCAACGCCGGCATCTCCGGCGGCTGGACCACCTTCGACGAGCAGGACGGCGCCTTCTGGGCCGAGATCCTGCGGGTCAATCTGATCGGCGCCTTCCTCCTGGTGAAGCACGCCTCGCGGGTGATGGTCCCCAAGGAAAAGGGCTCGATCATCTGCACCGCCTCGGTGGCGGGCATCCGTTCGGGCGCCGGCGGCTCGCCCTACTCGGCCTCCAAGGCCGGGGTGATCAACCTCGCCCAGACCTCGGCCAACGAGTTCTACGGCACCGGCGTGCGCGTGAACGCCATTTGCCCGGGCCTGATCGAGACCGGCATGACCCAGCCGATCTTCGACGGCGCCCGCGCTCGCGGCAACGAGGACAAGATCGGTCAGCTCAACCCGATGACCCGCGGCGGCGTGCCCATCGAGATCGCCAACGCGGCCCTGTTCCTGGCCTCCGACGAGAGCTCCTACGTCAACGGTCAGGCGATCGTGGTCGACGGGGGCCTGTCGTCCTCACACCCGGTGGTGCGCCGCAAGAAATGATCTACCTGCTCCGCCACGGCCAGACCGACTACAACCGCGACGGCCGCCTGCAGGGCCAGACCGACTCCCAGCTGACCTCGCTCGGCATGGCCCAGGTCCGAGCCATGGCGGCGCTGCTGGACGGAATGATCGACGACCTCTCGGGCTGGCGCATCCTCGCCAGCCCCTTGAGGCGCACCCGCCAGTCGGCGGCGATCGTCAGCCAGACCCTGGGCCTGCCAGTCGAGATCGAGCCGGCCCTGATCGAGGTCGGCTGCGGCGCCTGGGAGAACCGGATGTACGCCGACCTGCGGGTCGAGCAGCCCGAGGCGTTCGCAGGCCGCGACTGGGTGTTCAACTCGCCCGACGGCGAGCGGTTCGAGGATGTCGACGGCCGCGTGCGCCCCTGGCTCTCGACCCTGCCGGACGAGACCGACCGCAAGGTGATCGCCGTCAGCCACGGGATCGCCGGCAGCCTGATGCGCGGGGCCTATCTGGGCCTTTCGCGCGAAGAGACCCTGGGCCAGGATACGCCCCAGGACGCAATCTTCCGGCTCTCTGGGGGCGTCGTCGATCGTCTCACCTGCGCCCCGGTCACTGCATGATCTATCTCGTCCGCCACGGGCAGACGCAATTCAACGCCGAACGCCGCCAGCAGGGCCGGCTCGACTCGCCGCTCACCGCGCTCGGCCGCAGCCAGGCTGCGGCGGTCGGCAGGTTGCTGCAGGATCTGGTCGGAAAACCTGCCGGCTGGCGCCTGGTTTCCAGCCCGCTCGGACGGGCCCTGGACACGGCCAGGATCATCGGCGAACGGCTGGGGCTGCCGGTCGAAACCGATCCGCGGGTGATCGAGGTGTCGTTCGGCCAGTGGGACGGACGGCTGCGCGACGAGCTGGCCGCCGAGCACCCGGACGTCTTTGCGCGCAAGGATTGGCAGTTCTCAGCGCCCGGCGGCGAAACCTACGAGGACGTCCATGCCCGGGTCGCAGACTGGCTCTCCAGCCTGCCCGCCGAACCCGAGCGCAAGGTCATCGTGGTCAGCCACGGCGGCGCCGGCCGCCTGCTGCGCGGCGCCTTCATGGGGCTGAGTCGCCAGGATACCTGGTCCCAGGAGGTTCCCCAGGACGCCGTCTATCGCCTGGCTAGTGGAGCAGTCGTGAGGTTCGACTGTGAACCTGCCGAACGTTGAACCGGCCGGTTAGGGCCATCGCCCCAAAAGCCGCCACGGCGCCCAGCAGAAACGCTCCTGCCACCGCAGTCGACAGGGCGGCCGGCCCCAGATGCAGCGGCGGTCGATCCATCCAACTGACCACCGACCGCGTCGGCTCCTCGTCCAGCATGTCGTCGAGGTAGTCGCTCATAACCTGCGCTCCCAAGTCTGCGCAGGCCTAACCCCTGCGGCCCGCCGTGGTTCCGGCCCCGCTGGCGTTCGCGCTTGGCTGAGGTTAGAAGCCGAACACTGACTTTCAGAGAGACCCATGGCTGGACATTCCAAGTTCAAGAACATCATGCACCGCAAGGGCCGCGCGGACGCGGCGCGGTCCAAGCTGTTCTCCAAGCTGTCGCGTGAGATCACCGTCGCCGCCAAGTCGGGCATGCCCGACCCGGCGATGAACCCCCGCCTGCGCCTGGCCGTGACCAACGCGCGGGCCGAGTCCATGCCCAAGGACAACATCGAACGCGCCATCAAGAAGGGCGCGGGCGGCGACGGGGAAAACTACGAGGAAGTGCGCTACGAGGGCTTCGGCCCCGGCGGCGTCAACATCATCGTCGAAGGCCTGACCGACAACCGCAACCGCGCGGCCTCGAACATCCGGACCATCTTCTCGAAGAACGGCGGCAACCTCGGCGCCTCGGGCTCGGTGTCGTTCCAGTTTGACCGGCTCGGCGAGCTGACCTACCCGGCCAAGGTCGGATCCGAGGACAAGGTCATGGAGGCGGCTATCGAGGCCGGCGCCCAGGACGTCGAGTCCGACGAGGAAAGCCACGTCGTCTACACCGCCTTCGAGGACTTCGCCGAAGTGGCCAGCGCCCTGGAAGCGGTGCTGGGCGAGGCCAAGACCAGCAAGATCGTCTGGCGGCCGAAGACCTATGTCGCCGTCGCCGGCGATGTCGTCCCGACCCTGCTCAAGCTGATCGACGCCCTCGACGACGACGACGACGTGCAGAACGTCTACGGCGACTACGAGATCTCCGACGAGGACATGGAGAAGTTCGGCTAGCCCGACCTTCTCCACCGCCTGAAACGCGTGTGCTGGAAGCTTAACCGCAGTTCGCGCGTTCAGGGCCTATGGACCTGTTTCGCCACGCCTATCTGCTCCCGATCCTGGCGGCCGTTCTGGCCGGCGGGGCGATCGGCTTCGAGCGCGAGTATCGCGGCCGTGCGGCGGGCATCCGCACCCATATCCTCGTCTGCCTGGCCTCCACCCTCCTGATGTTGGCGGCCGTGCATCAGATCGACTGGATGGCCGGCACCCCGCACGACGTGATCCGCATCGACCCGGTGCGGATGGCGCATGGCGTCCTGACCGGCATCGGGTTCCTCTGCGCCGGTGTGATCTTCCGCGAGGGCTTCTCGATCCGCGGCCTGACCACGGCGGCGTCACTGTGGATCACCTCGTGCCTTGGCATCCTCTACGGCATCAGCCTGCACGGCCTGGCGATCGCCGGCACCGTCGCCACGCTGCTGGTCCTGGCCGGGCTTCGACTGATCGACGAGCGCCTGCCGCGCCAGCATCACATGGACGTGGCGGTGCGCTACCGGCGCGAAGCGGCTCCTCGTGAGGCCGAGTTCCGCGAGCTGTTCAGCCGGCTCGCCCTGAAGCCCGACATCGTCGTCGTGCGGTTGCTGCCCGCCGGGGAGGGCGTGGAGTTCGCCTCCACCGTCCGCGGAACCAAGGCTTGGCCGACCCAGGCGCTGACCGACGAACTGCTGGGCGACGCCAGGGTGATCTCCTTCGAACTGGCGCCGCGACATGAGTAGGCCCGCAGATTCACCCCAGACGCGCGCCGGATTCGAAACCCGATGAACAAGCTCCGCATTGTCCTTCTCGAGACACGGGTATCGGAGGGCTTGCGATGGCTGCGAACGACGGATCCTTGAACAGACGCGCCATGCTTGCGCTCGGTCTGGCGGCCGCCCCTGCGGCGGCGCTGGCCCAGGCCGAGCACCAGGCCGCGCCGCAGCCGACCGCACTCCCCGCCCCACCACCGCCGGCCCAGCCTGCGCCCGTTCAGCCCGCCGCCGCGCCGCCCGCCTCGCCCCCCGTCGCAGGATACGCCAGGCCGGCCGCCGCAGCGCCATCGCCCCAGGTTCCCGGGGCCCGACCGCCCCCGAGTTGGCCGAGCCTGCGCACTCAGTGGGACATGGATTGGAGCGAGGTCGACCTCTCAGCCATGCTGTTCGCCTCGAACCCGCGGCCGGTGCGCGAGGCGATCACCCGCCACCGCCTGGCCCTCGACCGCAATCCGATCACCTATCTGGAGCGCAACAACAAACGCGGCCAGAACGCATCCCGCGCCGCCGCCGGCGCCTATTTCGGGGTGCCCGGCGAGAACGTCTCGCTCTGCGAGAGCACCACCGCCGGCATCGGCCTGCTCTATGCCGGCTTCAACCTGCGCTACGGCCAGGAGGTGCTCACCAGCACCCACGACTACTACGTGACCCACGAGTCGCTGCGCCTGGCCGCCCGACGCGGCGGCGCGACGATCCGCAAGATCACCCTGCACGACGGGGCCGAGACCGCTTCGACGGGAGAGATCGTCCGCCGGGTGACGGCCGGGATCGGCCCGACGACCCGGGTCCTCGCCCTCACCTGGGTGCACTCATCCACCGGCCTGAAGCTGCCGATCCGCGCGATCGCCGACGCCCTGCGTCCGATCAACGCCCGCCGTTCCCCGGCCGACCAGGTCATCTTCTGTGTCGACGGCGTTCACGGCTTCGGTGTGGAAGACGCCACCCTGCCGGGACTCGGCTGCGACGTGCTGGTGGCCAGTTGCCACAAGTGGCTGTTCGGACCGCGCGGCACCGGCGTGGTGTTCTACAATCCCCAGGCCCTGGCGCGGCTGATGCCGACCATCCCCAGCTTCCTGGCGCCGGACGCCTATTCGGCCTGGATCGGCGGCTATGAGCCCGGCGCGAACACCGGAGCGCGGATGACTCCGGGCGGCTTCAAGGCCTTCGAACACGTCTGGTCGATGCCAGAGGCGTTCGGCTTCCACCAGATGATCGGCAAGAATCATGTCGCCGCCCGCACCCATGAGCTCGCCACGCGTCTGAAGACCGGCTTGGCGGCCATGCCCCACGTGCGCGTCCGCACGCCGATGAGCCCGCAGATGTCGGCCGGGATCGTCTCCTTCGACGTAGCGGGGCTGTCGGCGCAGGAGGCAGTGTCGCGGCTGCGGCGTTCTCGCATCCTCGGCTCGGACGCCCCCTACGCGGTCTCGCACGTGCGCCTCACGCCCAGCATCCGCAACACCACCGACGAGGTCGATTTCGCCCTGAGGGCGGTCTCGGACCTGCGCTGACCCCAACTCCCGCAAAAGGCGAATACGGCATCATATTTCCCGCTCGCCGAGTGAATTAGCTTGGCGCTAACCACGTTTTGTGGCCGAACTCCTCGCTAAGGGTGGGGTCCACGCGGACTCCGATAGTCGGGGGTTTGAGTGCATGAAGGCGATGTTTGCGGCTGTGGCGCTAGGCGCGGCGGCTTTGGCGGGTCCCGCCAGCGCGGGCGTGATCACCTTCGACGACCGCGGCTCCTCGATCCAGGCGCTGGGCGCCTACCAGGGCTTCAACTGGAACAACATCAGCACGGTCGCCCCCAAGAAGGTCGGCCTGCAGAACACCGGCTACGGCAGGGGCATGGTCTCGGCCAAGAATGTCGCCTTCAACGACTATGGCGACGTCACCGGGTCGGTCTCGCTGGCCAGCGGGACGTTCACCTTCCAGAGCGCCTACTTCACCGCCGCCTGGATCCAGGGCCTGAAGCTCACCATCGTCGGGCTCAATGACGGGGTTCAGAAGTACAGCAAGACCCTGACTCTGACCGACAAGAGCCCGCAGCTGTTCGCCGCCAACTGGGGCGGCATCGATCAGCTCACCTTCACCACCTACATCGACGATTGCACCGACAGGGGCCGTCAGTTCGTGATGGACAACTTCACCTTCATTTCGGGCGTGCCCGAGCCCGACACCTGGGCGCTGATGATCGCCGGGTTCGGCGGCGTCGGGATGATGATCCGCGCCAACCGCCGCCGCGAGCAGGCCGCCGCCTAGGCACGCGGATAGAGAATGATCTGAGTGCAGCGGAACGCGGCCATCAGCTTGCCGGTGGCCGCGTCCTCGACCCTGGCGTCCCATACCTGGGTGGTGCGCCCGCCGTGCAGCAGGGTGGCCGTGCAGATCGCCTCGCCCTCGCGCAGGGTGCCGACGAAATTTGCCTTCACCTCCGCCGTCGTGAAGCCGTTGGCGCCATCCGGCCAGGCGGTGGACACCCCATAGGCGCAGAGGATGTCGGCCACCGACAGCACCGCCCCGGCCAGCAGGTAGCCGGTGTGCGCCACCAGATCCTGGCGCACCTTCAGCCGGCCCACCACCTTGCCGTCCGCCACCTCGGTGATGACCAGCCCCAGATGCCCAGGCAGCTTGCCCTCGTTGGCCTGGTTCAGCTTCTCGACGCTGGTGTTGTTGGTGGTGGCGCCAGCCATGTTTTTCTCCCCTAGGTCGAGGGATCATGCGGCCGATTCCGCAACCTGCTAAAGCCCCCGACATGAGCGCGCGCATCTGGATCCAGACCAGTCACCACCAGGCCTTCAAGTGCGGAGGCTGGGCCTTCGTTCGCAACATCGGGGGCGAGGTCGCGGGCCAGGCCGGCGGCGAGCGCTACACTACGCCCCAGCGCATGGCTCTGGCTGGCCTGCTGGCGGCGCTGAAGGGCGTCCCGAAGGGCGAGGTCGCCATCCAGATCGACAACGGCGCGGTCGCCCGCATCGCCGCCCTGATCGCCGCCGGCCGCCCGCCGCAGGGCGAGGAGGCGCCGGCTGAAGACCTCGACCTCTGGGCCGCGCTCACCGCCGCCTTGTCTGGAGCCAAGCCCAGCTTCGCCATCGCCCAGCCGTCCAAGGCCAGCCCCACCGGCTTCGCCGCCGCCTGGGCCGAGCTCGCTCGCGACAAGGCCAACGCCCAAGGCCCGTTCGTCTCGGCTATCCCGAAGCCCAACCTCGCCAAGGTCGCCGGCCTCTAAGGCTGTGCTTGGCGCGGCAATTCCCATATCCAAGGCGACGAGCCGCCAGGGAAAAGCGCAAGTGGACGTCTTGAGCCTCGACCAGATCGCCGACCTGCTTGCCCCGCTGCGCCCGGCCGCCGGCCCGTTCATTGTCGGCGTCACCGGATCGGTGGCGGTCGGCAAGAGCACCTTCGCACAAGCCCTGCAGCAACAGCTGGCGGCGGGCGGCGCCCAGGTCGAGCTGGCCTGCACCGACGGCTTCCTGCACACCAACGCCGAGCTTGAGGCCATGGGCCTGCTCAGCAACAAGGGCGTGCCGGCCACCTACGACCATGCGGCGCTGGCCGCCGCCCTGAAAGCAATACGCAGCGGCCCCGCCGACTTCCCGGCCTATTCGCACGTGATCTACGACATCGATCCGGCGCTGACCCGGCGGCTCGCCCCGCCCGACGCCCTGGTGATCGAGGGCCTGACCCTGCGCCATCCGGACACCGGCCCGACCAGCCTCCTCGACGCCATGATCTATCTGGAAGCCGACGAAGCCGACCTGGAGCGCTGGTACGTCGAACGCTTCTTGCAGCTCTGGGAAGCGGCCGAGCACGACCCCACCTCGTTCTACGCCCGCTTCCGGCAGATGAGCCGCGAGCAGACTGACGGCCTGGCCCGCATTGTCTGGCGCGACGTGAACCTGAAGAACCTGCACGATCACATCATCCACGCCCGGCCCCGCGCCGACCTCGTGGTCCGCAAGAGCCCCGACCACTCGATCCTTTCCGTGAGCCCGCCTTGAGCCAGACCGCCGAAGACGACGTCCACCTCGGCGTCAGCCCCAACGCCCTGGCCCTGCTGGCCGGCTGGCTGGCCGCCGGCGTGGGCCTGGTGTTCGCGCCCAGCGAGCTGACCGGGGCCATCCTCTCCTTCGTGTTCGTGATCCTCGGCTGGATCCTGGCTGTCATGGCCCACGAGTTCGGCCACGCCTTCGTCGCCTACAAGGCCGGCGACCACACCATTCGCGCCAAGGGCTACCTGACGCTGGACCCGCTGAAGTACGTCGACGTCGGCGTCTCGATCGTCATCCCGATCCTGGCCGTGATCCTCGGCGGAATCGGCTTCCCCGGCGGCGCGGTCTACCTGCGCGAGGATCTGATGCGCAGCAAGGCCTGGCGCGCCCTGGCCTCGCTGGCCGGCCCGCTCGGCACCCTGCTGGTCTTCGCGCTGCTGGTGACGGCCATCTACGGCGTCGCCTTTTCGCCGCTGCAGGGCGATGGCGCGCGCCGGCTCTGCGACGCCCTGGCGGTGCTCGCCTTCCTGCAGGCGACCGCCTTCGTCCTCAACCTGCTGCCGGTCCCCGGGCTAGACGGCTACGGCGTGATCCGTCCGTTCCTGCCGCAGGACTGGACCCAGAGCCTGCGCAAGTTCGAGGGCCTGGCGATGATCGGCCTGTTCCTGGCGATCTTCTTCATCCCGGGCGCCTCAGCGGTGATCTTCGTCCCGGCCCTGTTCCTGACCGACGTCACCGGCCTGCCGCGCGAGATGATCCAGGCGGGCTGGCAGGCCTTCAGGTTCTGGAACTAGCTAGTCAGGTCCTAGGCGGCCTGATTGTCGCCCGGCAGGCTCATCGGCCCAGCCATGGTGCTCAGCCGCCGCTTGCCTTGCCAAAGCTCCGCGCCAAAGGCGTGGCGCTGCCGGCTGGCCTGTTCCAGGGCGATATCGTCCGAGGCGCAGCTCCACTCCTCGACATCGGCGAATTTGCCCAGCGAATTGAACACGTAGAGTCGGTAGTCCATGGCGTTCGTCCTCCACGACGCCAACCCGTCCACTGGGGCCGGGGTTCCTTCAACTCTGCGCGCGCAGGTCCCGGCCTCAACCATTGCTTAACCCTGGCGACGTCCTGTACGAGTTCCGGAACAGATGACGAACGCGCAGATTCCCATGACCGCCCCGCTCCGCATTCTCGGCCTCGATCCCGGCCTGCGCCGCACGGGTTGGGGCGTGATCACGATGGAGGGCGCGCGGCTCGGCCATGTGGCCCATGGCGTTATCGCGCCGAAGGACAGCCTGCCGTTCTCCGAGCGCCTTCTGGTGCTGTTCGAGGGCATCGCCGAAGTGGTCGAACGCCATGCCCCGCACGAGGCCGCGGTCGAAGAGACCTTCATGAACAACAACGCCGCCTCGGCCCTGAAGCTCGGCCACGCCCGGGCCAT
The DNA here is from genome assembly GCF_056401675.1 of Phenylobacterium sp. P4_E10. Lineage (NCBI taxonomy): Bacteria > Pseudomonadati > Pseudomonadota > Alphaproteobacteria > Caulobacterales > Caulobacteraceae > Phenylobacterium > Phenylobacterium sp. P4_E10. The sequence goes on along the minus strand of NZ_JBFUIW010000007.1, from coordinate 99,106 downwards.
GGCGATGATCGTGCCGGCTCGGGCCGGCCTGATGGTCGCCGAATACGCTGCGACCGTGGTCAAGAAGTCCGTGGTCGGCACCGGCGCAGCCGATAAGGACCAGGTCGGCTTCATGATCCGCCGCCTGCTGCCCACGGCCGGGGATACCACCGCCGACGCCGCCGACGCCCTGGCCGTGGCCATCGCCCACGCCCACCATCGCAAGCTCCGCCGCATCGGAGCCGCCGCATGATCGGGCGTCTGCGCGGACTGGTCGCCGAAGTCGGCGAGGAGGAGGCTCTGATCGACGTGGCCGGCGTCGGCTATGTGGTCCGCTGCGGCTCGCGCACCCTGGGCCATCTGCCGGCCCTCGGCGAAGAGATCGTCCTGCATGTCGAGAGCATGTGGTCGGAATCCCACGGCATGAAGCTCTACGGCTTCCTTGGCCGCGACGAGCGACGCTGCTTCGTGACCATGCTGACCATCCAGGGCGTCGGGCCCAAGGCGGCGCTGGCCGTGCTCGACGTGCTCGCGCCCCCGGATCTCGCCGCCGCCGTCGCCCGCGACGACAAGGCCGCACTCGGCCGCGCCAATGGGGTGGGCCCCAAGCTCGCGCTGCGCCTGATCACCGAGTTGAAGGACAAGCCGCTCAGCGACAGCCCGGTCGCCGCCTTCCACGCCCAGATCCACAGCGCCGCTGCGCCGCCGCTGCCGTCGGCTGTGGGCGAAGCGGTCGCCGCCCTGCTCGGCCTCGGCGTCGCCGAGGTCAACGCCCGCCGCGTCGTCGAGCAGGCCGCCCTGCGCCTGGGCGAGGACGCCGAAATCCCCGCCCTCATCAAAGCCGGCCTGCAGGAGCTGGGCCGGTGAGCGCGCCCTTCCATCTAGATGCTCCCCCGCTGGGGGAGCTGTCAGCCGAACGGCTGACTGAGGGGGACATTGACTCTTCCAGCCCCCTCCGTCCCGCGACTTCCGGCGCGATCCACCTCCCCCAAGAGGGGAGGATCTATCCATGACCCGCATCGTTTCGCCGGACGCCCAGCCGTTCGAAGCCGGGGTCGCCCACGACAAGGCCCTGCGCCCCCAGACTCTCGCCGAGTTCGTCGGCCAGGAGCAGGCCAAGGGCAATCTCAAGGTCTTCATCGAGGCGGCCAAGTCACGGTCCGAAGCGCTCGATCACGTGCTGCTGTTCGGCCCGCCGGGCCTGGGCAAGACCACCCTGGCCCAGATCGTCGCCCGCGAGCTGGGGGTCAATTTCCGCGCCACCTCCGGCCCGGTGCTGGCCAAGGCCGGCGACCTCGCCGCCATCCTCACCAACCTCGAGCCGCGCGACGTCCTGTTCATCGACGAGATCCACCGTCTGGCGGCCAACGTCGAGGAGATCCTCTATCCGGCCATGGAGGACCACGTCCTCGACCTGGTGATCGGCGAAGGACCGTCCGCCCGTTCGATCCGTATCGACCTGGCCCCGTTCACCCTGGTCGCGGCGACCACCCGGGCCGGGATGCTGGCCACCCCGCTGCGCGACCGCTTCGGCATCCCGCTGCGGCTGGAATTCTACACCCACGCTGAGCTCTCCAAGGTGCTGGCCGGTGCTGCCGCCAAGCTCGGGCTCGGCCTCTCGCCCGAGGGGGCCGCCGAGATCGCCGCCCGCTCGCGCGGCACGCCTCGCGTCGCCGGCCGGCTACTGCGCCGGGTGCGCGACTTCGCCGCCGCCGACGGCGTCGAGATCATCGACGCCAAGGCCGCCGCCCGCGCCCTGGCGCGGCTGGACGTCGACCAGGCCGGCCTGGACACGCTCGATCGCCGCTACCTGCAGGCCATGATCGACAACTATGGCGGCGGCCCGGTCGGCGTTGAGACCATCGCCTACGCCATCGCCGAATCCCGCGATGCGGTCGAGGACGTCATCGAGCCGTTCCTGATGCAGCAGGGCTTCATTCAGCGCACCCCGCGCGGCCGTGTCGCCTGCGCCAAGGCCTATGCGCACCTGGGCCTGACCCCGCCGCCGCAGCCTCCCGCCGCAGGCCAGCCGACCCTGTTCGACGAGTAGCCTTCAGCCGAGCGGCTGCAGCGCCACGTCGAGAAAGCGCTGCAGGGTCGGGGTCGCATCGTCGCGGCGCCAGACGACCCCGCTTTCGAGGTACGGCCCGTCGCCCGGCAGGCTCATATATCGCACCCCTGTCCGCGCCAGGTGGCGCAGCGAGGCCGGGACCAGCGCCACGCCGATCCCCGCCGACACCAGGCTGATGATGGTCTGCATCTGGATGGCTTCCTGCACGATCCGTGGGCCGCCGGTCAGGGTCCTGAGCGTCTCGATGACCAGATCGTAGAAGGCCGGCGTCGAGCGCCGCGGAAAGATCACCCCCGGCGCCCCGACCAGCGCGCCGGGCTCCAGCCGATCGCCGGTGTGCGGCAGGCGCCCATCCTCGACCCAGCTTTCCGGCACGGCGGCGATCAGCGGCTCGACCACCAGCCGGCGATAGCTGAGCGGCTCGGGCAGGACGGCATTCGCGGGCGGAATGATGATCCCGGCCTGGCCATGGCCGGCCAGCAGCGTGGCGATCTGCACGTCGCTGGTCGCCTCGCTGAGCGCGATCTCGACGTCCGGATAGAGCGCAGAATAGCGCCGAACCAGGGTCGGCAGGATGCTGTAGTCGGCGGTGCTGACGAACGACAGCTCGAGGCGGCCGGTCTCGCCGTCGCGCAGTTGGCGCGCGACCTCCGGCAGCCGGTCAACGCCCTCCAGCGCCGCGCGCACATGCACCAGCCATTGCTCGCCGAACGGGGTCAGCGCCACCTGCCGCTTGGTCCGCACGAACAGCGGCGCGCCAAGCTCGCGCTCGAGCGCCATGATCGACTGGCTGAGCGGCGGCTGGGTCATGCCGAGCTGCTCGGCCGCGCGGCCGAAATGCAGGGTCTCGGCCACTGCCCTGAAATGCCGAAGCTGACGCGTCTCCATGACTGATACTTTCAGCGACCTAATCAGGCCTTCTTAATATATTTCACTGCGGGACGGCCATCCGCTATCGCTGAGCGCAGACATCATCAGGGTGCCGTCATGCCGACCTATCGCTCCAGAACCACCACTCACGGCCGCAACATGGCCGGCGCTCGCGGCCTGTGGCGCGCCACAGGCATGAAGGATAGCGACTTCGGCAAGCCGATCATCGCCGTGGTCAACTCGTTCACCCAATTCGTGCCGGGCCACGTGCACCTGAAGGACCTCGGCCAGCTGGTCGCCCGCGAGATTGAGCGGGCCGGCGGCGTGGCCAAGGAATTCAACACCATCGCGGTGGACGACGGCATCGCCATGGGCCACGACGGCATGCTCTACAGCCTGCCCTCGCGCGAGCTGATCGCCGACAGCGTCGAGTACATGGTCAACGCCCACTGCGCCGACGCCATGGTCTGCATCTCCAACTGCGACAAGATCACGCCGGGCATGCTGATGGCCTCGCTGCGGGTCAACATCCCCACGGTGTTCGTCTCCGGCGGACCGATGGAAGCCGGCAAGGTGGTGATGAACGGCAAGGAGGTCGCCCTCGATCTCGTCGACGCCATGGTCGCCGCCGCCGACGACAAGATCTCCGACGAGGATGTCGCCACCATCGAGCGTTCGGCCTGCCCGACCTGCGGCTCCTGCTCGGGCATGTTCACCGCCAACTCGATGAACTGCCTGACCGAGGCGCTTGGTCTGTCGCTGCCCGGCAACGGCTCGGTGCTGGCGACCCACGCCGACCGCGAGCGCCTGTTCCTCGAAGCCGGCCACCTGATCGTCGACATCACCCGCCGCTACTACGAGCAGGACGACGCCTCGGTGCTGCCGCGCGCGGTCGCCTCGTTCAAGGCGTTCGAGAACGCCATGAGCCTCGACATCGCCATGGGCGGCTCGACCAACACCGTGCTGCACCTGTTGGCCGCCGCCCACGAGGCGGAGGTCGACTTCACCATGGCCGACATCGACCGCCTGTCGCGCAAAGTGCCCTGCCTCTCCAAGGTCGCGCCGGCCAAGGCGGACGTGCATATGGAGGACGTCCACCGCGCCGGCGGCATCATGGCCATCCTGGGTCAGCTCGACCGCGCCGGCCTGCTGCACACCGAGCTGCCCACGGTCCATTCCAAGTCCATGAGCGAGGCGCTGGAGCGCTGGGACATCAGCCGCACCAACAGCGAAGCGGTGCAAACCTTCTTCCGCGCCGCCCCTGGCGGCGTGCCGACCCAGACGGCGTTCAGCCAGGACCGCCGCTGGAAGGAACTCGACCTCGACCGCCAGAACGGCGTGATCCGCGAGGCCAAGCACGCCTTCTCGCAGGACGGCGGGCTTGCGGTGCTGTCGGGCAACATCGCTGAGGACGGCTGCATCGTGAAGACGGCCGGCGTCGACGAAGAGATCCTGAAGTTCACCGGCACGGCCCGGGTCTTCGAAAGCCAGGATGAGTCGGTCAGCGCCATCCTCACCGGCAAGATCGTCGCCGGCGACGTGGTGGTGATCCGCTACGAAGGTCCCAAGGGCGGCCCGGGCATGCAGGAGATGCTCTATCCGACCAGCTACCTAAAATCGAAGGGGCTGGGCAAAGCCTGCGCGCTGATCACCGACGGCCGCTTCTCCGGCGGCACCTCCGGCCTCTCCATCGGCCACGTCTCGCCCGAGGCGGCCGAAGGCGGGCTCATCGGCCTGGTCGAGGACGGCGACCGCATCGTCATCGACATTCCGGGGCGGACCATCCGGCTCGACGTCTCCGACGCCGTGCTGGCTGAGCGCCGCGCCGCCATGGAAGCCAAGGGCGCAGCCGCCTGGAAGCCGGCCGCACGCAAGCGCGCCGTCTCCCCGGCCCTGCGCGCCTATGCAGCCATGACCACCAACGCCGCCCGCGGCGCCGTGCGCGACGTTAGCCAGGTCGAGTAGCCAGGCACGGCGCGGCGCTGTTCAAGAGCGCGCCGCGCCCCTAAACCTTGGGGCCATGCAGACCCCGATCCCTACCGCTGGAATTATCGACGGGCGCGAGCACGTCCTGCCGGTCCGCGTCTATTACGAGGACACCGACTTCACCGGCGTGGTCTATCACGCCAACTACGTCCGCTATTTCGAGCGCGGACGGTCCGATTTCCTGCGCGTCGCCGGCGTACACCACGCCGAGCTGCTGGGCCGCGACGATCCCGCCGCCTTCGCGATCGTGCGCATGGAACTGGACTTCAAGCGCGCCGCCCGCATCGACGACGCCCTGGCCGTCCGCACCACCTACGACGCCGCCCGCGGCCCGCGGCTGTTCATCTCCCAGCGAATCACTCGCGGCGAGGAACTGATCTGCGCCGCCAAGGTCGAGGCCGCCTGCATTGACCTGCAGGGCCGCCCGCGCAAACCGCCGGCTGGCATGTTGGACACGTTGCGCCCGCTGTTCGCGTAAGGTTTCCGTAAAACCGCCTTCACCATTTCCGCGTTAGAAGCCGGTTAACCAGAACCGGCGGCCTTAAGTTCGCCACCGCGCGCGGCTTTGAAGTCGTGCGCCTTCAGTTTGTACGGAGCCCCAGGAGAGCATGGACCCCGCCGCGATCACCGCCGAGAGCTTCAGCTTCATCAACCTCTTCATCCGCGCCGACTGGGTGGTGAAGCTGGTGATGGTCGGATTGATCCTGGCCTCGGTCTGGTCCTGGACCGTGATCATCGAGAAGTCGCTTCGCCTGACCAAGCTGAACAAGGAGGCCAGCGCCTTCGAGAATGAGGTCTCTTCGGGCCGCTCGCTCGAGGACATCGCCGCCGACGCCGGCGAGCGTCCGACCCAGGCCCTGCCGCGCATGCTGCAGGGCGCGCTGAGGGAGTGGCGCGACGCGCGCTCGCGCGGCCTGACCTCAGAGAACCAGACCGCCTTCCTGATTCAGCGCATCGACCGCGCGCTCGACACCACCATCGCCCGCGAAAGCGCCCGAGTGGAAAACGGTCTCGGCTCGCTGGCCATCGTCGCCACCGCCTCGCCGTTCGTCGGCCTGTTCGGCACCGTCTGGGGGATCATGAAGGCCTTCCAGGCCATCGCCGTGGAGAAGTCGACCAATCTGGCCGTTGTCGCCCCTTCGATCGCCGAGGCGCTGTTCGCCACCGCCATCGGCCTGATCGCCGCCATCCCGGCCTATATCGCCTACAACAAGTTCTCTACGGACGCGGGCAAGTACGCCGGCCGCCTCGAGGGCTTCGCCGACGATCTCTCCACCGCGATCCAGCGCCGGCTGGCCGGGGGCTAGGGTATGGCGCTTTCCACCCACGACGCCTTCTCCGCCACCGGGGGTTCGCGCCGACGGCGCGGCCGCCGCTCGCGCGGGGCGCTGGCGGAGATCAACGTCACGCCGCTGGTCGACGTGATGCTGGTGCTGCTGATTATCTTCATGGTCTCCGCGCCGCTGCTGACCAGCGGCGTCGAGGTCGAACTGCCCAAGACCGAGGCGGCTGCGATGGAGGATCCTAAGGAGCCCCTGACCGTCTCGATCCGCCAGGACGGGTCGCTGTTCATCCAGGAGGACACCGTGCCGTTCTCCAGCCTCGCCCCGCGCCTGCGGGCCATGGCCGGCGACGACCAGAAGCGCCCGATCTATGTCCGCGCCGACGGCCGCGCCTCCTATGAGGCGGTTGCCCAGGTGATGGCGGCGCTGTCGAACTCCGGCTTCACCACCATCAACCTCATCACCGACACCGGCGGTCCCTCGTCGGGCGGCGAGCCTCGCTGAGGCGCCGATGGCTAGGGAGCGGTCCGAATTCTCTGGCGCGATGGTCGCCTCGGCGCTGTTGCATGTCGGGGTGATCGCCGCCGCCCTGATCTCATGGCCGTGGGGACGTCAATTGCCGCTCGGCTCGGCCGTTCCGATCAACATTGTCGCCAACGCGCCGGTGACCGACCTGGCGCCCGCCGAGCAGGGACCGGAAGAAGCTCTCGCCCAGACCGAGGAGCCGATCCCCGAAGCGCCCGCGCCGCCGGCTGCTCCCGCGCCCGCGCCGACGCCGCCAACCCCGACGCCGGTTCCCAAGCCTGCGGTCAAGCCAACGCCGGCTCCACCACCCAAGCCCGCGCCGGCCGCCAAGCCCGCTAAGCCGGCGTCCAAGCCGGCCGAGAAGAGCCTCGACCTCGACGCCCTGGCCGCCAGCGTCGCCAAGAGCGCCCAGCGCTCATCGGCGGCCAAAGGCCCCACGCGCCAGGCCACCGCCCAGGAGGCGCGTCCCGACCTCGGCTCAGGCCAGGCCGCGGCCGCCATCGCCGGGATGAGCGACGAGATCCAGAAGCGCTGGAACCCGAACTGCGAAGTCGAGGGCGCCCGCAACGTCCGGCTGAAGGTGTCGTTCACCCTCGGCGGCGGGGGCCAGGTGGTCGGCAAAGTCGACGCCCAAGGCGCCGAACACTCTCCCGATCCGGTTGTCAGGGCGGCCGCCGAGCGCGCGATCCGGGCGGTCTACGCCGCCGCGCCGTTCTCGCGGCTTCCACGCAATCTTTACGGCCAGCGTTTCGATTTGAATTTCAAGACCAGCGAGGCCTGCTCGTGACCAAGGAGACCCGCCCCATGCGCCTGAAGACCCTGGCCCTGGCCGTTGTGGCCGCGCTCCTCTCGGCGGCGGCGATCACGCCGCCGGCTCACGCCCAGATCGAGGTCGACATCAACCGCGGCGACATCAAGCCGCTCCCGATCGGCATCCCCGCTTTCGGCGGCCCGCAGGGCGCCGAGATCGCCCAGGTCATCACCGGCAACCTCGAACGCTCCGGCCTGTTCGCGCCGATCCCGCCGGCCGCCCACATCGAGAAGACCATGGACGTCAACGTCCAGCCGCGCTTCCCGGACTGGAAGGCGATCAACGCCCAGGCCCTGGTCAACGGCCAGGTGACGGTCGAGGGCGGCCGCCTGACCGTCGATTTCCGGCTCTGGGACATCTATTCCGAACAGCAGCTGCTCGGCCTGCAGTTCACCTCCACCCCCGACAACTGGCGGCGGGTCGCACACAAGATCTCCGACGCCGTCTACGAGCGGCTGACCGGCGAAAAGGGCTATTTCGACACCCGCGTGGTGTTCGTCTCCGAGAGCGGCGGTCGCCTGGACCGCAAGAAGCAGCTGGCGATCATGGATCAGGACGGCGCCAATCCGTCCTACCTGACCGACGGCTCCTACATCGTCATGACGCCCCGGTTCTCCTCCAACTCCCAGGAGATCACCTACATGGCCCTGCGGCCGGAGGGCTCGTCGATCTACCTGTTCAACCTTGAGAGCGGCCGCCGCGAGACCCTGGGCAGCTTCCCGGGCATGGTGTTCGCGCCGCGCTTCTCGCCCGACGGCGCCCGCGTGGCCTTCTCGGTGGAGCGCAGCGGCAACAGCGACATCTATGTGATGAACCTGCGCAGTCGCGCGACCACCAAGCTGACCTCCGAACCGTCGATCGAGACCTCGCCCTCGTTCTCACCGGACGGCGCGCAGATCGTCTACAACTCCGACCGCGGCGGCAGCGCCCAGATCTATGTGATGGACGCCGCCGGCGGCGGAAGCCGGCGCATCTCGTTCGGCGAGGGCCGCTACACCACCCCGGTGTGGAGCCCGACCGGCGACTACATCGCCTTCACCAAGCAGACCGGCGGCCAGTTCCACATCGGCATCATGCGTCCCGATGGTTCGGACGAGCGCATCCTGACCACCAGCTATCTCGACGAAGGCCCCACCTGGGCGCCCAACGGACGTGTGCTGATGTTCAGCCGTGAAACGCCTGGTGGAGCTCCGCGTTTGTGGACCGTGGACGTCACCGGCCGAATCGAACGCGCCGCACCCTATCCGGGCTCCGGAACCGACCCCGCCTGGTCACCACTTCTGAACTAGCAGTGTTGTCAGGTGCAATTTCCCCCTCACGCGGTCTTTTGAAATGTCCGGCTACGGCAAAGCCGGATAGAACGAAAGACTGGCTGTGGGGACCGCCGTCGTCGTAATTTCTAAATAGGAGAAGCCAACGTGCAGAGCTTCAGTACCAAGCACGCCCTTCGACTGGCCCTTGTCGCGGCCGCCGCCATCTCGGTCACCGCCTGCGCCTCAAAGCCAAAGCCGGGCCCCGTGCCGGAACCGACGCCTGCGCCGGCCCCTGCGCCTGCTCCGCAGCCGGCGCCCGCCCCGCCGCCCGCCACCTCGTCGATCATCCCGGGTTCGACCCAGGACTTCGCCCAGAACGTCGGCGACCGGGTCTTCTTCGACCTCGACAGCTACAGCGTCCGCGACGACGCGGCCCCTGTGCTCGACGCCCAGGCCGCCTGGCTGCAGCGTTACCCGAACGTCCAGATCCGCATCGAAGGCAACGCCGACGAACGCGGCACCCGCGAGTACAACCTCGCGCTGGGTTCGCGGCGCGCCAATTCGGTGCGCGAGCACCTGGTCTCGCGCGGGGTCTCGCCCTCGCGGGTCTCGACGGTGTCCTACGGCAAGGAGCGCCCGATCGACGCCGGCGCCAGCGACGAGTCCTACCAGCGCAACCGGAACGCCCACACGGCGCTGACCTCCGGCGCCCGCTAGGCCCGTCGCTTGAGTGTTGCGGGAGGGGGCCTTCGGGTCCCCTCTTTCATTTGCGCTCTACTCGGTTCGACTTCGAGCGCGAACAGCCCCAATTTGGCCGTCCAGGCCTGTAGATGATGACGCCCATGAAGCTTGCCGCACTGCCGCTCGCCCTCGCCCTCGTCGCCACGACCGCTGCCGCCCAGGTCCCCATGGACCCGCTGGACGCCCGCGACGCCAAGCGGCTCGACCGCATGGAACAGGTGATGCGTGAGCTCCGCGCCATCGTCTTCCAGGGCCGCGACTCCGGTAAGCCGGTGGTCGTCCAGCCCGCAGAGACCGACTACCAGCTGCAGGAGGTCGCGCGCCGGATCGCCGACCTCGAGCAGTCGATGACCCGCATGACCGGCGATTTGGAGACCGCCACCCGCGAGGCCCAGCTCGCCAAGCGCGACGCCGAGACGCTGCGCGCCGAGAACAGGGCGCTGAGCGACCGCGTCGCCAGCCTGGAGAGCCAGTCCCTGGCCGCCACCGTCGCCGCGCCCGAGGGCGGCCTCGTCGGCGGCCCGGCCCCGACCGCCGGCCTGCCGGCTGCCGAAGCCTTCGCCCAATCGCGCCAGGCGATGGTGGCGGGCGACTACGCCACCGCCGAGGCCGGCTTCCGCGACTTCGTCGACAATCACGGCGACAACGCCAAGGCGCCCGAGGCCCGCTACTGGCTCGGCAAGACCCTGACCGCCCGCGGCGCCCACGCCGACGCAGCCGGGTCCTACATCGCCGCCATCCGCGGCTGGCCGGCGACCAACTGGGCGCCCGACGCGGTGCTGGAGCTGTCGCGCTCGCTGATCGCCCTGAAGAAGCCGGCCGACGCCTGCCAGACCCTGGCGGAGTTGGCCAAGCGCTATCCCAAGGCCTCGACCACCGTGCAGACCCGCGCCGCCCAGGCCCGCACCCAGGCCAAGTGCGCGGCCTAGAGCCCACAGTCCACGCGGTCCTCGATCGGCGGCTCGCCCCGGCCGCCGCTGCGCCCATCGCCATCGGCCTGTCCGGCGGCGGCGACTCCCGCGCCCTGCTGCTGACCACCGAGAGCTGGGCTCGCGCCCACGGCCGGCGCCTGGTCGTGCTCACCGTCGACCACCGGCTAAATCCGCAGAGCAGCGCCTGGACCGCCGACTGCGCCGCCCTGGCCGCACGCCTTGGCCTGCCGTTCCAGGCGTTGGCCTGGGAGGGCGAGAAACCCGCAGCCGGCCTGCCCGCCGCTGCGCGCCTGGCCCGCCACCGCCTGCTGGCGAACGCCGCCCGGGCGCACGGCGCCTCGGTGATCCTGCTCGGTCATACGGCGGGCGACCTAGCCGAAGCCGCCGCCATGCGTCAGGCGGGCTCCACCACGCCCTCGCCTCGCGAATGGGCGCCTTCGCCAGTCTGGCCGGAGGGTCGCGGGCTCTTCCTGCTGCGCCCGATGCTGCACCTTTCCCGCCCGGATATCCGCGGCTGGCTCGCCGACCATGGCGAATCCTGGATCGATGATCCGTCCAATGACGATCTGCGCTTCGCCCGCGCCCGCGCCCGCGCGTCGGCTCCGCCGGACGCATCGCCCGCCCTAGGTGACGGCGATGATCTGGCCGCCCTGGCGCGGACCGCCGAAGTCGACGCGGCCGGCGTCATTTATCTGGGCCGCCAGGCGCCGCCCGAACGCTTCATCGCCATCGCCAGCCTCTGTGCGGCCGGAAGCAGCCGGCCGCCGCGCGCCGACCGCCTGGCCCGCGTCGCGGCCCTTCTTCAGGGCGGCGCGCCGCTGGTCGCCACTCTAGCCGGCGCACGGATCGAGGCCGACGCCGAGCAGGTGCGCTTCATGCGCGAACCCGGAGAGCTCGCCCGCACCGGCCTGCCGCCGCTTCACATCAAGCCCGGCGAGACCGCAGCCTGGGATGGGCGCTTCGAAATCGCCGCCGAGCGCGCCATGACCATCACGCCGCTCGCCGGTCACGCCGCAAGCCTGCCGCCCGATCAAGCCGCTGAAGTGCGCCATTTCCCGGTCAAGGCCCGCGCCGCCCTGCCGTTCGAAATTGGACAGGGTCTGGCCCCGCGGCGCGCCTTGGCGCGGCAGCGGCTGCTGGCCGCCTGCGGGGCGATCACCCGCGAGCTGGTCTAGCGACCGACCGCCGCCAGCACGTGCTCGACCCCGCGCACCACCGGGTCGGCGAACGCCTTGCCGAGCAGGTTGGCGTGGTTGGCGCCCTTCACATGCTCGACATAGCTGCGACGCGAGCCCTTGGCCGGCGCCGACTGCAGCGCCTTCAGGCCCGAGGCGGCCTTACGGTCGCCGGCCGTCACCACCGCCACCGGCAGGTCGGGATCGAACGCCCCGGCCTCACGGCCGATCGCCGCCGACCGCGGCCAGCTCTGCACCTCTTCCGCCGCCCAGCGGGTGTGCGCGGCCGAACCGTAGACTCGGCGCTTTTCCAGCCGCGCCTCGCCCTCCAGCCCGATCAGATCGCCGATCACCAGCGAGACCGGCCGCATAAAGCCCGCCGCGGCCCACGCCCCGACCAGCTTCATGGCGCTGCGATAGGCGTGGATGCCCCTCGCAGTAGCGCGTACGTCCATCATCTCCGGGGTCACCGCGTCGACCAGCACCACGCCCAGCACTCGCTCGCGGTTACGCGGCACGAAGGTCCGCGCCATCAGCCCGGCCATCGAGTGGCCGGTCCAGATCACCGCGCCCGTCTCCCCCAGCTCGGCCAGCAGCGCCTCCAGGTCAGCGGCGATGGCCCGCGCGTCCCGCGGCTTGGGACCCGGATCGGAATAGCCGAGGCCCGCGCGGTCATAGGCCAGGCTGCGCAGCCCCTTCGCCGCCAGTCGTTCCTGCACGACCGCCCAGTCGGCAGCGCAGCCGAAGGCGCCGCATTCCAGGACGATGAGCGGCAGTTCCGAATGCGGCCCAGCCTGCACGGCCCTGATCCGCCGTCCGCCGATATCCACCAGCCGGCCCCGAGAGGGGTGAAAGCGCTGGGCCGTCATCGCAGTACCTTGAGCATCCCGCCAATCTAGTAAAGGTTGCCCGCGAAACTAGGAGCGTGCGTCATGTTGCGGGTGATCTTGGGGGTGGTGTTGGGGATCATCGTCGCCATGCTCGTGATTTTGGCGGTCGAGGGCGTGGGCCACACGATCTTCCCGCCGCCGCCGGGCGTGAACCTGACGGACCCCGCGCAGGTCGCCACCGCCATGAGCAAGATCCCCGTTCAGGCCAAGATCGGCGTGCTGCTGGCCTGGTTCCTGGGCACGCTTGCCGGCGGCACGACCGCCAATCTGGTCGCCGGCCGCCGCGCCTGGTCGGGCCGCATCGTCAGCCTGCTGATCCTGGCCCTGGCGATCTTCAACATGACCACCATTCAGCACCCCGCCTGGATGGCGGCCAGCGTCGTGGCCGCTATCCTGTTCGGCGCTTTCGTCGCCGACCGGGCCTTCGGCAAGCCGCGCCTGCGCTAGACGATCAACAAGGAAGGGACTGGCCATGGCCGTCACCGAGACCCGTTTCCGCTATGCCGGCGCCGATGGAACCGGCTTGGCCGGCTTCCGCTGGAGCACTGGCGCCCCGGCCCGCGCTCTCCTGCAGCTCGCCCATGGCGCCGGGGAACACTCCGGCCGCTACCGTGAGCGTCTTGCCCCGCTGATGGACGCCGGCTTCGTGGTCTACGCCGCCGACCACCGCGGCCATGGCCTGACCTCCGGCATGTCCGGCCTAGGCGACTTCGGTCCCGGCGGGGCGCCCGCCTGCATCTCCGACATGGCCGAGCTCTCGAAGCTGGCCCGCGCCGAGAACCCCGGCCTGCCGCTCTTCCTGATGGGCCACTCGATGGGGGCGATCTTCTCCCAGGCCTACATGGCCGAGCACGCCGCCCTGATCGACGGCCTGGTGCTCTCGGGCACCACCGGCGCCGGCCCCCGCCGCCAGGGCGACGCCAACAGCGCGTTCCCCAATCCGCGCACCGCCTATGACTGGCTGAGCCGCGACCCGGCCGAGGTGGACGTCTACGTCGCCGACCCCTTCTGCGGCATTCGTTTCAACGACGCCTCGCAGGCCTCGTTCTACGGCCTCGCCGGACGGGCCCTGCCAGGGCCGCTGCCCTCCAACCTGAAGCCCGGCTTTCCGGTCTACGTGTTCGTGGGCGATCAGGATCCGATCAACAATGGCCTGGCCGCCCTCGCCCCGCTGATCGAGACCTATCGGACCGGCGGCCTGCAGGTGACCGACAAGGTCTATTCGGGCGGCCGCCACGAGATGCTCAACGAGACCAACCGCGACGAGGTGGTCGCCGACCTGCTGGCCTGGCTGCAGGCGCGACTGGGCTAGCCCGCCACCGCCAGGGTCGCGTAGGGCCGCGGCCCGGTTTCGGTCTTGGTCGCGGACTTCGCCGCCTTGCCGCGCTTGCCGGCCGGGGCGTTCGAGGCTTGCGCCACCCGCACCTTCTTGGAGTAGAAGGCCGCGGTCTTCAGCGGCAGGTCCTGGGCCGTCTCAAATTCGTGGCCGATGAAGGCCACCGGGTTCAGCGGCCGCTCGCCGCGGCGGATCTCGAAGTGCAGGTGAGGGCCGGTCGAGGTGCCGCTGGAGCCGATCCGCCCGATCGGCGTCCCGGCGGTGACGGCCACGCCGGCCCGAGCGCCGCGTTCGACCCGGCCAAGGTGGGCGTAGAAGCTGGTCAGGCCGTTCTCGTGGCGCACCTCGACGAACCGGCCATAGGAGGCGCTGTTTCCGGCCTGGGTGATGACGCCGTCCTCGACCGCCAGAACCTTGGTGCCTGACGGCGCGGCGATGTCGACGCCCTCGTGCAGCCGGCCATGGTTCTCCCACGGCATGCGGCGCAGGCCGAACGGCGAATTGACCTCATGGCCCGGCACCGGCTCGCCGAACACATATTCGGGTTCCGGCTCGGGCGGCGGCGGCGGTTCGGCTGCGACCGGGGCCGGCACATAGGCGCGCTCAGGTTTGGCCGGCGAGATCACGGTGGTCGCATAGGCGGCGGTGACGACACTCATGGTCATGACCGTGGCGATCAGGCCTTCAACCCAGAAATGCCGCATGCCGCTATGGGCGGCCTGAGTGATCGAATTCAAGCAAAGACCTCTTTCAGTACAGCCGAGCTCTACTGCTGATCGCTAGAGGTTATGCGATCGAGCTGCGGCGACGCCCCGACCTGCGGGGAAGCTATTGAGCGCTGTTCTAGACCAAAAATTGTCATCGAGAACCATGATATGTTGCGCACATTGTCGCGCACATGGAACCATCGCCGTCCTGATCTTCGAAAATCTGGCGCTACCTTGACTATATTGTCCGGACAGTCGCGGGCGGATTTGCAGGCACAAAAAGGGCGCGGCGGTTCCCCGCGCGCGCCCTCGTTGCGTCTTGGCTGATCAGGCGATCAGAGGCCCTTGAGGATGCCCTCGACCATCTTCTTGGCGTCGCCAAACAGCATCATCGTGTTGTCGCGGAAGAACAGCTCGTTCTCGACCCCGGCATAGCCCGAGGACATGCCGCGCTTCACGAATAGCACGGTGCGGGCCTTCTCGACGTCGAGGATCGGCATCCCGTAGATCGCCGAGGTCGGGTCGGTCTTGGCCGCCGGGTTGGTGACGTCGTTGGCGCCAATCACGAAGGCGACGTCGGCGGTGGAGAACTCCGAGTTGATGTCCTCCAGCTCGAACACCTCGTCATAGGGGACGTTGGCTTCGGCCAGCAGCACGTTCATGTGGCCCGGCATCCGCCCGGCGACCGGGTGAATGGCGTACTTCACCTCGACGCCCTCATCCTTCAGGACGTCGCCCATTTCGCGCAGGGCGTGCTGCGCCTGGGAGACGGCCATGCCGTAGCCCGGGACAATGATCACCTTGCTGGCGTTCTTCATGATGAAGGCCGCGTCTTCGGCGCTGCCCTGCTTGACCGGACGGGTTTCGGCCTTGCCGCCGCCGGCCGCCGCCGCGCTGTCGTCGGCCCCGAAGCCGCCGAGGATCACCGAGACGAAGCTGCGGTTCATCCCCTTGCACATGATGTAGCTGAGGATCGCTCCGGACGAACCGACCAGGGCTCCGGTGATGATCAGGGTGACATTCTCGAGCGTGAAGCCCAGCGCCGCCGCCGCCCAGCCGGAATAGCTGTTCAGCATCGACACCACGACGGGCATGTCGGCCCCGCCGATCGGAATGATCAGCGTGACGCCGATCAGCAGGCTGAGCGCGAAGATCGCCCAGAACGCCCACAGCGCCTGACCGCCGCTCACCACCAGCACCACGATCAGGCCGACAATGGCCAGGGCGATGACGATGTTCAGCAGGTGGCGGGCCGGCAGCAGGATCGGCGCGCCGGACATGTTGCCGTTCAGCTTGGCGAAGGCGATCACCGAGCCGGTGAAGGTGACGGCGCCGATGGCCAGGCCCAGGCTCAGCTCGATCAGCGAGTTGAGGTGCACCAGGCCGTCTTCGCCGACGATGCCGTAGGCGGCCGGCGTGTGGATGGCGGCGACCGCCACCAGGCAGGCGGCCATGCCGACCAGGCTGTGGAAGGCGGCGACCAGCTGCGGCATCGAGGTCATCGCGACCTTGCGGGCGATCACCGCGCCGACCGCGCCGCCGATGGCGACGCCGCCGAGGATCAGGCCCAGCGTTAGCGCGTCGAGCTTGCCCTGGCTGAGCAGGGTCAGCAGCGCGGTGCCGACGGCGATGGCCATGCCGATCATGCCATTGCGGTTGCCCGCCTGGCTGGTGGTCGGGCTGGACAGGCCGCGCAGGGCCAGGATGAAGAGGACGCCCGAGACGATATAGGCGATGGCGGCGAGATTAGCGTTCATGTCCCCCCGCTCCCCTTACTTCTGCTTCTTTTTGTACATGGCGAGCATGCGCTGGGTGACCAGGAAGCCGCCGAAGATGTTGACCGCCGCGAAGGCCGCGGCGACGGCCCCGGCCCCCTTGGAGATCAGCACGTTCTTGGTCAGCTCCCCGTCCGCGCCGCTGGCCGCGGCGGCCAGCAGGGCGCCGACGATGATCACCGAGGAGATGGCGTTGGTGACGGCCATCAGCGGGGTGTGCAGGGCGGGCGTCACGCTCCAGACGACGTAGTAGCCCACGAAGATCGCCAGGACGAAGATCGCCAGGCGGAAGACAGTAGGATCGACGGCTTCCATGGTTTCTCCAGCGATCAGGCGGTCAGCGACGGGTGCACGACGGCGCCGCCCTTGGTGACGAGCGAGGCCTTCAGGATCTCGTCCTCGTAGTCGGGAGCGAACTTGCCCTCCTTGTCGAGGAACAGGCCGGCGAAGGCGAACAGGTTGCGGGCGTAGAGCGCCGAAGCGTCCGTGGCGATGCGGCCCGGCAGGTTGGGCGCGCCGAGAATCTTGGCCCCGTTAGCGGTGACCACGGTCTCGCCGAGCTTGGCGCCGACGACATTGCCGCCCTGCTCGATGGCCAGGTCGACCAGCACCGAGCCGGCCCGCATCGAAGCGACCTGTTCGGCGCTGACCAGCTTGGGCGCCGGGCGGCCGGGGATCAGGGCGGTGGTGATGACGATGTCCTGCTTGGCGATGTGGCTGGTGACCAGTTCGGCCTGCTTGGCCTGGTACTCGGCGCTCATCTCCTTGGCATAGCCGCCTGCGGTCTGGGCGTTCTTGAACTCCTCGTCCTCGACCGCCAGGAACTTGGCGCCCAGGCTCTCGACCTGCTCCTTGGTGGCGGGGCGCACGTCGGTGGCGGTGACCACCGCGCCCAGGCGCCGCGCCGTGGCGATCGCCTGCAGGCCGGCGACGCCAACGCCCATCACGAACACCTTGGCGGCGGCGACCGTGCCGGCCGCGGTCATCATCATCGGCAGGGCCCGGCCATAGGCCTCGGCGCCTTCGATGACCGCGCGATAGCCGGCCAGGTTGGCTTGCGAGGACAGCACGTCCATCACCTGCGCGCGGGTGATCCGCGGCACGAACTCCATGGCGAAGGCGGTCGCGCCCTTGGCGGCCAGCGCCTGCAGCGCGTCCTTGTCGACATAGGGGTTAAGCGTGGCCGCGACGATGGCGCCCGACTTTAGCGCGGCGATCTCCTCGTCGACCGGGCTGCGCACCTTGAACAGCACGTCGGCCTTGCCGATGGCGTCCTTCGCGGTCTTGGCGAGCGTCGCGCCAGCGGCTTCATAGTCGGCGTCGGGATAGAAGGCGGCGGCCCCGGCTCCAGCTTCCACGATGACGGAGAAGCCGGCTCCTATGAGCTTCTTCACCGTCTCGGGGGTCGCAGCCACGCGAGTCTCCCCGGCGCGGCGTTCCTTGGTGACGGCGATGACAGTCATGCGCGCGTAGCTCCCCCTTCCTCTACTGGTCTTGGGCGGACCATAGGGGCCGCCGCGATCCATTGTCCAGCGACGGACCCGTGTCATTCAAACATTTGTTTGAACGCTGTTGCACGCCTGCGTCGGGTTTGGTCGACCCGCCGTCGGTCCCGGTCGAAGCGCCGTTCGCTCCGGTCGAACGATTGCTGACCCGCAACCTCTTCCGCGCCACCGGTCCGCCGCTCAATTCAGAAAAAGTCGGTGACCTGTGAAAAGAACTGCGCTCGTCCTCACCGCGGCCCTCGCCGCCGCTTCCGCCGCCGCGGCCGCGCCGGCCAACGCCGAGCAGAGCGCCGCTTCCGCCGCCGCCAAGGGCAAGGTCGCCCCGCTCAGCGTCCAGGTGATCGGCGCCCTGCCGCCCGCCGAAGTGAAGGCCTTTACCGCCAAGGCCGGCGCCATCGTCGAAAAGGTGCTGGCCACGCCGACGCTCCAGCAGCCGCACGGCTTCTCGATCACCCGCTCGCTGACCATCGACAGCCAGCCATCCGAACTGCCGCAGTCGAACCCGTTCATCGGCCGCGCCACCCTGATCCCGCAAATGCTGGACCTCGAGGCCGGAACCAGGCCGGACGCAAACGGCGCCTATATGGGCCGCCTGGAGGGGCCGACCTTCCAGATCCGGTTCAACAACCTCACCGCGCTCTACGCCAACAACGACGGCGGCGGCATGGATGAGTCCCGCTACCTGCCGACGATGACCCTCAACGCACAGGGCTTCCCGGTCTTCCGGGTCGGCGTTCGCGACGTGATCCTGGTCACCAAGCCCGGCCGCAAGCCGTTCGTCTACGTCACCAAGGCCGAGCATCTGCAGCGGCTGGCCAAGGAGGTCCAGGACCCGCAGATCGCCGCCGACCTCGCCGCTCTGACGCCGGCCGAGCGCGCCGCCCCAGCCTGCGACAGCTCTCGCCTTCGGGTGCGCTTCGGCGACTGCTCAAAGAGCGACGCCACCTACTTTGTCCGCCTGAACACGGACTATTTCGACAAGGGCGCGCGCAAGGGGGCGATCCAGCTGGTGGCGATCTCGACCCCGGTCCCCGGCGGTCACGGCCACAAGATTCTTGAGCCCAAGCTCAAGGCCGCGGCCGGGGAGCTCGACCTGAAGTCCATCCAGGCGATGCTGGACTAACGCCCAGCAAAAAGGGCGGGGCCGTCGCGGCGCCCGCCCTTTTCAATCTCTTGCGAGAGCTTAGTGCTCTTCGTCGCCGTGCTCGCGCAGCACGAAGAAGCCGCCGACCGCAACGATGACGCCGACGCCGAGGCTGCCGAGGAAGCTGGTCTGGGTGCAGAAGGCCAGCACCAGGAAGATCAGCAGCGCCGCCAGGGCCAGCGAGCCCCACTTCGCCATCATGACGAACAGGTGGTAGGTCGCCGTCTGCTCGTGCACGTCCATGTCGCCGCGGTGATATTCGGAAGCCATGGCCTAGGCGTCTCTCTCTCAAGGAAAATTCGGTCGCCGCCGGACTACACGAACCGCAGCCGGGCGCCAAGGGCCAGCTAGCGCGGCCACACCTTCAGCAGCGAACGCAGCGCCGCCACCAGGGCCAGCGGCTGGTCGACCATGATGTGGTGGGCCGAATCGGGGATGGCGATCTCCAGGATGTCGTCGGGCAGCGGGGTCTGCTGGCCCTCGGTCTTCCGGGTCATGATCACCGAGCGGTCGCCGAAGATGTGGGCCAGCGGCACGTCCACCTTCGGCTTGCCGCCGACCATCATGTTGTTCATGGCCGTGCGGTCGAGCTTGTTCCACATGTTCGGGTCGAACCGCCAGGCCCAGCCCTCGCCCGAACCGTCCTCCAACGGCGCGCGCTTCAGCGACCGGCGGGCGATGAAGTCGGCTACAAACAGGTTTCCCGCCACCTGCGGCGGCATGAAGCGGAACCGGGCCAGCGCCGCGGCGATGGTCGGATAGACCTTCTGGGCGCGATCGGTCGTCGGGATGTTGGAGACCCGCTTGGCCTGCTCCTCCATCATCCGCTTGCCCTCGGGGCTGTGCGGCGGCGGGCCGCCAAAGCCCACGTCGACCATGATCGCGGCCTTCATCCGCTCGGGATGCGCGGCGGCGGCGAAGAACACCTGCGAGCCGCCGAACGAGTGGCCGACATAGACCGGCAGCCCGGCCTCATAGAGCCCCGCGGCCCGCGCGCAGGCCTCGGCGTCTTCGGCGAAGTCCTGGAAGGCGTAGGTCTCGCGCCAGTCCGACGCGCCCATGCCGGCCAGCGACATCGAGGCGACGCGGTAGTCGCTCGCCAGATACGGCGCGATGAAGCTCCACCAGTCGGCGTGCGCCGAGTTGCCGTGCACCAGCAGCAGGCCGGGCTTGCCGACCTCGCCCCAGGTCAGCAGCTCGATCTTGCTGCCCTTGGAGGTGACGAAGCTGCGCTCCGGCTCCTGGGCGATGGCGTCGAGGAACCACTGCGGCGCGTCGGGCTCACGCCCGCGGAACGGCAGCAGCGGCGCCTGGACTTCCGGCGGCAGGCTGCCCGGCGCGCTGGGGACCGGACGGTCGTCGTCATAATAGCCGACCGGCGCGCCTTCCTTGATCGCTGGATCCATCGCCATGGTTTTACGCCCCTCGTGCTTCCCGCTCGCCCGGCTTGCGCGAGATGGAGCGGATACCCTTGTAGACGCCCGTGCCGGTGATCAGGGTGCGCTCGCCGCACCAGATCCGGCCGCGGACGGTGAACACATCGTCCTGTTCGGCGATGATCTCGCTGGCTCCCTCGATCCATTCGCCCATGTGGGCGCCGGAGAGGAAGTCGGTGGTCAGCCGCACCGTCACCCAGCCGATCTCGCGCTGGTTGGAGATCACCCGTCCCCAGGCCATGTCGGCGAAGCTCATCAGCATGCCGCCGTGGCAGTTGTTCATGCCGTTGGCGTGGTGCTCCTCGACCCGGAACGCCATGGTCTCCACGTTCGTGGCCGTATCCCGTTTGGAATAGAACGGCCCGACCGTGCGGCCGAAGCCGCGCTGCCAAAGATTGATTACATAGCCGTCGGGAACGACAGCGGCCTGGACTTCGGTCAGATCATCGGACATCGCCCGATGCTGATGAACGGGCGTTTGAAAAATGGCAAGCGTCGATGCGCCCCAGCCCGCTCGCCGGCCCGGTTACATTGAGTGAGACCCGAGCGGGACTTCGGGCGTTCAACCTCCGCCGATACCCTCTAAGGTGGTCGGATCACATCTGGGAGGATCGCATGCGTATCGCTATGAGCCTGGCCCTGGTCGCCCTGCTGGCCGCCGGCTGCTCCAAGAAGGAAGCCGCCAAGACCGAGACCGCGGCCGCG
Source organism: Phenylobacterium sp. P4_E10 (assembly GCF_056401675.1). Taxonomy (NCBI): domain Bacteria; kingdom Pseudomonadati; phylum Pseudomonadota; class Alphaproteobacteria; order Caulobacterales; family Caulobacteraceae; genus Phenylobacterium; species Phenylobacterium sp. P4_E10. The sequence goes on along the minus strand of NZ_JBFUIW010000007.1, from coordinate 77,982 downwards.
CCGGAAGTCGCTGCTCCGGCCCCAGCGGGCCCCGCCGTCGCCGACATCGAGGGCCCCAAGCCCGGCAAGTGGCGGATGACCACGGTGCTGTCGGCCGCGCCCAAGCCGGTGGTCGTCGAGACCTGCGTCGCCAAGACCACCTTCAAGGAGATGGAAGCCGCCAAGCACCAGGCCGGCGTCAACTGCGCCGAGCAGTCCTATCGCCGCGAAGGCGCCGACATCGTCGGCCGCAGCGTCTGCACCATCCAGGGCGGCATGAAGATCACCACCGACAGCCGCATCAGCGGCGACATCAACAGCAGCTACACCATGACGGCCACCACCGTCATGGACCCGGCCCCCACCCCCGCCATGCGCCAAACCACCATGAAGCTCACGGCCGAGCGCCTGGGCGACTGCTAGGTACGCGCTACTCTAGATCCTCCCCTCGTGGGGGAGGAGGTGGCTCGGCGCAACGCGCCGAGACGGAGGGGGACCTCTCTTCGACCAAAAGGAGTCAAAGTCCCCCTCAGTCGGCCATCCGGCCGACAGCTCCCCCAGTGGGGTGAGCATCGGCGCCCAGCTAAGCCGCTTCCGTCGCATTTCGGGCCGCCCCGCCTTCCCTGCGCCGCGGCTTCCGTCCTATCGTCGCGCCCTGCAATCAGGGGGTGTTCGGGGATGCGAGTATTGGAGACGGCGATCGCCCTGGTCGCCGCCGCGGCGCTGAGCGGCTGCGCCACAACCAGGCCGGCGGCCAAGACGCCGGCGACGGAAGCCAGCAAGCCAAAGCCGCTGCCCAAGGGCCTGGACTCGGCCCGCAACGGCGATCCGTTCGCCTCGACCTACCGGCCCATGCCCAGCCGCCCGACCGCCCTGGTCGACGCGACCATCTTCACCGGAACCGGCGAGCGCATCGAGCACGGCGTCGTGCTGATCCGTGACGGCAAGATCGAGGCGGTCGGCGCCGCCATCGTCCCGCCAGCCGCCTACGACATGGTGGACGCCAATGGGAAGTTCATCACCCCCGGCCTGATCGATGCGCACTCGCACCTCGGCGTCTATCCCTCGCCCGCCGTCCCGGCCCACTCCGACGGTAACGAGCTGACCGACCCCAACACCGCCGGGGTCTGGGCCGAGCACTCGGTCTGGCCGCAGGATCCAGGCTTCAACCGGGCCCGCGCCGGCGGCGTCACCACCCTGCTGGTGCTGCCCGGCTCGGGCAACCTGATCGGCGGCCGCTCGGTCACCCTGCGCAACATTCCGGCCCGCACCGTCCAGGAGATGAAGTTCCCGGGCGCGCCCTATGGCCTGAAGATGGCCTGCGGCGAGAACCCCAAGCGGGTCTATGGCGGCCGCAACCGCGCGCCCTCCACCCGCATGGGCAATGTCGCCGGCTACCGTACCGCCTGGATCAACGCCGCCGACTACGCCCGCAAGTGGGACGAGTACCGCGCCAAGGCCGACAAGGGCGAAAAGGCCGAGCCGCCCAAGCGCGACCTGCAGCTCGAGACCCTGGCCGGGGTCCTGAAGGGCGAGATCATCGTCGAGAACCACTGCTACCGGGCCGACGAGATGGTCCAGATGATCGGGATCGCGGGCGAGTTCGGCTACAAGATCACCGCCTTCCACCACGCGCTGGAGGCCTACAAGATCGCCGACATCCTGGCCAAGGAAGACATCTGCGTCGCCACCTGGGCCAACTGGTGGGGTTCCAAGCTGGAGGCCTGGGATTCGATCGAGGCCAACGCCCCGCTGATCCACGCGGCCGGCGGCTGCGCGATCATCAAGTCCGACGATCCCGACGTCACCCAACGCTTGAACCAGGAGGCCGCCGAGGCGCTCGCCGCCGGCCGCGCCGCGGGCCTGCAGATCACCGAGGCCGACGCCATCAGGTGGATCACCCTCAATCCGGCCAAGGCCATCGGCATGCAGCAGGAAGTCGGCAGCCTGGAGCCCGGCAAGCGGGCCGACCTGGTGCTGTGGGACCACAACCCGCTGTCGATCTACGCCCGCGCCGAGCGGGTCTATCTGGACGGCGCGATCGCCTACGACCGCAAGGACCCGCGCTTCCAGCCCAAATCCGACTTCGAACTCGGCCAGGGGGCCAACCGCTGATGCGCAAGCTGGCAGTCAGTCTGGCGGCGCTCGCCGTCGCCATCACCACGCCTGTTCTCGCTGAGACCGTGGCCATCACCAACGCCCGCGTCCTCACCGCCGGTCCGGCTGGCGAGATAGCCAACGGCTTGGTCGTGATCGAGAACGGCAAGATCGCTGCGGTCTGGGACCAGACGACCATCCGGATGCGGCCCTTCGCGCCCGGCACACGGGTGATCGACGCCAAGGGCGGCGTCGTCACCCCCGGCTTCATCGCTTCCAACGCCTTGCTGGGCGCGGTCGAGGTCCGCTCGCTCGGCGACGACCTGGCGGTGAGCAATCCCGACATCGGCGCGGCCTTCGACGTGCAGTACGGCCTCAATCCGCAATCGACCCTGATCCCCGTCGCGCGGCTGGCCGGGATCACCCGCGCCATCGTCACCCCGCTCTCGGCCGGGGGCGGCGGCGGAAGCTTCCACGACGACGACGGCGAGGAGCTGATGACCGCGGGCGACGGCGGCGGCTCGACGTCGACGGCGCTGTTCGCCGGGCAGGCGGCGGTGATCCACCTGGGCGAGGCCTCCGACATCCTGGTCAAGGCCAAGGTCGGCATGGTGGTGGGGTTCGGCGACGGCGGGGCCAATGTGGCCGGCGGCGCCCGCGGGGCGCAGATCGTCGCTCTCAAGGCCGCCTTCCGCGATGTGCGCGACTACATGAAGAACCGCGCCGCCTATGACCGCGCCGGCCTGCGCGGACTGGCGTTGTCGAAGGCCGACCTTGACGCCCTGATCCCGGTGATCGAGGGCCGCATGCCGATCATCGCCGTAGTGCACAAGGCCTCGGACATCCGCGCCGTGCTGCAGTTCGCCCGCGAGGAGAAGGTCAGGGTGATCCTCTCCGGCGCCGAGGAGGGCTGGATGGTGGCCCACGAGATCGCCGCCGCCGGCGTCCCGGTGATCATGGATCCGCTCAGCGATCGCCCCGAAAGCTTCCAGGTGCTGGGCTCGACGCTCGAGAACGCCGCCCGGCTCAACGCCGCCGGCGTGACCGTCGCTATCGAGGGGACCGGCGGCGCCCACCGCGTCCGCGAGCTGCGCTACAACGCCGGCAACGCCGTGGCCTACGGCATGCCCTATGCGGCGGCGCTGGCGGCGGTGACCCTCAATCCGGCCAAGATCTTCGGCGTCGCCGACCAGGTCGGCTCGTTGGAGCCCGGCAAGGACGCCGACCTGGTGATCTGGACCGGCGACCCCTTCGAGCCGCTCAGTCAGCCCACTGCGGTGTTCATCCGCGGCCAAAGCCAGCCGATGACCTCCCGCCAGATCGAACTGCGCGACCGCTACAAGACCCTCGGCGGCGCCTACCCGCCGGCCTATTCGAACTAGTTCGTCTCACAGTGATCGGCCTTCGTCGGAAACGCTTTGTCGGCTTGCAGCCACCTCGCCCACCCTCGTTGGGCGAGGTGGAATGCGTACAGTTCACAGAGACATAGACGGCCCCGCCGACTTCGAGTTGGGCGTACCCAGGGCGGCGGCGCTGGCTTACAGCGCCACCTTCCCGGAGGGGCGGGCGAAAGGCCTGGCCTTCCTGATCCCGGGTTTCGGCGGCGACGCCGACGACGACTACGCCGCGGCGCTGCGGCGTCATGTGGTGGAGACCCACGGCATGGCCGCGGTCAGCGTGCGTTACCACTGCCAGGGCGCCCGTCCCAGGACCCAGGGCAAGATCGAGATCGACAGCCGCGATCATCTGATGCTTGCGGGCCTGGCGCTGCTGAACAATGTGCGAGTGCCCAATCCCCGCAGTCTCAGCGATATGATCAATCGGCTGTCGCGAGCTGGAATCACGGCCGAGCCGCGCGCGATCCTTCAGCCGGCACGGGGCGAATATCAGAACTTCGGCGTGCTCCAGGCGATGGACCATCTGGCCGTGCTCGGCGACATCGTCGAACAGGGGGCTGATTTCGACGCCGCCCGGATCGTCGCCCTGGGTTCGTCGCACGGCGGCTTCATCGGTCAGATGATGGCCAAGATCGCGCCGCGCACCTTGGCGCTGGTGATCGACAACTCGTCCTACACGCAGCCGCCGATGGAGTATCTGGGCCAACCGGCCAGCGCCGAGTTCACCACGGCCGTGGCGAAGGGGATCACCGTTCAGTGCCGGACGAAGAGCGGCTGGACCACGGTCAATAGGCACGCGCCCAACTTCTACAGTCGCGACCGCGACCTGATCCGCGACGCGGCCTACCCGGTCCATGTCGCCGCGACCAGGGCCCAGTCCGGCGAGTCGACGACCATCTTTCGCATGGTCAACGCCACCACGGACGCCATCTCGCCGCCGCTCCAAAAGCAGCGCCAGGACACGGTGTTCCGCACCTTCGGGTTCGACAGCAGATTGGCCCTGATCGGCGAAGAGCAAATCGACGGCAAGGTCTTCAAGAAGCTGGTCCACGGCCTGGACGCTTCGCTGGCCAGCCTGTTCGACATGGCGATCGGCGACTTGGAGCCTCGACACGGCCCACGCGACTCCGAACTGGAGAACTGCGTCGTCTACGAGTGCGTGGATTCGATCTACAGCTTCAGCCACAGCACCGCCGCGCCCTATATCCAGGGCGCGGTGAAGTCGCGGTTCTTCGTCGACTAGGGCTTCAGCGTCGCGCCGGCCAGGCTCGCGCTCGCCCGCGGACCCAACGCCTCGGCCGAGGAGCCGACCGCCACGGCGACCTCGCCCGCGGCCACCCGCCAACCCGGCAGGCTCGCGTCGTAGTTGGCCAGCAGCCGGCGATCGGCGCTCACGGTCACGCGCTTGGTCTCGCCCGGCGCCAGCGCTACGCGTGACCAGCCGACCAGCCGCTGGCTCTCCTTGCCGTCCGAACCGGGGACGAAGGCGTAGACCTGCGGGGTGTCGATCCCGGCTAAGGCGCCGGTGTTGGTCACCTCGAAGCTGACCTCCAGCGTCTCGCCGCCCTCGGCGGTGAGCGACCCATGCGCGAACTGGCTGTAGGACAGCCCGAAGCCGAATGGGAACAGGGTCGGCTTGCCGGTCTTGGCGAACCAGCGATAGCCGACGTCCGCGCCCTCCGGATGCTCGACCGAGAACCGGCCCTTCTGCTGCTGCACGTTCGGGAACGAGGTCGGCAGGGTCTTACCCTCGACCGGCGGGCCGAAGATCATGCCGGGGATGTCGGGCCGGACCAGATCGGCGACGTCGCGCGGGAAGCTGATCGGCAGCCGACCCGAAGGGTTCACCTCGCCGAACAGCACGCTGGCGATCGCCTCGCCGCCGCGCGCGCCGGGGTACCAGGCCTGCAGCACCGCCTGCACGTCATCCAACCACGGCATGGTCACCGGCGTGCCGGTCTCCAGCACTACGATGGTCCTGGAATTGGCCGCCGCCACCGCCGCGATCAGGGCGTCCTGATTATTTGGCAAGGAGAGCGTTGGCAAATCCTCAGCCTCGGTGCACCACTGGTCGGCGAAGACGATGGCGAGGTCGGCGTCCTTTGCCAAAGCGGCCGCGGCGGCCAGGTCCGTGCCGGGGTCGTAGGTGACCTGGACGTTCAGCGCCCGCTCCCGGATCGCCGCCAGCGGCGCGGACGGGTGATAAGTGACCTGCGAGAAGGCCGAGGACAGGCCCATGGTCACCTGGATCTCCAGGCCGGCGCCGCCGACCGGGATCACCTGGGACGAGCCGCCGCCCGAAAGCACACCGACATCGGCATGGGCGCCGATCACCGCGACCCGCCGGTGGCTGGAATCTATCGGCAGAATCCCATCGGCGTTCTTCAGCATGACGATAGCGGCCTCGGCGGCCGCTTGGGCGATCCTTGCATTGGCCTCGTAATCGGTGGCGCGGATCTCCGCCGGATTGTCGAAAACCCCTTTTTCGATAAGGCTTCGCAGGATCCGGTGGACCATGTCGCTCAGCCGCTCGAACGGCACCTCGCCCTGCTCGACGGCATCTTTCAGGAGGGTCCCGAAGTAAACCTGCCGATCAAGCTGCTCTCCGCTCTCCTGATCGAGGCCCGCGAGCGCCGCCTTGGCGGTGGAATGGACAGCCCCCCAGTCGCTCATCACCCAGCCGCGATAGTCCCAATCGCGCTTGAGAACCTGGTTGAGCAGGAAGTCGTTTTCGCCGGCCCACTCGCCGTTGACCTTGTTGTAGGCGCACATCACCGAGCCCGGATCGCCGCGCTCGATGGCGATCTGAAAGGCCAGCAGATCGCTCTCGCGCAAGGCCCCCTCGTCGATCTCGGCGTTGACGACGTGGCGGCAGGTCTCCTGATCGTTGAGCGCGAAGTGCTTGATCGTGCAGACGATATCGTTCGACTGAGCGCCCTTGATCGCCTCGCCGGCCAGCACTCCGGCCAGCAGCGGATCCTCGCCGAGGTACTCGAAATTGCGCCCGCAGCGCGGCTCGCGGGTCAGGTTCGCGCCGCCGCCGAGCAGCACGTTGAAGCCCTTGTCGCGCGCTTCCGACCCGACCATCGCGCCGGCCGCGTGGGCCAGCTCCGGATCCCAGGTGGAGGCCAGCGCCAGCCCCGAGGGCAGCGCCGTCGCCCCGTCGCCCTTCCGGATCTTGCGCGGGTTGGCGACGCCGAGGCTGGCGTCGGTCTCATTGAGCGCCGGAATGCCCAGCCGGGCGACGCCGGGGATGTAGCCCGCGCCCATGGCCGCGTCGTCCGGCGGGGTGTCGAGCATGGCCGGCATCGGCCCGTGGACCAGCGAGATCATCTCGTCCAGGGTCAACTGCTCGATCAGCAGAGCCGCCCGCTGGTCCGGCGACAAACTCTTGTCCATCCAGGGCTTGTCGGTCATGCGCGTCTCCTCCGGACATCGTTTGCGCGGACCTGAGCCCCGAGGAAATCGAAGCCCACGCCGACGCCGTCATCGCCACCTTCATCCGCGACTAGACGGCCTGTTCGGGCTTCAGGGTGTCGCGCAGCTGGCGCTTGAGGAACTTGCCGCTGGCGTTGCGCGGAATGGCCTCGGAGAGGAACCAGACGTAGCGGGGGATCTTGTGCTTGGCCATCAGCGCGGCCAGGTGACTGCGCAGTTCCTCGACCTCGAGGTCCGCGCCCTCGCGCAGCAGCACCGCGGCCCCGACCTCCTCGCCTAGCCTGGCGTCCGGCACCCCGAACACGCAGGCCTCGGCCACCGCCGGATGGCGGAAGATCCCGGCCTCGACTTCGGCGCAATAGACGTTCTCGCCGCCGCGCAGGACCATGTCCTTCTTGCGGTCGACGATGAAGATGAAGCCGTCCTCGTCGATCCGCGCCACGTCGCCGGTGTGCAGCCAGCCGTCGGTGATCGACTCCGCTGTCGCCTCCGGGCGGTTGATATAGCCCTTGATGACCGGCGCGCCCTTGACCCACAGCTCGCCGACCTGGCCGGTCGGAACCGTATTGCCGTCGTCGTCGACGCACTTGACCTCGAAGCTCGGCATGGCCGGGCCGCAGCTCTCGGGCTTATCGACGAAGAAGTCGGCCGACACCGCGGTGATGATCCCGCAGGTCTCGGTCATGCCGTAGCCGGTGTTCGGTCGGGCGGTCTTCACCTGGTCGTCGATCTTGCCGACCAGATCCGGCGGCAGCTGCGCCCCGCCGCCGCCCAGGGTTTGCAGGCTCGACGTATCCGTGGTGGCGAAGTCGGGGTGGTTGATCAGTTCGCGGGCCATGGTCGGCACGCCGCTCATGGCGCTGACCTTCTCTTGCTGGATCAGCCGCAGGGCCTCACCGGCGTCCCAGCGGTACATCAGCACCAGCTTGCCGCCGCCCGCCGTCACCGCGTAGGCGCCGCAGTTGTTGGCCGTGACGTGGAACAGCGGCGTGGTCAGCAGCGCCACCGGGATCGGCAGCGGCGCGTTGGGATCTGGGGCGATGCCGGTTGCGCGGGCGGTGGCCAGACCCTGGACCTGGCCCGAGAAGCCCATGTTCAACAGGTTGGCGACGCAGCCGCGATGGGTGAGCTGCGCCCCCTTCGGAAAGCCCGTCGTGCCCGAGGTGTAGAAGATGCAGGCGTCGGTGTCCGGATCGATGCTGACCACCGGCATCTCGCCGCCATGTGCAATCACCTCGGCGAACGGGATGATCCCGGTCGGCGCCTCGGTGCGCACCGCGACCAGCTTGGCTCCGCCGGCCATCGAGGGCCGTTCGAGGATGCGCGCCAGGCGCTCGGCGTCGGCGAAGATCACCTTCGGCGCCGAGTCCTTGATGGCGTATTCCATCTCGTCGGTGACCCACCAGGCGTTCATGCCCACGGCGGCCACGCCGACGCTGACGCAGGCCCAGTAGATCAGCACCCATTCGGGGTAGTTGCGCATGGCGATCGCCACCCGGTCGCCAGGCTCGACGCCGTTGGCGAACAGCCACGCGGCGATGGCGTTCACCTTGGCGTGCGCCTGGGCGTAGGTGATGCGGTCGTTCTCGTAGACGAGATACTCGCGCTCGCCATAGGCGGCGGTCATGAGCCACAGGTCACGCACCGACGGCGGCGCGTTCTTGTACATCCGGATCATGTTCCCGCGCACCGGGATCTCGGCGACTTCGAACTGCGCCCCCGGCGCGGTGAGTTCGGCCCAGGCCTGCTTCAGCTCGCGATAGTGCATGAACTCCCCAATTCCTTTTGTCGCCGGCCACGTCGAGGCGATCGGCGGCTCTTGCCTTCCCACACGACAAGGCCCGACGCTGCGGAACGCAAGAGACAAAAAGAGGGAGGAAGTTGCCGTGGCGATCGATTTCGAGATTCCGGAAGACGCAAAGGCCGTCCGCGCGCGGGTGCGCGAATGGGTGGAGAAGGAATGCATCCCCGCCGAGGCGCGGCTGAAGGACAAGGAGACCTTCAAGACCGTCCTGGACGAGCTACGCGCCAAGGCCCGCGCCCGGGGCCTGTGGCTGCCGTTCATTCCCCAGGAATACGGCGGCATGGGACTGGGTCCGCTGGCCAACGCCCTGGTGCAGATGGAGCTCGGCCGCAGCCACCTCGGCGCGCTGTCGATGAACAGCCAGGGCCCCGACGACGCCACCATGCTGACCCTCTTGGCCCACGGCACCGAGCACCAGAAGGAGAAGTTCCTCAAGCCGTTGCTGAACGGCGAAAAGCGGGTCTGCTACTCGATGACCGAGAAGGCGGCCGGCGCCGACGCCACTGGCATGCGCACCACCGCGGTCAAGGATGGCAACGAGAACTACGTCCTCAACGGCGAGAAGTGGTTCTCCTCGGCCGCCAGCGCTGCCGACATGGCGCTGGTCATGGCCAGGACCGATCCCGACGCTCCGCGCCACCAGCAGTTCTCGACCTTCATCGTCGAGCTGCCCAACCCCGGCTACATTATCAAACGCGACATCAAGACCATGGCGGTCGAGGGGCCGCTGAGCCACATCATGGGCGGCGGCCACTCGGAGATCGAGATCAAGGACCTGGTGGTCCCGGCCGAGAACCTGCTCGGCGGCGAGGGCCAGGGCTTCAACATGGGCCAGCACCGCCTGGCCTACGGGCGCCTGCGGCACGGCATGCACAATGTCGCCATGGCCCAGCGAGCGCTGGACATGGCGACCGCGCACGTCACCGAGCGCTCGACCTTCGGCAAGCCTCTGCACGAGCGCCAAGCCGTGCAGTTCATGCTCGCCGAGTGCGCGAGCGAGCTCTACATGGCCCGCCTGATGCTGCTGCACATCGCCTACAAGGCCGAGCGCGGCATGGACCTTCGGCAGGAGAACTCCATCGCCAAGGTGTTCCTGGCGCACATGGTCCACAAGGTCGTCGACACCGCGATCCAGCTGCACGGAGCGCTCGGCTATAGCCAGGATACGCCGCTGGCCAGCTGGTACACCCACATCCGCTCCCAGCGTCTGGTCGACGGGCCGGACGAGGTGCACCGCTGGACCGTGGGCCGCAACGTCATCAAGGCCTATCAGCAACACGGCACCACCGCTTCGGCGGCCGGCGGCGATCTGCTCTAGACGACGCCAGCAGGCCGCGCGGTCAGATCCGCGCGGCCAACCAGGCGGCCTCGGGCGGCGGCTCCTGCTCAATCCGGCGATAAACCCGGCCGTCGATGGTCCGGGCCACCATCCCCGACATCGCCAGCTCGCGCCTCAGCAGGGCGTAGTCGCCGAAGTCGTGCAGGCCCTGGATCACGTCGCTGATCTGGCGTTCGGTCATGTCCTGCCGTGAGGGGAGCTTCGACCACAGCCCCCACAAAGCCACCACCTGATCGTCACGCTTGGCCGGCCAGCGCATCAGCCGGCCGTCCTCGCCAAAGCACCGCAACACGCGGTCCAGGCGCTTTTCGTCCAGCGGCGGGCCTGGCTCGGGCGCCGCCGTTGCCGTCCCGGCGGCGGGACGTTCCGCCTCGGCTCGCAGTTGCTGGAAGTTCCGGCGGCCGATGGAGCGCGCCAGCATGTTCAGAAGCTCGACATGACCGGGCGGTGTCTCGCGACCGATGAGCTGCGCGCGCAAGGCCTTGGCCATGCTGGAGATGTCGTCGGCTTGGAACGGAATGATGGTTTTCGACATGATCTACCCTCGCGTGCCGGGGGTGAGCGGTGATCGCCATTCCGATCTGGCACGGGAAGATGTGTCAGTCGATCAAGTCAGATGCAGGTTTAGCGTGCCCTTGCGGGCGGCGATGCCTCGGTGAACTGCAGACCGTGCCCAAGCGGTAGAGTCGCGGGAGCTGATCGTCAAGTTCGGCGGTATCGCCGGATGACGCGCCGCCCCGGCGGGAGCAAGGTGCCCTCCCCGTCACTCCGAGAACTTCATGACCCAACCCCTCCGCATCGTCGGCCTGTCCGGAAGCCTCCGCGCCGGATCGTTCAACGGCCATCTGCTGCGGGCTGCGGCCAAGACCGCGCCCGAGGGGATGGAATTCTCGCTCGGCACGATCCGCGGCATTCCGCTCTATGACGGCGACGTCGAGGCGGCTGAGGGCATCCCGCCGTTGGTGGCCGCCCTGAAGGACGAGATCGCCGCCGCCGACGGCCTGTTCCTGGTGACGCCCGAGTACAACAACTCGATCCCCGGGGTATTCAAGAACGCCATCGACTGGCTGACCCGGCCGGCCAGCGACATTCCGCGGGTGTTCGGCGGCAAGCCGGTCGCCTTCATCGGCGCCTCGCCCGGCGGCTTTGGCACCATCCTTAGCCAGGAAGCCTGGCTGCCGGTGCTGCGGACGCTGGGGACCGCCCCGTGGTTCGGCGGGCGGTTGATGGTGTCGCGAGCGCACAAGGTGTTCGACGAGGCCGGCGCGATCCTCGACCCGGCTATCGAGGAACAGCTTAAGGCCTATGTGGCCGGCTTCGGCGACTATGTGCGCCGGACCAAGACTGCAGGCGGCTAGCGGGAGGCTGGGCCATGTCGAGTTCGTTCAAACCGACCGGCTGGCCGACCCTGATCCCGCGGATCTTCACCGACGACATCGACGGGCTCGTCGGCTTTCTCGCCGAGGTGTTCGGGGCAAGGGCCGAGCACCACGAGGGTGCGCCGACCGAGGTCTGGATCGACGGCTCGATGCTCATGGTCAGCGATGGCGGCGGCCTGCGCGCGCCATCCGCAGCCTTCACCTATGTCTATGTCCCGGATATCGACGACGCCTACCAGCGCGCCGCGGCCGCCGGCGCCACATCGGTCGAGGCGCCGCGCGACATGCCCTATGGCGACCGACGCGCGACGGTCCAGGACGCCTGGGGCAACACTTGGCAGATCGCCACGCGCCACTAGCAGGATCGCGGAACTCCAGGCGCACCGAACGCACATTCGAGCTCGCTGCGCGGCCAGCCCCCTGCGTCTGCGGCCGCTTCGTAGGTCGAGATTAGGAACGCCATCAAAGCCTGATCGGGTGCCTCGCTGGAGCGCACCGCATCATAGGGCAGCAGGTACTCGCCCAGCCCCTCGTGGAAGTGCGCGTCCTGCGGCCGGACCGGGGTCGAGCGGAAGCCCTTCGGCTCCGGGTACGCGTAGGAATAGAAGGCCGGATAGTCGACCAGCCCGCCGCCCGGCCAGAAGCCGGCGCTTGAGACCTCGTGTGAATAGGCCTCGCGCGTGACCGCGTCAGGCAGGTGCGGAACGCCGCCCGGATGGGGCGGCGCGGTGCGTCCGGAAAAGCGAGTCACCGCCAGGTCGAACGCCCCCCAGAACAGGTGCACGGGACTGACCTTTCCGAGGAAACCGGAGCGGAACTGCTGGAACACCCGCTCGATCTGGATCAGCGCCTGCCACAGGCGCCAGGCGGCGTCGGGGTCGTAGACCCGAAGCTGATCATCCCGCCGGAACGGCTTGGCGTCGACGATCTCGTTGGGAACGCCGCTAATCTCGATCGGCGCGCCGGCCCGCTCCAGCATCTCCTCAAGGGCGGCGTAGAAGCGGGCGATGGTCTGGCCGGCAAGCGGGATCTCACCGAGGAAGCCGTTGCTGGCGCGGCAGCGCAGCAGGTGCTCGACGAAGTCGAACTCCAGGTCGTAAAGCCCGGCCGGATGCGGCGCCGACGAGGTGGTGAGGCCGCGCGGCGAGACGTAGAGCGTCACCTGCCACCCATGATTGACCCAAGGCGCGCAGGCAGTGCGCGCCTTGCCGACGATCTGGCTCATCAGGTGCAGGGTCTCGAAGGTCGCTCGGTCCTTCGCGTAGTCGAGCCTTGGCCAGGGATTTGAGGTCTCGCCGGCCATGGCCCGTCTCCTCACACGAGGTCGTCGAACTCGTCGACCAACCGCTCCAGCTGGCTCATGCCCGCAGCCCAGAAGGCCTTCTCCCGCGGGTTCAGCCCGAACGGCTTCAGCGCCTCGACATAGGTCCGGGTTCCGCCCGCCGCGAGCAGGTCTTCGTAGAGCGGGGCGAAGGCCGCCGGGTTCTCGCGGCGCTTCTCCATCAGCCCGCGGACCAGGAGGTCGCCGAAGGCGTAGGCGTAGACATAGAACGGCGCGTGCACGAAGTGGCTGACATAGCCCCAGTAGTGCTCATAGCCGGGGTTCAGCTTCACGGCCGGGCCGAGGCTCTCGGCCATGACCTCCAGCCACAGCGCGCTGATGTCCTCCGGCGCCAGTTCGCCCTCCATGCGCATGGCGTGGAACTGGCTCTCGAACCGATGGAAGGCGATCTGGCGGACGACGGTGTTGAGGCCGTCCTCGATCTTGCCGGCCAGCAGGCCCAAGCGCTCCTGCTTGGAGGCCCCGGCCAGCAGCCGCTCGAACACCAGCCCCTCGCCGAAGATCGAGGCGGTCTCGGCCAGGGTCAGCGGCGTGTCGGCCAGCAGGGTGCCCAGCGGCGCGCACAGGGTCTGGTGCACCGCGTGGCCCAGCTCGTGCGCCAGGGTCAGCACATCGCGCCGCTCGCCCATGTAGTTCATGAACACGTACGGGTGGCGGTTGGCGGTGACCGGGTGAGAATAGGCGCCCGACTGTTTGCCGGTGCGCGGCCGCGCGTCGATCCAGGGCTGGTTGAAAAAGGTCTTGGCGGTGTCGGCGAACTTCGGAGCCAGGTCCGAGAAGCTGTCCAGCACCATGCTCTTGGCTTCGTCCCAGCCGTAGGTGCGGGGCTGGGCGGTGTCGAGCGGGGCGTTGCGGTCCCAGTAGTCGAGGGTCTTGCGGCCCATGACCTTGGCCTTCAGCGCATAGTAGCGGTGGCTGACCGACGGATAGGCCTCGACCACCGCCGCCTCCAGCGCCTCGACGGCGTCGGCGTCCACCTCGTTGGCCAGATGGCGCGAGGCGGCCGGCGTCGGATACTTGCGCCAGCGATCCTCGACCTGCTTCTCGAAGGCCAGGGTGTTCATCGACAGCGCCAGGACGGGGGTGCGCTCTTCCAGCGCCTTGGCCAGACCTTGCGCGGCCTGCTTGCGGCGCGCGACGTCAGGATCGGACAGGCGGTTCAGCGCCTCGGGCAGGGTCAGGGTCTCGCGGCCGACCTTGGCGGTCAGACGGGCCAGGGTCTCGTCGAACAGCCGCGTCCAGTTGGCGACGGCGGGGCCCCGGTCGATCAGCAGGCGCTCGAGATCGGGGCTCAGCTCGTGCGGCCGCGACAGCCGCACCCGGCGCATCCAGGGCCGCCAGCGGGCGGCGGGCGGATGGGCCTTGAAGGCCATCTCGATCTCGTTGTCCTCGAGCTGGTTCAGCTCCAGCGTGAAGAACAGGCTGTCGGCGGCGATCTGCGAGGACCGCGCCCGCAGGTCGGCTTCGAACTTGGCCCAGGCCGGGTCGTCGCGTGCGACCGAGGCAGACAGCGAGGCGTAGGCGCCCACGCCCCACAGGCCGTTGGTGGCGGTCTCATAGAGATTGATGCCGTGGTCGAGAATCTCGCCCAGCCGCCGAGCGTCGCTGCGCATGGCGACGAACCGGCCTTTGAGCTTGATCAGCTCGTCATTGGCCGCCTTGGCCGCGGTCAGGTCCGCCTCGATCTTCGGATCGTCGCGACCGGCGTAGAGGTCGGCGAGATTCCACTCGGGCAGGGTGTCCAGTTTCACGGGAGCATTCATGCGCGCACAGATAGCCCCTCGCTCGTCCGGCTCCTAGGGGCCTGACGGCGAGGAACGCGCCTCGCCGTCACGTTGCACCCCGGCTATTTCGGCGGCGGCCCGCCCTTGGCCGGCGGGGCGGCGGCGGTTTGCACCCCACGCGCCTCGCTCAGCACATAGGCCCGCAGATCCTCGGCGCCCTTGGCGTCGATGAAGCGGCTGAAGCTGGCCATGCCGCGCGGGGCCAGCGCCCCGTCGATCACCACCGACTTGAAGCTCTCGGCCGAGAGCAGCATCTGCGAGCGCCGCAGGTCCGGCAGATAGGTCCCGGTGGCGTTGGGGCCATGGCAGACTTGGCAGTTCTGGTGGAACAGGGCGAAGCCACGCTTGGCGTCGCCGGTCGAGGTCACGCCGGTCAGGTCGATATCGATCCGCTCGGGCCGCTGATAGGCCGGCGCTGTCGCCGCGCCGCCGAGCTTGAAGACCAGCAGCCGGCCCGGCAGGCGCGGGCGATCGGGCAGCATGAACGAGGCCGAGAGCGCGCCGGCCCCGCCATAGCCGACCATCTGGGCGACGTACTGCTCGCCGTCAATCTCGTAGGTCATGGGCGCGGCGATCACGCCGTTGTCGGTCTTGTAAGACCACAGCTTCTTGCCGTCGGAGGCGCTGTAGGCCGCGAACTCGCCCTGTGCCGCGCCCTGGAAGATCAGGCCCCCGCCGGTCGAGAGGATACCGGCGTTCCAGAAGTAGGGGTGATCGATCGTGAAGCGGGCCTTTTGGGCGACCGGGTCCCAGGCGATCAGCTTGCCCTGCACCATCGCCTTGAGGGCGGCGATCTGGGCCTTGTCGCTGGGCAGGGCGTTGGCCAGGAAGTCGGTGCCGACGTTCCACGCGCCCGGCCGGAAGACGTAGCCCTTGTCGGGAGTGTAGGCGAACGGGATCACCTGGGCTGGGATGTAGACTAGGTTTTCCTTGGGATTGAAGGCCATCGGGTGCCAGTTGTGCGCGCCAAACGGCGCCGGCACCTGCAGCGACGGCGCGTTCTCGTAGCGCACACCCGGGTTCTCGGTCGGCCGGCCGGTCTTGGGATCGACCCCCGAAGCCCAGGTGATCGGCACATAGGGCTTGGCGGAGATCAGCTGCCCGTTGGTGCGGTCGATAACGTAGAAGAAGCCGTTCTTAGGCGCCTGCATCAGCACCTTTCGCGGCGCGCCGCCCACATTCATGTCAGCCAGCATGATGTGCTGGGTGGCGGTGTAGTCCCAGCTCTCGCCCGGGGTGGTCTGATAGTGCCAGACGTACTCGCCGGTATCGGGCTTCAGCGCCAGGATCGAGGACAAGAACAGGTTGTCGCCCTTGCCGTCCGACCGCTTCACGTGGTTCCAGGGCGAGCCGTTGCCGACCCCGGCGTAGAGGATGTCGAGCTCGGGGTCGTAGGCCATGGCGTCCCAAACCGTGCCGCCGCCGCCGGTGGCCTTCCAGCCCTCGCCGAACCAGGTGGCCGCACCCTTCTCCTTCATCACCTTGTCGGAGGCGGCGTTGTCCGGCTGACCGTTGGGATTGGGCGTGGTGTAGAAGCGCCAGATCAGCTTGCCGTCGTTGACGTCATAGGCCGACAGGTAGCCACGTACGCCGTACTCGCCGCCGCCGTTGCCGATCAGCACCTTGTCCTTGATGACTCGCGGCGCGCCGGTGATCGTGTAGGGCTTGGCGGTGTCGGTGGTCTGGACCGACCACACCTCCTTGCCGGTGGCCGCGTCCAGCGCGATCAACCGGCCGTCGAGGGCGCCGACATAGACCTTGCCCTTCCAGACGGCGACGCCGCGGTTGACCACGTCGCAGCAGGCGTCGAAGCCCTTCTTGCCCTCGACCTTGGGATCGAACGACCATTTCAGCGTCCCGGTCTTGGCGTCGAAGGCGTAGATCTTTGACCAGGCGGTGGTGGTGTAGAGCACGCCGTCGACCATGACCGGCGTCGCTTCCTGGCCGCGGTCGGTGTCGAACTCGTGCATCCAGGCCAGGCCCAGCTGGCCGACATTGGAGGCGTTGATCTTGTCGAGCGGGCTGTGCCGCTGCTCGTCATAGGTCCTGCCGTAGGAGAGCCATTCGCCATTGCCGCTGGCCGCGGCGATGCGGGCTCCGTCGACGTTTCCGGCCTTGCCGCCACCGCCGCCAGCGGGGTTGCAGGCGGCCAGGACCGCCGTCGCGGCGATGACCGCCGCCAGCTTCAAGCTCTTCATCGATGCGCCTCCCAGAGCCCGCTGATCGGGGCCTTGAGGCGAACTATGCTCGCATGGGCGGCGGGGGCAAGGGCGCCCCTAGGGCACCCTGCCGGGGGCTAC
Organism: Phenylobacterium sp. P4_E10; assembly: GCF_056401675.1. Lineage (NCBI taxonomy): Bacteria > Pseudomonadati > Pseudomonadota > Alphaproteobacteria > Caulobacterales > Caulobacteraceae > Phenylobacterium > Phenylobacterium sp. P4_E10. Next base: position 61,123 of record NZ_JBFUIW010000007.1, on the reverse strand, counting down.
AAGGCTCAGTCGAGCTATGCGCTAGCCGAGGAACTCGGCGATGGCGCCGACGAACTCCTTCGACGCTACGACGCTGCGGTGATCGCCGGGCGCGATACGCACGATGGCGCCTGGGATCGCTGCCGCCAGCCGCTGCGGGTTGGACGCCAGCGGGTCGTTGTCGCCGGCCAGCACCAGGGTCGGCGCCTGGATGTCCTCGAGCGGAATGCGCCTGGCGTGAACCACCGCCGCCTGGGCGGCCAGGGCCTTGCGGTCGGCGCCGGTCGCGTCAGCGAACAGACGGAAGCCGCGCGCCGACGGCGGAATGTCGGCCGGGTCATCGGCCAGCAGCGCCGTGACGATGTCGTGGTTGTCGACCACCCGCGTGTCGACCCCGCCCTGGGCCAGGATGCCGTCGCCGACGCCGCCGATCACCAGCCTGCGGATGCGCGGCTCGCGCGCGCCGCAGATCAACGAGACGATCGCCCCCATCGAATAGCCGACCAGGTCGACCTGCGAAGCGCCGAGCCGGTCGATCAGCTCCGAGACGTCCCTGGCCATCCGGTCCTCGCCATAGAAGGCGGAGTCGTACGGCTTGTCGGACTCGCCATGGCCGCGAGCGTCAATGGCGATGACCCGCCGCCCGGCCTCGGTCAGCGCCTTGACCACGCCGGCCGGCACCCAGTTCAGCTTGCCGTGAGCGCCGAAGCCGTGGTGCAGCACCACTGGGGGCAGCGCGCCAGCTTCCCCCCACTCGTGCCAGACGATGCCGACGCCGTCGGACGCTTCAAACCGTTCAGCCATGGTGTTCCTCACCCGATCTCGAAAACCTGGAGCCGCACGCGGTCGGCGGCCCGCTCGCCGGTCGCCACCGCAAGGATGGCGTTGAGGCGCGACAGCCCCGGTGCAGAGGTGCGCAGCCGCACCGCCGTGCGGAAATAGTAGAGCGCGGGATCGACCACCTCGCCGCGGGAGAGGGCCGCCAGCACGTCAGCGGGCCCATGGCGCACGCCGTCGGAACGCACCTCGACGGTCCCGTGGCCGTGGATCTCCAGCACATAGTGGGCGGAAATATCCATCCGCCCGTCCGGCCAGAGCGTCTGCCAGTCCCCGCCGCCGGGCAGCACCTTGCCGGTGAGCTCACCCACAACCTCGCCGCCGACGATCGGGATGAACCGCCGGCCGTGCTGGGAGGCGTCGATCGACACCGGCGGCGCGACCAGCACCTCGAGCTGCATCAGAGGCGTCAGGGCCGGCGTCATGACTGGGTCTCCTTAGGTCGCAGGCCGGTCAGCACCTTGTAGCGGGCGGCGATGGCCTCCAGCTCGCCCGGCGCAAAGACTTCCTCGACATGGTCGAAGCCGTCGGGCGCGCGCTCCTGCGCGAGTTGCATGCACTGTTCGGGGCCGTTGCCGCGATTGGCCATGACGATGGCGGCCGTCGGCGCGAGGCGGGCCTGTTCATAGGCCGCGAGCCCCTCCTGCGGCGAGGCCGCGGCAGCGAGCGCCCGAGCCAGGGCGCGGGCGTCGAGGATGGCCTGGCTCGCCCCGTTCGAGCCGATCGGGTACATCGGATGAGCGGCGTCGCCGAGCAGGGTGACCGCTCCATGCGTCCAGCGCGGCAGCGGATCGCGGTCGACCATCGGGTACTCGTAGACCGCCTCGGCGCCGCGGATCAGGCCGGGCGCGTCGAGCCAGTCGAAACGCCAGTCCTCGAACCTCGGGAGGAAGTCAGCCAGCGCGCCGCGGCGGTTCCAGTCTTCGCGACGCAGGCTCTGGGCGATGCGCAGCTCGGCGATCCAGTTGATCAATTGCAGGCCGTCGGCGCGCGGCGCGGCGATTGGATAGGCCACGAACTTCTGGTCCTGGTGGCCTGCCATGATCATGCTCGCCCCGGTCAGGAACGGCTGGGCCAGGGTCGTGGCGCGCCAGAGGATGCGGCCCGAATAGGTCGGCGGGCCTTCGTCTGGATAGAAGGTCGCGCGAGCCGCTGAGTGGATGCCGTCGGCGGCCACCAGGATATCGCCGGCAGCCGTGAAGATCGCGCCCGTCGCGTCCGCGAACTTGGCGACGACCTTGCCGCCCTCCTGTTCGAAGCCCGCTAGCCGACGCTCGCAGACGACGCGCGCCGCGCCCAGCCTCTCCACCACGGCCGCCAACAAGGTCGACTGCAGGGCGCCGCGGGGCATGGAGATCTGCGGCCAGGGATGGCCGGCGAGGACGCCTCTCGGCTCGCCCCAGATGCGTTGGCCCAGGCGGTTGAAATAGACCAGCTCACGGGTGGCCACGCCCTGCGCGGCCAAGGCGTCCATCAGGCCCAGCTCGGCCAGAATTACCGAAGCATGAGGGAGCAGATTGATTCCGACGCCCAGCGGCAGGATCTGCTGGGCCGCCTCGAAGACCTCGACCTCGAACCCTTCGGCGTGCAGGGCCAACGCCGTGGCCAATCCGCCGATGCCGGCGCCGGCGACGATCACACGCATCTTGGGTCGCCTCCTCCGGGACGAGTTTGTTATGCACCATAACAATATCGATTTGGACTTCAACAGCGCCGCGGGCGATGAACGGCCAAGGAGCCAGCACAAGGATGCCCCGATGAGCCGCCGGTTCGACCCGCATCAGCCCGGCGTCGCCTACGGGGTGCTCGACAGCCTGATCGGCTATGCCCTGCGCAGGGCCCAGATCCGCATGACCGAGGCCTTCGACGCGCAGCTCGGCGGCCTGGGGATCACCACCCAGCGCTTCTCCGCCCTGGTCCTGATCGCCGCCAACCCCGGCCTCAAGCAGACCGAGCTGGCGGGCGTCATGGGCATCGCGCGATCGGGCGTGCTGGCCATCGTGGACGTCCTGGCCGGCCAGGACCTGATCGAGCGCCGCCCCGCCCCCAACGACGCCAGGGCGCAGGCCCTCTACCTCTCGCCGGAGGGCGAACGGCGAATGCCGCAGATCATCGAACTGGTGCGTCAGCACGACCGCGACCTTGTGAGCGGCTTCTCGGCCGACGAGGTCGAGACCCTAAGGGCCTTGCTGGAGCGGATTCGCACCTGACGGCTAAGATCTTGTTCAGCCTTATGTAACCATCCCCGTTAACCTCGGACTCAGGACTCCGAAACCCCGCCTTTACCCCACTCCTGTATCAATCCGGGTCAACAAGAGCCTCGTTCGACCGGCGCTTCGGCGAAAACGAGCGTCCGTTTCCAGGTGTGGGTGTTTCAAATGACCAAGACGGTCCTCGTCGTCGATGACGACCCGACGCAACGCCGGCTGATCCAGGCGGTCCTGGAACGCGAAGGCTTCGCCGTGGCCCACGCCGAAGGCGGCGACGCGGCGATCAAGCACCTGCAGTCGGGCTCGCCCGTGGACGTGGTTCTGCTCGACCTGGTCATGCCCGGGATGAGCGGCCAGGACACCCTGAAGGAGATGCGTGCGCGCAACTTCTCCCAGCCGGTGATCGTGGTCACCGCCACCGGCGGCATCGACACCGTGGTCCAGGCCATGCAGGCCGGGGCCAGCGACTTCTTCGTCAAGCCGGCCAGTCCCGAGCGGATCATCGTCTCGATCCGCAATGCGCTCTCGATGGGCGCCCTCAAGGGTGAAGTCGACCGCCTGAAGAAGCACACCAGCGGCCGCACCAGCTTCGCCGACATGGTCGGCGATAGCCCGGCCATGACCATGGTCAAGCGCATGGGCGAGCGGGCGGCCAAGTCCTCGATCCCGATCCTGATCACCGGCGAAAGCGGCGTCGGCAAGGAAGTCATTGCTCGTGCGGTGCACGGCTCCTCCGATCGCGCCGGCAAGCCCTTCGTGGCGGTGAACTGCGGCGCCCTGCCCGAGAACCTCGTGGAGTCGATCCTGTTCGGCCACGAGAAGGGCAGCTTCACCGGCGCCACCGACAAGCACCTGGGCAAGTTCCAGGAGGCCAACGGCGGCACCCTGTTCCTCGACGAAGTCGGCGAGCTGCCGATGGACATGCAGGTCAAGCTGCTGCGCGCCCTGCAGGAGAGCGAGATCGATCCGGTGGGCTCCAAGCGCTCGGTGAAGGTGGACGTGCGTATCGTCTCGGCCACAAACCGCGACCCGGCCCAGGCCGTGAAGGACGGTCTGTTCCGCGAGGACCTGTTCTATCGCCTGAACGTCTTCCCGATCGAAGCGCCGCCCCTGCGCGATCGCCGCCAGGACATCCCGGCCCTGGTCGATCATTTCGTTCGCCGCTTCAACGTCGAGGAAGGCAAGACCGTGGTCGGCGCCTCGTCCGAGACCCTGGCCTTCCTGACCAGCTACGACTGGCCCGGCAACGTGCGACAGCTGGAGAACGCGGTCTATCGCGCCATCGTGCTGGCCGACGCGCCCTATCTGCAGCCTTACGACTTCCCGGCTATCTCGGGCGTCGCCGCCCCGCCGCCGGAAGCGGTGGAGTCAGTCGCCAGCCAGCGGCCCGCCATCCTGCCGACCGCCGAGCAGCTGGTCGCCGAGATGCCGGCCGACGCGCCAGTGCGCATCCTCGACCACCGCGGCCATCTGCGGACCCTGGAAGAGATCGAACGCGACCTGATCGCCCTGGCCATCGAGATCTATGCCGGCCACATGAGTGAGGTGGCCCGCCGCCTCGGCATCGGCCGCTCGACCCTCTACCGCAAGGTCCGCGAGCAGGGCCTGGAAGACGCCGTCAAGGGCGCCGGCGGCGAAGACGCCAGCGCGGTGGCTTAAGGAAATCAATTCCTCCCCTCTTGGGGGAGGTGGATCGGCGCGTAGCGCCGAGACGGAGGGGCTGCCGAGTCAGCAATCCCCTCAGTCAGCCATCCGGCTGACAGCTCCCCCAGCGGGGGAGCAACTTGGCCTCAATCCTCTGAATACGGCTTGGCTCTGCGCTTGAAGGGCCGCCGCGACAGCTCCTTGGTCTCGCCCTTGGCCTTGGCGGCGATCTCTTTCAGCTTCACGGCCTGCAGGGCCGAGAGCGCCTCGCCGGCCGCGCCCTTCTCCGGATCGCCGAAGGCGCGGCCGTAGGTCTTCACGCGCTCCTCGACCGAGCCGAGGAACTCCCCCTCCCAGTCGGAAAGCTTCACCTCAGCGCGGTCCGCCTGGCGGCGGACGCGCTTCAATGCATTCAGCGCGGCCCGCTTGGCCTGCGCCTTCCGATCTGGCGGGGTCCGCTTCAAATCTCTCCGATGGCCGAGAGATAGAGGTCGAGGATCGCCTCTTCCTCCAGCCGCTTGGCGCGGTCCTGCTTGCGGATGCGGACCACCTTGCGCAGCACCTTGACGTCGAACCCGTTGCCCTTGGCTTCGGCGAAGACTTCCTTGATCTGCTCGGCGATCTCCGACTTCTCCTGCTCGAGGCGCTCGATGCGTTCGATGATGCTCTTGAGCTGGCCCTGGGCGGCTTGGTTCAGGATGTCGCCGTGGGCGTTGTCGTCGGACATGGGATCAGGGTCTCACAGCTCGGGGTTAGCGGAAAGGCCGCGGAACCTAGCGGCCCGCCCGGCCCCTGTCATCCGCTGCTCTGAACCTTCGCCATGATCGACCGTTGAGACGGATCGACGCGGAGTTTTCAGATCATGCCTGGCCCCAAGCGCCGCCCGACACAGAGCGAGGCCGAAGCCGCTGTCCGCACCCTCATCGAGTGGGCCGGCGACGACCCCGACCGCGAGGGCCTGCTCGACACCCCCGCCCGCGTGACCCGCGCCTACAAGGAGCTGTTCGCCGGCTACGAGGCCGATCCCCGCGACTATCTGGAGCGGACCTTCGAGGAGGTCGGCGGCTATGACGAGCTGGTGGTGCTGCGCGACATTCGGGTGGTGAGCTTCTGCGAGCACCACATGCTGCCATTCCTGGGGAAGGCGCATGTCGGCTACCTGCCCGACAAGCGGGTGGTCGGAATCTCCAAGCTGGCGCGGGTGGTCAACGGGTTCGCGCGCCGCCTGCAGATTCAGGAGAAGCTGACCTCAGACATCGGCCAGGCGATCCACGACATCCTCGAGCCGCGCGGCGTCGGGGTCGTGATCGTCTCCGAGCACAGCTGCATGACCATGCGTGGCGTCAACACGCCCGGCTCGCGACTGACCACCAGCCACCTGACCGGCGTCATCCGCGACGACCCGCGCACACGCCAGGAATTCCTGGAGTTCGTGAGGAACGGCTGATTTTTAGTGGGCTGGACATGCAAAAGGAACCGGCCTTGCGACCGGTTCCCTTTGGACTCTTGGCGAAGCGCGCGCCCATTCAGCGCGCGATCACGACACCGATGCCCGCAAGGCGGCCTGACGGCCGCCCTCGGCGTCTTAGCCTTGCTTGGCTTTGAAGCGCGGATCGGTCTTGTTGATGACGTAGACCACGCCCTTGCGACGCACGAGCTTGCAGTCGCGGTGGCGAGTCTTGAGCGACTTAAGCGAGCTTCTGACCTTCATGGACCTATCTCAAGGTTCCGGACCAGGTCCGGGGTTGTCTACAGAGCGGGCGCGTATACGGGGCGATGCCGTAAGAGTCAACGCCACTAGCGGTTCGTCGTATGGATGACAGGCCTCGCGGCCTTGTGATTGAGGGCTCGGCGGGGCACGGCTAGGTTGGTCCATATGGACCGCCGTATCTTTCTTGTCTTGCTTCTTGCCGGCTGCGCCGGTCCCGCCCCGCCGCCGCCGAGCGTGACAGGCCACCCGCCTGTCCAACCGCCGCCTGCGCCCCCGCCCCAGACACCGCCCGCCGCGCCTTCGGCCGACGCCGGTTTCGACGCCTGGAAGGCCGAGTTTCGCGGCCGGGCGGTGGCCGCCGGCCTGCCCGGAGAGCTGGTGGACCGCGAGTTGGCCGGCCTGACGCCCAACCCGCGGGTGATCAGCCTGGATTCCGCTCAGCCGGAGTTCTCAAAGCCGGTCGGCGACTACATCAGGGGCACGGTCAGCGACGACCGCATCGCCCGCGGCCGCCGCTATAGAGACGAACTTCCCTACTGGCCGGCGATCGAGCAGCGCTTCGGCGTCCCGCGCGAGATCCTGATCGCCGTCTGGGCCATGGAGAGCGCGTTCGGCGCCGTGCAGGGCGACTTCGACGTGGTCCGCTCGATGGCGAGCCTGGCCTATCACGGCCGCCGCCGCGCCTGGGCCGAGGGCGAATTGATGGCCGCCCTGCGCATCATCCAATCGGGCGAGGACAGCCGCAGCCAGTTGAAGGGCTCCTGGGCCGGGGCCATGGGCCAGACCCAGTTCCTGCCCTCGAACTATCTCGCCACCTCGGTCGACGCCGACGGCGACGGGCGGCGCGACATCTGGGGCTCGCCCAACGACGCCCTGGCCTCGGCCGCCAACCTGCTGGCCAAGGGCGGCTGGCGGCGCGGCGAGGGCTGGGCCCGGGAAGTCACCGTGCCCGCTGACTTTGACTACAGCCTCACCGAAGGCCCGCGCGAGACGCCGGGCTGGTGGGAGCAGATGGGGGTGAAGCCTGCGGACGGCCGCCCCTGGAGCGCCGCTGACCAGGCCGCCAAGGCCATGCTGGTCGCCCCGTCGGGCGCCAGCGGTCCGCTGTTCCTGCTGCTGCCCAACCACTTCGCGATCCGCACCTACAACAACTCCACGGCCTACGCCCTGGGCATCGGGCTGCTGGCCGACCGGTTCGCCGGGGGAGAGCCGCTGGTGAAGCCGTGGCCGGTGGAGACGCCGCTGGCGATCGGCGACCGCATCGCCGCCCAGACCGCCCTGGCCAAGCTCGGCTTCAATCCTGGCGCGCCGGACGGGGTGATCGGGGTCAACACCCGCACCGCCCTGCGCGCCTGGCAGAAAGCCCGCGGGCTGACTGCGGACGGCTATCTCTCAATGGAGATGGTGCGGCGGCTGAACGTCGAGGCCGGCGCGCTTCCGACCGGCTAGACGCCGCCTTCGTCGCTCTTTTCCAGGGTGGCCATGGCCGCGTCGGCGCGGGTGGCCGGCTGCGGGTGGGCGTTGCGCAGCTGCGGATTGCGGAAGGCGTAGATCAGCATCAGCACCATCAGCACGCCGCAGAGAATGAACGGCGCCGGAGCGATCCGCTCGTAGAGCCAGACGAAGAACGGCGCCAGCACGACGTTGACGCCGTTGACCGCGGCGATGGCGCCCGCGACGCGAGCCTGCTCATGCATGCCGACAGCCAGGGACGAGCCGGCCGTGAAGCCCGGCCGCGCCAGGCCAAAGCCGAGGCTTGAGATGGCGTAGCCGGCCACCACCGCCCCGTAGGTCGGCTGGAAGGCGACGATGACGTTACCGAGCGCGGCCACCGCCACGCCCCAGCGCAGCAGCTGGCGCGGCGTCATCTCGAACATGCGGATGATGCCCCACTGGGCGAGCAGCCCGGCCATGGCGCCGAACATCATGGCGATGGCGATGAAGCCCTGCGCCTTGAGCGGGCTGAGTTCCAGCTTGTCGATGATCAGGAAGCCGAGGGTCTGGCCCTGGGCCGTCTGGCAGACCGCGACGATGAACCCGTAGATCAGGAAGGGCGTGACCCGCGGATCGCGCCACATCGGCTTTTCCTTGGTGGCGTCCCCGCCTTTGGCGTCCTTGGCGATCTCGGCCTTCACCGGCGCGACCGGCATGTGCTTGCTCTCCGGCAGAAACCGCCAGACCACGAACAGCATGGCGCCCGCCAGCAGCGCAAAGCCGAACATCGGCCCCGAGAGCCCGATCAGCGGCAGCACGAACAGCGGCGCGATGAAGGGGCCAATGACGGTGCCGAGGCCGAACGCGCCGGCCAGGCTCGACATCGACTGGGTGCGGTTCTCGGGCGCGGTGTGCTCGGCCACATAGGCCTGGGTCGCCGGATTGGACGCTGCGCCGAAGAGACCGAACAGCGCTCGGGCGAACAGGAAGCAGACGAAGATCACCATCGGCGCCGCCAGCTTGTGCAGCCCGGCCAGCACCACCAGGGCGCAGGCGATCATCGAGAACATGAAGCCGGAGAGCCCGATCAGCATCAGCGGCTTGCGGCCGTGGCGGTCGGAGGCCCGCGCCCACCAGGGCGAGGAGAACGCCCAGAGCAGCGCCGAGAGCGAGAAGATCGCCGCCACCATCGGATCGGGAATGCCGATCGAACGCCCGATCGCCGGGAGCACCGAGATCATCCCGGTGTTCCCCATGGCGGTCACCAGCGACACGCCGAAGATGATAGCGAACGTCTTCTTGGGCAGGCCTTCCGGCGCCGATGCGATCTTGGGCATGAAATCGCTGTTAAGCCGCGCCGAACCCTTACGCAAACCCGGAAATGCTCACGCAGCATTAAGCATTAATGGTGATGCTAAGGCCTGAACGTCGCGGGGACCGCCTTTTCCAATGTTTCAGATCATCGGCATTGTGCTGCTCTTCGCGCTGGTGTTCGGCAGCTACATAATCTCCGGCGGCAACATGGGCGTGATCATGCACGCCCTGCCCCACGAGATGATGGCGATCGGCGGCGCGGGCGTCGCCGCCTTCCTGATTTCCAACTCGGTCCCGGTGATCAAGGGTGCGCTCGGCGGCTTCGGCAAGGTGTTCGCCGGCCCCAAATGGAAGGCCAGCGACTACCGCGACCTGTTGTCGCTGCTGTTCCTGCTGACCAAGACCATGAAGTCCAAGGGCGTCATCGCCCTGGAGAGCCACATCGAAAATCCGAAGGAGAGCACGATCTTCTCGCGCTTCCCGAGGATCATGAAGGATCACTTCGCCATCGACTTCATCTGCGACACCCTGCGGATGATGACCATGAACCTCGAAGACCCGCACCAGGTCGAGGACGCCATGGAAACGCAGCTGGAGAAGCACCACCACGAGGCGCTGGCCCCGGCCGGCGCCCTGCAGAACCTGGCCGACGCCCTGCCCGCCCTGGGCATCGTCGCCGCCGTGCTCGGGGTCATCAAGACCATGGGCTCGATCACCGAGCCGCCGGAAGTCCTGGGCGGCATGATCGGCGGCGCGCTGGTCGGCACCTTCCTCGGCGTGTTCCTGGCCTACGGCCTGGTCGGCCCGATCGCCACGCGCCTCAAGGAGATCACCGAGGAGGAAGGCTCCTTCTACAAGATCATCCAGTCGGTGCTGGTCGCCCACCTGCACGGCAACGCCGCGCAGATCTCGGTGGAAATCGGCCGCGGCAGCGTGCCCTCGGGCGCGCAGCCGAGCTTCCTGGAACTGGAAGAAGCGCTCTCCGCGATCCCGGCCGAGGCATAGCATCTCCGAGATGCTCCCCCGCTGGGGGAGCTGTCAGCGAATGGCTGACTGAGGGGGACTTCTGCCGCCCAAGGGCGGCCCCCTCCGTCTCGGCGCGTCGCGCCGATCAACCTCCCCCAAGAGGGGAGGAACGCTTTTCCTACAAAGGCCGCAGCCTGTTCACGTGGCCCATCTTGCGGCCGGGCTTGGCGTCGCGCTTGCCGTAGAGATGCACCCGCGTCTCCGGCTCGCCGGCCAACTTGGCCCAGGCGTCGGCCTCGGGACCCAGCAGGTTCAGCATTTCCACGCGGGCATGGGCGTGGGTCGGACCCAGCGGCCAGCCGGCGACCGCGCGGATATGCTGCTCGAACTGGTCGACTTCGCAGCCGTCCATGGTCCAATGGCCGGTGTTGTGCACCCGCGGGGCGATCTCGTTGACCAGCAGCTTGCCACCCTTGAGCTCGAACAGCTCGATCCCGATCACGCCCACATAGTCGAGCGATGAGAGGATCTGAGCGGCGATGCGTTCGGCCTGGCCGGCAGTCTCGACGCTGACCTCGGCCGGCGCGAAGGACCGACGCAGCACGCCCTTCTCGTGGTGGTTCTCGGCCATCGGATAGACGGCGATCTCGCCGTCACGGCCGCGGGCGGCGATGACTGACAGTTCGCGCACGAAGTCGGCCGGCGCTTCCAGGATCACCGGCTTGTCGCCGAGCGCCTTGAATGCATCGGCGCCGTCGGCGGCGTGCTCGACCCAGCGCTGGCCCTTGCCGTCATAGCCCTCGCGGCGGGTCTTCATCAGGGCCGGCGCGCCCAGGGCGGCGACCGCCTCGCGGGCGGCCTCGGCGCTGTCGGCGGCGGCGAAGGCCACGGTCGGCGCGCCTGCGCCGTTCAGGAAAGTCTTCTCCTCGGCCCGATCCTGGGCGACGGCCAGGGCCCGGGCGCCGGGCGCCACCGGCATGCCCAGCGACGTCAAGTGCTCGACCGCTCCGGCCGGAACATTCTCGAACTCGAAGGTGACGACATCGGCCAACTCGGCCAGCCGCGCCAGGGCGGCCGGGTCGTCATAGGCGCCGACAATTGTGTGGGCCGACACCCGGCTGGCCGGACCGTTGGGCTCAGGGTCGAGGATGGCCACGTCGAAGCCCAGCCGGCCGGCGGCCAACGCCAGCATTCGGCCAAGCTGCCCTCCGCCGAGAATCCCGATCGTCGAGCCGGGGGGCAGGGGGAGGGCTGTCATGGCTGCGTCTCAGTCTTCGACGGTTTCGGCCACGCCGGCGGTATTGCGGGCGCGGAATTGGGCCAGGCGATCAGCCAGCGCGTCATCGGAGAGCGCCAGGATCTGGGCGGCAAGAAGGCCGGCGTTCTTGGCGCCCGGCTCGCCGATCGCCAGGGTCGCCACAGGGACGCCGCCGGGCATCTGGACGATGGACAACAGCGAATCCATGCCCTTCAGACTCTTCGACTCAACCGGTACGCCCAATACGGGTAGCTCGGTCAGGGAGGCCGTCATGCCTGGCAAATGGGCCGCACCGCCGGCTCCGGCGATGATCACTTTGAAGCCCGCAGCCTTCGCGCCCTTGGCGAATTCGTACATCCGATCGGGGGTGCGATGAGCCGAGACAACCTTTGCCTCATAAGGGACGCCGAGGGCGTCGAGGGCATCGGCCGCAGCCTTCATCGTCGGCCAGTCAGACCGGCTGCCCATGATGATGGCGACCTGCGCTTGTCGTGCGCTCATTCCCGAAATGCCCCTTCGCCGGAAAGGCGGGGAGTATAGGCGCCGCCCTTGCGCCCGCAACCAAGGACGTTCAGGATTCGCGAAGTGAACTTTCCGCCGATTCAAGACGGATGGGGCTTATGAAGATCAGCGGCGCGCGAACCGAACCCTTCTCAGCGATCCGCAAGCGCGCGTTGGTGCACGCCGGCGCGCAGGCGAGCGCCCAATCGGCGCCGACGACGGACAAGACCGCGTTCCTCGGTCTGGGCGAGGCCGACCTCACCCCAGCGGTCCAGGGCGCCCTGACCACCCTGCTCAGCGAGATCGACGAACTTCGCGGCGAGGTCGGTCGTCTGAAGTCCAAGCTGACCGAGGTCGAGGGCCTGGCCGACCGTGACGCCCTGACCCCTCTGCTCAATCGCCGCGCCTTTGTGCGTGAGCTTGGCCGCATCCGCACTTTCGCCCAGCGCTACGGATCGCCGGCCAGCCTGGTCTATTTCGATCTCGACGGCTTCAAGGCGGTGAATGACCGCTATGGACACGCGGCGGGCGACGCCTGCCTCTGCGCCGTCGCCGATCGTCTCATCGCTCATGTGCGTGAAAGCGACGTGGTCGGCCGCATGGGCGGCGACGAGTTCGCGGTCATTCTCGTCCAGGCCGACCAGGCGACCGCCGAGAACAAGGCCCGCTCTCTTTCCCAGGCGATCGAAGCCACGCCGATCCGCTTTGGCGAATGGACCGCCCCGCTGCACATTTCCTTTGGCGTTCGCGAAATTTCGACGGAGCTCGACGCCGAGGCGATCGTCGCCGAAGCCGATGCGGCGATGTTCGCGCGCAAGCGGCAGCGGCGCGTCGACTGAAAGTCCAGTTTCGCCGATTCCCCTTAGCTGACGCGCGCACCGTTTGGATAGGTTCGCCGCTCCGAACGACCAAAGGGGAACACTATGATCGGCTACGCCACCGTCGGCTCAAACGACATTGAAAAGGCCAAGACCTTCTTCGACGCAGTCTTGGCGCCACTCGGCGCCAAGCGCTCGTTGGCGGCCCCCCGCATGCAATTCTATGGAGGTCTGGACGGCGGCGCGCTTGCGGTCTGCGAGCCCTACGACAAGGCGACCGCCTCCGCCGGCAACGGCGCAATGGTCGCCCTGGCCTGCCCGACCCGTGAAACGGCCGAACAAATCCACGCCGCCGCGCTGGCCGCTGGTGGCACCTGCGACGGTCCTCCCGGCGAACGGATGCCCAATTTCTACAGCGCCTACTTCCGCGACCTCGACGGCAACAAGTTCTGCGCCTTCAAGATGGACTGAGGTCCCTCAGGCGATGATGTCGGGCGTCTGCTGATCCTTCAGGCGCTCGATCTCGTCCTTCAGGGCCAGCTTCTTCCGCTTCAGGCGGGCGAGGACCATCATGTCGGGCACTGGCGCCTGGGCGATCGCCTCGACCGCCACGCCAAGGTCGGCATGCTCCTGCACCAGGGTGTGGAGGCGGGCGTCGAGCCTTGCCTCCGGATCGTTACTGTCGTCGTCGTTCATACGCGCCCCACGTCACGGGCCCTTATGCCACGGCGCCGCTTGGCGGCCTAGCTCAGCGCGCTCGCCAAGCGAGCCAGGGCGTCGTCGGGAGCGGGTTTTCCCCAGGCGCGCGAGGCCGCCCGCAGAGCCTCCAACGCCGGACGGCCGCCGCGATGGCGCCCTGTCATAGCCTCGAAGGTCTCCATCAGCACCCGCTCGGCCCGCAGCTCCGCGGCCTTCACGTCCTCGCGCAGCCCCTCGCGCGCGCCTTCGCCCACCTGTGGGAAGGGCGCCTTCAGGGTGCGGCGCACGGCGCGGATCGGCTTGAGCACTTCGTCGTCCCAGCGCCGGCCGGCGGCCGCAGCGGCGTCCAGGGTCGCCTGGTCAGGCCCTTCGGCCCACACCGCCCACAGCAGGAACGAGGTGTTCTGCTGGTGCTCGTCCTGCAGGGCGAGGCAAGCGTCCGCCGCCCCAGCCTGCGAATAGGCCTCAAGCGTCCAATCCCACAGCGACAATACTCAGCCCTCCCCCGTCAGCGGACCCAGATCCTGGCCCCAGCGCTTTACCGGCTTCCAGTCCAAGCCGAACAGATCCAGCGCCCGCCCGACGGACTGGTCGACCATCTCCTCGATGGTGGCGGGCTTGGCGTAGAAGGCCGGCAGCGGCGGGGCGATCACCGCCCCCATCTCCGCCAGCCGCACCATGGTGCGCAGGTGACCCAGGTGCAGCGGCGTCTCGCGCACCATCAACACCAGCGGGCGGCGTTCCTTCAGGGTGACGTCGGCCGCGCGGGTCAGCAGCGACGAGGTCACGCCGGTGGCGATCTCGCTCATGGTCCGCACCGAACAGGGCGCGATGATCATGCCCAGGGTCGGATAAGAGCCCGACGCCACCGAAGCGCCGACATCGCCGACGCGATGGGCGACATCGGCCCGGGCGTGGACGTCCGGCAGGGTGAGACTGGTCTCCTGCGCCAGGGTCAGGGCGGCCGCCTTGGAGAAGATCAGGTGGCTCTCGACGCCCAGGTCGCGGCACGCCTCGAGCACGCGCAAACCGTACACCACGCCGCTCGCGCCGGAGACCCCGACCACCAGTCGCGGCCGCTCAGCTTTGCTCATGCCGTTGTATCTCCACCGCCGCTTTCAAGGGCTCGGCCGGCCGCCACCGACCGCAAACATATGTGATCTGACAGGGCTGAACAGCGGGTGTTCACTCTGATCACCATAGTTCGACAAGGAGACGACACGTCATGGCCGTGGAAGCCCGTATCCGTGAACTCGGCGTCCGACACCAATCCCTGGACCGGATGATCGAAGAGGAAACGAACAGGCCAGCCGCAGACGCCATCAAGTTGAAGGAGCTGAAGCGCAAGAAGCTGAAGCTCAAGGAGGAGATCGAAGCCTTGGGCGCGCAAGCGCACTAGGAGCGGCCTCCTCCACGTCCGGCAGGGCGGGGCGCGGACGCCAGACGGCCCTGATCGGTCACCTCCATGGGTCCCCGGAAGTGACCGGCAGGGTCGGCTGCGCGTGACCACCCAAGCAGCTCACGCGACATGAAAAAGGGGTGGCGAGCCACCCCTTTTCCGTTCCTAGTCTTCGTCGCCGTCTTCGTCGTCGAAGTGCGGCGCATCGGCCTCGTGCGGCTCGTCAGCGGAAGCCGCGACTACACCCGTTTCGGAAGCCGGCTCCAAGGTCGGGCCGTCGACGATGCCGCGCTTGGCGTCGTCCTTGGCCTTCTTGTCGGCCGCCTTGCGCACCACGGCGTCCAGCTCCAGCTGGCTGGCCAGACCGAGGGTCACCGGATCGACAGGCTTGATGTTGGTCGAGTTCCAGTGGCTGCGGTTACGCACCTGGTCGATGGTGGCCTTGGTGGTGCCCAGCAGGCGGGCGATCTGGCTGTCGGCCACTTCCGGGTGGTTGCGGATGAACCAGGCGATGGCGTCCGGACGGTCCTGGCGGCGCGACACCGGGGTGTAGCGCGGGGCCTTCTTGACCGGCTTCAACAGCTCGGCGTGACGGCTCTTCTGAGCCTTCATGCGGTACTTGTCGCTGGCCTGCGCCTTGTCCAGTTCCTCGCGGGAAAGCTGGCCATTGGCGATCGGGTCGGCGCCGCGGATGTCGCGCGCCACTTCGCCGTCGGCGATGCCCTTTACTTCCAGCGGGTGCAGGCCGCAAAAGTCGGCGATCTGATCGAAGGTCAGCGAGGTGTTGTCGACCAGCCAGACGGCGGTCGCCTTCGGCATCAGAATGTCGGTCATGACGGTCTTTCCAAAATGACGGCGCCCGGCCTTTCGGCCGGGCGGTGCAATCAAGCAGACCGTCATATAAGCCCGTTCCGCGCTCAAGAAAACGACAAACCTCAAGCACCCGTGCGGCCAAGCTGAGAGCAGGCCAAGCAAAGCTCCCCCTCCGGGATGTTCCCAGGAGACATTTGCAGCGGACGTGCCAAAGTCGTCTCAACAACGACCCTTTGGGAGGGCTCCTGGGATGAGAGGCGCGATCCTTCCGATCGCAGCGGTGGCGATGCTATCGGCCTGCGCGACCACGAAACCGCAGTCGACCGCGTTTGCGGTGCAGACCCAGCGGTCCGACTTCAGCAAACTCTCCTGCCGCCAGATTGCGGCTGAACTGGCCGCCGCCGAGCAGGCCTACAGCTCGGTCTCCAAACGCGGCCGGCCGGCCCACGAGGAGCAGAGCGCCCAAGCCTTCCTGTTTCCGGCCTCCCTGGGCGCGGCGCCGCCGAGCGCCGGCCCGAAGCTGCAGGCGCGGATCGAGGATCTGCAACGAGCCTCCCGCGCCAAACGCTGCACAAGCGCCTTGCGCGAAACTGGCACCGCCTAGACCCCTTCCGGTTCAGTCACCTGAACCGGACGCTTGAAGCTGTCGCGCTCCAGCAGAGTTCGCAGAACCAAGATTGCCCGGCGGCGCGAGCACCCCTAGCAATGGGTGCATGACTCGCATCGCCCTACCGCAGATCAGTACGCCCGACGTCGTCGCCGGGGGCCGCTCGGCCCGGGACGGATACCAGCGCGGCTGGGGCCTCATGCACGCCGGCCTCATGCAGCAGATCGCCGAGGACAAGCTCTATCGCGAGGCGGCGGACGCCAGCGGCGGCTGGTCGCTGATGGTCGAGGCCAAGCGGATGAACCTGTTCCTGCTTCTGACCAGCTTCTTCGAGCGGCTGGACGGGCGCGACGTGATCGAGTTCGGCTCTTATCGCGGCGGCAACGCGCTGTTCATGGCCCACGTCATGAAGGCCCTCTATCCGAAGGCCAAGGTCTATGCCTGCGACACCTATGCCGGCATGCCGGTGACGGACGCCGGCCGCGACCTGCACGGCGCTGGCGACTTCTCCGAAGCCTCCTACGAGGCGCTGGCCAAACGGCGCGACAAGTTGAAGCTGAAGAACCTGGAGATCGTGAAAGGCCTGTTCCAGGACACCTTCCCAGGCATCGCCCAGAAGAAGCCGAGCTTCGGCCTCGCCCACATCGACTGCGACATCTATTCGGGCGTGAAGTACGCCCAGGACGCGGTCTGGCCGTTCATGGCGAACGGCGGCTACGTGGTCTACGACGACGCCGACGCCCCTTCCTGCATCGGCGCGACCGAGGCGGTCGAGCAACTGGTGATGGAGCGCCGCCTGCACTCCGAGCAGGTCTGGCCGCACTGGGTCTTCCGCGCCGGCCTCTAGCGACCTTCGTTCTTCCGAACCATGCTGGTCGCCGCCGCCCCGGCTCGCTAGCCTTGGGAAAAAACCAAGGACGGGTGGAAATGACCAGTTACGGCCAAGCGGCTCTCGAGGCGCTCAACTTCATCGAGGCGCAGCGCGCGCCCGGAACCGCCGTCTGGCGCAGCAACGACCATCCCAAGGCGAGGCCGGCCCATACGCTCTATCACGGGGCCGGCGGAGTCATCCTGCTGCTGCTCGAACTGCACGCGCAGTCCGGCGACCCAACGCTGATGGAGAAGGCGATCGCCGCGGGCGATGAGATCCTGGCCCTGCTGCCGACTATCGAGAGCCTGTCGGTCAACTCCTCGACCGGCTGGGGCGGCTACGTCTTCGTGCTCGGCGAGCTGGCCAAGGCGACCGGCGAGCAGCGCTTCCGCGACGGTGCGGCCTTCTGCCTGCAGGTGATGGAGAAACAGGCGGTGAAACTGGGCGGGGGTGTCGGCTGGGTCGAGCCCATGCCGTTCTCCGACATCACCGGCTTCACCGGCGACCGCGAGATCTACGACCAGTCGGTGGGTTCCGCCGGCGTCATCCTGACCCTGCTCTATGCTGACCACGAGGGACTCTATCCCGGCGCCCTGCCGCTGGCTGTGGCCGCCGGCGAGCGGCTGCTGGAAGTGGCCGAGCCGACGCAGGAGGGGCTGCGTTGGCGGATGATGGCCGACATGCCGTTCCAGTTCACCGCCCCGAACTTCGCCCACGGCGGCGCCGGCGTCGGCTACGCCCTGCTGCAGCTGCATCGGGCCACGGGGGATGCTCGATATCTGGACGCGGCCAAGGAAGCCGCACGCTATGCGATGAGCCGCAGCCACCCGGTCGGCGAGGGCCGCCTGGTCTGCCACAACGAAGACACCCGCAAGCCGATCTTCTACCTCGGCGCCTGTCATGGACCGGCCGGCACCGGGCGGCTGTTGCTGGAGCTGCACGCCGTGACCGGCGAACAGCGCTGGGCCGACGACCTGGACGCCCTGGTGGCGGGGATGGAAGGGATCGGCGCGCCGGAGGAGCGGTCTGCGGGCCTCTGGAACAATCACGGCCAATGCTGCGGCGAGGCCGGGATCGGCGAATTCGCCCTGCTGCTCGCCCGCCGCACCGGCAAGCCGGCCTATCTGAACCTGGCCAGGCGCTGCGCCGAGGTGATCCTGGACGCCAGCGAGACCGAGGACGGCCAGCGGCGCTGGCGCCAGGCTGAACATCGCGACCGGCCCGACTTCATCCAGGCCCAGACCGGCTACATGCAGGGCGCGGCCGGCATCGCCAGCTTCCTGCAGCATCTGGCCGGGACGCTCGAAGGCGCCCCGGTGAAGCTCGCCATGCCGGACTGGCCGGCGATGGACGCCTAGTCGAGCGGCCGGCGGCCGACGATGCGCAGACCGTAGCCGCCGGAGCCCGGGAGCACGGTCGAGGAGTTGGAGAGCAGCTCCATGTCGCGAACGCCCAGGTCCAGCAGGATCTGGGCCCCGACGCCGTAGTCACGCAGGACGTTGGCGCCGTGGTCGGTCCCCGGCTCGGCGCCATAGCGCTCCGACAGCCAGGCCGGGTTGGAGTCGCGGATGAACACCGCCACGCCGGCCCCGTCGAACTCGGCGATCGCCTTCAGCGCGTTGGGCACATAATCGCGCCGCGCTTCCTTGTGACCCAGCATGTCGGCGGCGAAGTCGACGCGGTGCATGCGCACCAGGGTCGCCTTGTCCGGATCGATCTTGCCCTTGGTCAGGACCACATGCTCGGTCTTGTCGAGGATGTTGCGGTAGATGACCATCCGGAAGCGGCCGCCATAGGCGCTGTCGAAAGGCGTCTCCAGCACCCGCTCCACCTGCCGCTCGGTGCGGCGGCGATAAGCAATCAGGTCGGCGATGGTGCCGATCTTCAGGCCGTGCAGCTGGGCGAACGCCACCAGGTCGGGCAGGCGGGCCATTGACCCGTCGTCCTTCATGATCTCGCAGATCACCCCGGCCGGGTTGAGGCCGGCCATGCGGCTGATGTCGACGGCGGCCTCGGTGTGGCCGGCGCGGACCAGCACGCCGCCGTCCTTGGCCACCAGCGGGAAGACGTGGCCTGGCGAGACGATGTCGTCGGCGCGCTTGGTCGGGTCGACCGCCACGGCGATGGTGTGGGCGCGGTCATGCGCCGAGATGCCGGTGGTCACGCCCTCGCGGGCTTCGATCGAGACGGTGAAGGCGGTGCCGTGGCCCGACTGGTTGTCGATCGCCATCGGCGGCAGCCGCAGGGCTCGGGCCCGGTCCGCGCTGATCGACAGGCAGATCAGCCCGCGGGCGTGCTTGGCCATGAAGTTGATCTGGTCCGGCGTCGCGAACTGGGCCGGGATGATGACATCGCCCTCGTTCTCGCGATCCTCGGCGTCCACGAGGATGTAGGGACGGCCGTTGCGGGCGTCCTCGATGATGTCCTCGATGGGCGAGATCGCCGATTCGTGAGGCGTGTCGGCGGCGTTGGTCATAGTCGGGCTTTCATCTTGGCGAAGTCGAGGACCTGCTCCCCGACCGTGGCCAGCTGCCAGGCGTCTTTCGCCTCGATGCAGCCGCCCTCGGCGTCGAACAGTCCCGTCGTCGCATTCAGGGCCGCGCCGAACGGTGTCGGCCAGCCCCGCAGCGCATGTACGATCGACCGTAGCGTGGTCAAGGTGGTTCCGGCCGCCTGCCAGCCGTCCGCGGTAATGACGCAGCCCACCGCGCGGTCGGTCAGATAGGGCCGCTCGTCGGTGCGCAGCATCTCCAGGGTATCGAGCGCGTTCTTGATCACCCCCGAGATCGAGCCGTGATAGCCCGGGCTGGCGACGATCAGGCCGTCGGCTTCGCGCACCGCCTCGGCGAGCAGCAGCTGCTCCTCGCTCGGGGCGGCGTTGGAGGGGTTGTAGATCGGCAGGCGGGCCAGGAACTCGCCGCCCAGCAGCCGGGTGTCCCCGCCGCCGGCCTCGACCGAGCGCAGGGCCACTTGAAGCGCGCGCTCGCTGGTGGATCCGGGCCGGATAGTGCCGCCGATACCGACGATCAGCGGCCGCTTCGAACTCATGCCTGCCCCTCGAACAGCTTCTTCAGTTCCGTCTTCACGATCTTGCCGTTGGCGTTGCGCGGCAGGGTCTCGGGCCAGAACCGCACTTCCACCGGAACCTTGAAGGCGGCCAGCCGCTCGCGGACCAGGGCGCGCAGATCATCCTCGGTGGCGCTGCCGCCCGGCTTGAGGTGAACGACGGCGACCGGTTCTTCCCCGAGCGTCTTGTGCGGCCGGCCGACGAGAGCGGCGTCCATCACGTCCGGGTGGTCGTACAGCACATTCTCCACCTCGACGCAGTAGATGTTTTCGCCACCGCGGATGAGCATGTCCTTGGCCCGGTCGATGATGAAGAGGAAGCCCTCCTCGTCGATCCGCGCCAGGTCGCCGGTGCGCAGCCACCCTTCGACGAAGGTCTCGGCGGTGGCCTCGGGCTTGTTCCAGTAGCCCTTCACCACTTGCGGGCCCTTGACCCAGAGCTCGCCGACCACCCCGGTCGCCAGGATAGTGACGCCGTCGGCCGGGTCGCGGATCTGCATCTCGCCGACCGGCGCGGCCGGACCGGCGCTGTCGGGGCGGTTCTCGTAGTCCTTGCCCAGGTGCGAGGTGAAGGTGGCGGTCGTCTCGGTCATGCCCCAACCGTTGCCGGGCTGCGAGGCTGGGAACACCTCGACGATCTTGCGCACCAGCTCCGGCGCCGAGGGCGCGCCGCCATAGGAGACGGCGGTCAGCGACGACAGGTCGTACTTGTCGCGCGCGGGATGCTCGATCAGCTGCCAGGCGATGGTCGGAACGCCGCCGGTCGAGCCGACCTTCTCGCGCTCGATCAACTGCATCGCCTGCTCGGCCTCCCAGCGGCGCATCAGCACGATCTTGCCGCCGGCGTTGAGGCTGGGCGACAGGTTGGCGCTGAGCCCGGTGGCGTGGAACATCGGCACCACCAGCAGATTGACCCGCTGCGGCAGCTTGTGGGGATCGCTCTCCGGCAGCGGCTGGCCGGCGCGCAGGAAGTTGCGCGTCGCCGCGATGCCGCTGGCCATGATGTTCGAAGTCATGTTGCGGTGGGTGCCCAGCGCGCCCTTCGGCTTACCCGTCGTGCCCGACGTGTAGAGGATGGTGGCGTCGTCTTCCGGCTCCAGCGCCACGTCGGGCAGCGGCTGGTCGGGCAGCTGGCCCCAGCTGTTCACTGGCCCGATCACGTCCTCCAGGCGCGCGACCTTGGCGTTGCTGGGCGGGCCGCCCAGGCGCGGGACATAGACCTTCTCCAGATCCGGCAGGTTGGGGAACGACTCGACGATGCGGTCGAGCCGCTCCTCGTCGACGATCGCCACCTTGGTCCCGGAATCGGCCAGGCCGTATTCCAGCTCCGACCCAGTCCACCAGGCGTTCAGTGGGGTGACGATCGCACCGGCCAGGATCCCGGCCCAGAACGCCACCGGCCATTCCGGCAGGTTGCGCATGATCACCGCGACGCGGTCGCCCTTCTTCACGCCATCGGCCTGGAGCTGCCGGGCCAGGGCGATGGTGGCGCGCGAGAAGCTCTCGAAGGTGGCGCGGTCGTTCTCGTAGACGAGGAACTCGCGGTCCTGGAAGGTTCGGCCGTTCAGGAAGATATCGCGCAGGGTCGGCGGCGCGTTCTTCCAGGTGCGGGTGACGATCCCGCGGATCGGCTTTTCCTCGATCTCGAACCGTTGGCCCGGCGCGGTCAGGGCCGCATGGGCCTGCGCCAGGGTCATCACCGGCCAGGCGGGCGCGGCGGGAGCGTCAATCTGCGTCTGAACGTCGGTCACGAAATCCTCGAAGTCCAAAGTCTCAAATCAAAAAAGAGGGCGGCCCCGCGAAGGAGCCGCCCACACTAGTCGCTTGCTCTCCAGGCTGGATAGCCGTCAGGCGTTTTCTGCGGCCGTAGACCGCGCCGCCTTGTAGGCTTCCTTCAGTTCGCCCAGCTCCTTGGCGTACTTCTCCTGGGCCGCTTCGCGCAGCCGCGGGATGTGGTAGCCGGGGAACAGGTCGTTGTCGGGCCGGTAGTCCTTCAGCACCTGCTTGGCGAGCGTGACCTTGTGAACCTCGGTCGGCCCGTCGGCGATGCCCATGACCAGCGAGCTGGTGACCATGTGCATGAACGGCATCTCGTTGGAGACGCCGAGCGCGCCGTGCAGGTGGGCGGCCTTGGTGGCGACGTCGTTGTAGACCTTGGGCATCGCCACCTTGATGGCCGCGATGTCCTTGCGGACCAGGTTATAGTCCTTGTGCTTGTCGATCAGCCAGGCGGTGCGCAGCACCAGCAGGCGGAACTGCTCGACCGCGATCCAGCTGTCGGCGATCTGCTCCTGGACCATCTGCAGGTCGGCCAGCTTGCCGTCACGGGTGGTGCGTGAGACGGCCCGGCGGCACATCAGGTCCAGCGCGTGCTTGCAGGCGCCGACCGTGCGCATGGCGTGGTGGACCCGGCCGCCGCCCAGGCGAACCTGGGCGATCACGAAAGCCGCGCCCCGCTCGCCCAACAGCGCGTCATAGGGCACCCGGACGTTGTTGTAGCGGACATAGCCCTCCGAACCCTGCCCGATCTCGCCGCTGCCGACGCCGACGTTGCGGATGATCTCGACGCCGGGGGTGTCGGTGGGCACCAGGAAGATCGAGGTGCGGCGGTAGGGATCCTTGGCGTCCGGATCGGTCACCGCATAGAGCACCAGCACCTTGGAATAGCGGGCGTTGGTCGAGAACCACTTCTCGCCGTTGATCACCCACTCATTGCCGTCCAGCACCGCGCGGGTCTTGAAGGTCAGCGGGTCGGATCCGCCGGTCGGCTCGCTCATCGAGAAGGCCGAGCGGATCTCGCCGTTGAGCAGCGGCCAGAGGTACTGCTCCTTCTGCTTGTCGGTGCCGTAGTGGGCGATGATCTCGGCGTTGCCGGTGTCC
The DNA here is from genome assembly GCF_056401675.1 of Phenylobacterium sp. P4_E10. NCBI lineage: Bacteria > Pseudomonadati > Pseudomonadota > Alphaproteobacteria > Caulobacterales > Caulobacteraceae > Phenylobacterium > Phenylobacterium sp. P4_E10. The sequence goes on along the minus strand of NZ_JBFUIW010000007.1, from coordinate 38,116 downwards.
GGCGCCTGACAGCCGAAGATCGTCGGGGCCAGGCTGTTGCGGCCCAGCTTCTCGTTCATCAGGCCCAGCTTGAGCTGGCCAAAGCCCTGGCCCCCCAGTTCCGGGCCCAGGTGGCAGGCCCACAGGCCCTGGTCCCGAACCTTCTGCTGCAACGGCTTGATGAGCTTCTCGCGGCCCAACGACCCGTGGGCGACAACACCGAGGTGCGAGAGGGGTTCGACCTCCTCGCGCATGAAGTCCTCGATCCAGTCGAGCTTCTTCTGAAATTCCGGGTCGGTTTCGAAATCCCACGCCATCTAGCGTCTCCCATATGGCCGCATGGAGCGGCGGTTTTTCAAACAATCGGTATGGACGGCCGCGCGGCCATCCGGAAAACCTGCGTCCGGACAGCCCCTTAGGACTCCGGTCTCGAGGCCATTATCAAACGCCCGTTTGCCTGACGCAACGTCGCCCTTGAGGCGAAGCCGCGTTTTTCTAGCCCGCGCCCTACTCCGCGGGAACCTTGGCGGGAACGGCGACTCGCGCAGCCTCCTCCGCCGCCTCGGTCTCCTCGGCCACGGAAGGCGTGCCCATGCCGGTGTCGGGGGCCGAGCCGCGCGGAATGCCCTGCATCAGCCGCGCCTTTCGCCAGCCGCCGAAGCGGTAGTAGCCGGCCGCCAGCACCAGCGAGACCATCGAGCCGAGCGGGAAGCTCCACCACACGGCGTCCGGACCCAGGGTCGGCTCCAGGAAGTGCGCGAACGGAATCCGCACGAACCACATGGAGATCAGCAGCCCCAGCAGCGGCGGCCAGACCGCGCCGGTCGCCCGGATGATGCCGTTCAGCACGAAGGCCATGCCGAACGGGATGAAGCCCCACAGCACGTAGGCGTTGATGTGCATGGCGATCGCCGCCGAGGGGCTCGAGGCCGGCAGGAATGCCATCAGCACGTAGGGCTCGACCAGGTAGATCAGCGCTACCGGCGCGCCGGTCATCAGGGCCGCGATCAGCACGCCCTTGCGCGCCACCTCGTTCACCCGGTCCATCCGGCCGGCGCCGACGTTCTGGGCGGCCATCGACGACACCGCCGCCCCCAGGGCCATGGCCGGCATCTGGACATAGGTCCAGAGCTGGATCGCCGCGCCGTAGCCGGCCGCCGTGGCCGAGCCATAGGCGTTGACGAAGCGGATCATGATCACCGCCGCGCCGGAGATCACCAGCATCTGCAGGGCCATGGGGAAGCCCTTGACCACCAGGGTGCGGATGATCGCCAGCTCCGGCTTGAACAGCCGCCAGTCGCCGCGCTTGAGGATCAGCACGCTGTCGGTGCGGTACAGATAGACGATCATCGCCGCCAGGGTGACCGATTGGCTGATCAGGGTTGCAAACGCCGACCCGGCGATGCCGAGCTGCGGAAACGGTCCGTAGCCGGTGATCAGCAGCGGGTTGAGGATCACGTCCAGCCCGACGGAGAACACCGAGAACCAGAACGGCGTGCGCGAGTCGCCGGCCCCTCGCTGCGCCATCATGACGAACGAGAAGAAGTACATGAACGGCATAGCCAGGAAGATCACCCGCAGGTAGGTGATCGCGTCCCGCGTCGCGTCCGGCGGCGTCTGCATGACCTTCAGGATGGCTGGGGTCAGGGTGTAGCCCGCCGCGCCTACCACCAAGGACAGCACCAGGAAGAAGGTGGAGGCCGAGCCGACCACCCGCTTGACCGTCGCCAGGTCCTTGGCTCCCACCGACTGCGAGATCAGCAGGTTGGCGGCCATGGTGATGCCGAACACCGCGCCGAGCATCAGGAAGAAGATGTTGTTGGCGTTGACGGTCGCGGTCAGCGCCGCCTCGCCGAGCACATGGCTCACCCAGATCGCATTGGCCGAGCCGTTCAACGATTGCAGGATGTTCGAGCCCAGCACCGGCAGGGCGAATACGATCAGGGTCTTGCCGATCGGCCCGCTGGTGAGGTCCTGCATGCCGGGACGGCTCGGGGCGCCAGGGCCCTTGTTAGGTCTTGAATCCACTTCGCTCCCCAGGGCGCCGATGAATAGGCGCCGTCCTGCCACCCGACCGCGCCCTTGAAATGAGGACGCTGCTTTGCTCACGCCCCGGGAAGCAGGCGGGGCGAACTGTAGGCGGGGCGTACCGCCGCCTCAAGCACGTGAAGCGAGCTTTCTCCCGACCGGGCGCGTCACTTGGGCGCGCCCAGTCGTGGAGTTCGCGATCTAGGCCTCGGCCAGCGCGCTCTTGGTGCGCCCATAAGCCAGGTAGACCAGCACGCCGATCGCGTTCCAGACGAAGAAGAAGATGATCGTCTTGGCGGTCAGGCTGGTGAACAGATAGGCGCAGCCGGCCAGGCCTAGCGGGCCGATCACCCAGATCAGCGGCGCCTTGAAGGTCCGCGTCAGCTCCGGCGAGCGGCGGCGCAGGATCATCACCGCGGCGATCGTGGCGATGAACGCCGCCAGGGTCCCGGCATTGGCCAGCGAGGCGATCTCCGACAGCGGCATGGCGCCGGCGATGATCGCGGCGATGATCCCGGTCAGGATGGTCACCGCGCTCGGCACGCCGCGCGGCCCGACGCGCGCCAGACGGCGCGGCAGCAGGCCGTCGCGGGCCATGGCGAAGAACACGCGGCTCTGACCGAACATGAAGACCATGATCACGGTCGGCATGGCGACCACCGCCGCCCCCGCGATCAGCGAAGCGGCCAGCGGCCGGTTCAGCTCACGCAGGATGAAGGCCAGCGGCTCTTCGCTCTTTGAGAAGACGTCGAACGGCGAGGCGCCAAGCGCGACCGCCGCGACGATCATGTAGATCAGGGTGCAGGCGATCATCGAGCCGATGATGCCGATGGTCAGGTCGCGGCGCGGGTTCTTGGCCTCCTCGGCCGCGGTCGAGATCGCGTCGAAACCGTAGAAGGCGAAGAAGATGATCGCCGCAGCGCCCATCATTCCGAACTTCCTGTCGCCGATCTGCTCGGCGCCGAAGCCGAAGGGCGCGAAGGGCTCGAAGTGCGCGGGGTTAAAGCTCGGCAAGGTGAGCGCCACGAAGGCCGCCAAGGCCACCAGCTTCACGCAGACCAGGATGAAGTTCACGTTCGCGCTCTCGCGGGTCCCGACCAGCAGCAGCCCCGTCACCGCCAGGGCGATGAACACCGCCGGCAGGTTCACGATGCCGCCTGTCTCCGGCCCGGTGAGCAGCGAGGCCGGAATCGGCCAGCCCGCCTGCTGGATGAGGCCCGAGGCATAGCCGGCCCAGCCCACCGATACGGCGCTGCAGACCAGGGTGTATTCGAGGATCAGGCTCCAACCGATCACCCAGGCCGCCGCCTCGCCCAGGGTCGTGTAGGAATAGGTGTAGGCGCTGCCGGCCTGCGGCACGAGCGTCGCCATCTCCGCATAGCAGAGCGCCGCGCAGGCGCAGACCGCCCCGGCCACCGCGAACGACAGGATCACCGCCGGCCCGGCCAGGCCCGCCGCCACGCCGGTCAGGGTGTAGATGCCGGTGCCGATGATCGCGCCGATGCCCAGGGCCATCAGGTGCGGCCAGCCGAGCGTGGCCTTGAGTTGGCGGCCGGCATGCGGCGCCGGCGCAGCGATCGGCTTGCGACGTGTGACGAAACTCATGGACGTTCCCCGAACTTATGCGCCGCGATCATGACTTGTCGTGCGTCCGACTTGAAGTGGGGTGATTCTTCGCCGTCCGGCGAGCGGTGTTAGCCGAAAATGCCCTTGGCGCCGGATCGTGCGGGCGCCAGCTTGGCCGTCCTCATTGTGAAGGTGGACTGATCATGCGTCTGGCGCCGCTGGCCCTCATCCTTGCCCTGGGCGCTACGCCCGCCCTCGCCGACGATGCGGCGCTGAACAAGCTGGTCGCCGACTATGAGGCATTCGCCCTGGCGCAGGACCCGATCGAGGCGGGCAATCAGGGCGATCGCGCCGCCCTCTCGCGCCTGCCCGACGACTCGCCCGCCGCCGATGCGGCGCGGACCAAGACACTGAAGGCCTTCGCCAGCCAGATCGCCGCCGTCGACCCGGCCAGCCTGTCGGCCGAGGGCAAGATCAACCGCGAGTTCCTGGCCTGGACGGTCGATCGCCGGCTGCAGAGCCTGGCGTTCGACGAGGCGCGGATGCCGTTCTCCTCCGACGGCGGCTTCCACTGGACGATGGGCTACCTCGCCTCGGGCGTCCCGATGCGCAGCACCGCCGACGCCCGCGCCTGGATCGACCGCATCAACGCCGTCCCCGCCTATTACGCCACCGAGATCGCCAACGCCCGCCGCGGGGCCAAGACCGGCTTCACCCAGCCGCGCGCCACCGTCGAACAGGTGATCGCCCGCGCCAGGGAACAGGCGGCCGCCCCGGTCGAGTCCGATCCGCTGATGGGTCCGCTGAACCGCCTGCCGGCCTCGATACCGGCCGCCGAGCAGGACGCCCTGCGCAAGGAGGCGATGGCCGCCATCACCACCAAGGTCCGCCCGGCCCAGGCGCAGTTCGCGACCTTCCTGGAAAGCGAGTACCTGCCCAAGGCGCGCAAGGTCTTGGCGGCCCGCGCCCTGCCCGATGGCGAGCGCTACTACACCTGGCTGGTGCAGGACCACACGACGACCAAGCTGACCCCCGACCAGATCCATCAGAACGGCCTGAACGAGGTCGCCCGCATCCGCAAGGAGATGGAGGCGGTGATCGCCGAGACCGGGTTCAAGGGCGACTTCGCAGCCTTCCAGACCTATCTGCGCACCGATCCGCAGTTCTACGCCGCCAGCCGCGAGGACCTGCTGGAAAAGGCCTCCGAAATCGCCAAGCGGATCGACGACCAGTTGCCCGGCTGGTTCGCCACCCTGCCGCGCCTGACCTACGGCGTGCGCTCGGTGCCGGCCGATATCGAGAAGACCTACACCACCGGCCGCTATTTCCCCGGCAACCCGAAGCTCGGCGTCGCCGGCGGCTACATGGTCAACACCTCGGACCTGCCCCAGCGCCCGCTCTACGAACTGCCGGCCCTGACCCTCCACGAAGCCGTGCCCGGCCACCACCTGCAGATCGCGCTCGGCCAGGAGGCCGAGGACGTCCCCTATTTCCGCCGCGAAGCTGGCGTCAGCGCCTTCACCGAGGGCTGGGGTCTCTATTCCGAGAAACTCGGCGGCGAGATGGGCATCTATCGAAACGCCTATGAGCGCTTCGGCCGGCTGTCCTACGAGATGTGGCGCGCGTGCCGCCTGGTGGCCGACACCGGCCTGCACTGGAAGGGCTGGACCATGGAGCAGGCCCGCGAGTGCTTCACCAAGAACTCCGCCCTCTCCCCGCTGAACATCGACGTGGAACTGGCCCGCTATGTCTCCTGGCCGGGCCAGGCGCTGGCCTACAAGACCGGCGAAATGAGGATCCTGGCCATCCGCGAAAAGGCGAAGGCCGAGCTGGGCGACAAGTTCGACATCCGCCGCTTCCACGATGCGATGCTGCTCGACGGACCGATGCCGCTGGACATGCTCGAGCACAAGATCGACGCCTGGATCGCGGCCGAGAAGGCGAAGTAGCTGCGGAAATTCCTCCCCCCTTGGGGGAGGTGGATCAGCGCATCGCGCCGAGATTGTGGGGGCCCGCTGAGTCAGCGATCCCCCTCAGTCAGCCATCCGGCTGACAGCTCCCTCAGCAGGGGAACAATTGGCGACCTAGTCCGGCCACAGCTCCTGGACGTCGCCCTTGCGGTTCAGCACCCGCACGGCCCGCTTGACCACGGTCAGCAGCCGCTCCTTGCGGGCTTGCTCGTCATAGGTCATCGCACCGCGGGCCAGGCCCTCGAGCAGGAAGCGGCCTAGGTCGCGGCTGGTCTGGAAGCGCGGATCGACGCCGGCCTGGGCCAGCGCCAGGAAGCGGTCGCCGACCTGGTTGTGGTCGAAGGCGCTCTGGGCGTCGGCCAGCCGCACCCGCAGCATGGCTTCGGTGCGGGCGGCCGCCTCCAGTTCTGCGAAGGCGACAAACGGGATCTCGTGCAGCAGCGCCCAGTAGGCGTCGATCGCCTGCTCGGCGGCGTCGACGCCGGGCGCGACGGGCGCGGAGGCGGCCTGCTCGAACAGCCGGGCCCGCTCGACTTCGATATGGGAGATGGCGGCCTCGACCAGCTCTTCGCGGCTGGAGAAATGATAGAGCATCGCCCCCCGCGTCAGGTTCGCGGCGTCCGCGATCATGGCGTTGGTGGCGGCGTGATAGCCGATCTCCGCGAACAGCCGCATGGCGGCGTCGAGGATGCGCGCGCGGGTCCGCCGAGACTTCGGCGTTTCCTTCGCAGGATAGGTTCGGGCGTCCATAGGACCTTATGTGTCGGAAGACCTGGGGAGGGTCGGCCTGACCAAACCCTTAATTCAAAAGGCAGGGCGACAAAAGGGCGCCGACGGCTTTCATGAGAATGACATGCAATCAGCCTAGCGGATGAGCAGGTTCTGCGCAGCCGAGGAGCCACGGCATGTCGGGCGTCGCTATCCGTAAGTATCGGACGGTGTTCATTTCGGACGTCCACCTTGGCACCAAGGGGTGCCAGGCGGAGCTGTTGCTGGATTTCATCCGGCATATCGAGTGCGACACGCTTTTTCTCGTCGGCGACATTGTTGACGGCTGGAAGCTGCGCTCAGGCTGGCATTGGCCGCAGGCCCACAACGACGTGGTCCAGAAAATCCTGCGCATGGCCCGCAAGGGCGTCCGGGTGGTCTACGTCCCCGGCAATCACGACGACGGGGTGCGAGACTTCGTCGGCGTCCACTTCGGCGGCGTGGTGGTGGCGCGCGACGCCATCCACGAGACCGCGGACGGGCGCCGCTTTCTTGTGCTGCACGGCGACGAGTTCGACGGCGTAGTGCAGCACGCCCGCTGGCTGGCCTTCGTCGGCGACTACGCCTATCGGGTGCTGATCGCGACCAACACCCTGTTCAACCGGGTCCGCCGGCGCCTGGGCTTCGGCTACTGGAGCCTGTCGGCCTTCCTGAAAACCAAGGTCAAGAACGCCCTGCAGTTCGTCGAGAATTTCGAGGCCGCGGTCGCTGACGAGGCCCGCCGCCGTGGCGTCGATGGCGTGATCTGTGGACACATCCACAAAGCCGAGATGCGCGATATCGACGGGATCGCCTATATCAACGACGGTGACTGGGTCGAAAGCTGCTCGGCGCTGGTCGAGCACGCGGACGGACGGCTTGAGATTCTGGAGTGGGCCAAGCTTCGCTCCTGGTCGGCCATCGATCGGACCATCCGCCTGGCCGAGCCGGCCTATGAGCCGGACGTCGTCCCGGCCGCTCCGGCCGCCGCCTGAGCAGTCGCGAGCAGTTTCATTGACAGCATCGCTTATTTGGTGACAGTCCCGCTGTCATGATCCCGCCGACACGCTACGCCTCGAGCCTGCGCGACCGTCAGAAGCAGGCCACTCGCGACCAGATCATGCATGCGGTGGCTCGCAAGCTGGAATCCGGTCCGCTGGAGGATCTGAGCTTCGCCGACATCGCCGCCGAGGCCGAAGTCGGCGAGCGCACCGTCTACCGCCACTTCCCGACCAAAGAAGCCCTGCTGGGCGCCTTCTGGGCATGGCTGCAGGCCCAGGCGCTAAGCCCGGCCCGGCCGGCGACCCGCATTCGCGACGCCATCAACGCCCCGCGCGAGAACGGCCAAAAGCCGATGCGGATCCTGCTGGTCACCGACGCCTGGGAGCCCCAGGTCAACGGCGTGGTCCGCACCCTGACCCGCGTGGTCGGCGAGTTGAAGGACCTCGGCCACTCGGTGGAGGTGATCAGCCCCGACCAGTTCAAAACCTTCCCGCTGCCGACCTATCCGGAGATCAAGGTCGCGCTGGCCGCCCACGAACCGGTGCAGGAGCGCTTCAAGGCCTTCGAACCGGAGGCCATCCACATCGCCACCGAGGGTCCGTTGGGCCTGGCCGCGCGGCGGATCTGCGTGGAATGGAAGCTGCCCTTCACCACCAGCTACCACACCCGCTTCCCGGAATACGTGTCGGCCCGCCTGCCTTTGCCGTTGGCGGCCGGCTACGCCTACATGAAGTGGTTCCACAAGCCGTCGGGCCGCATGATGGTCACCACCCCGACCATGCGCGACGAGCTCGAGCGGCACGGCTTCGGCAACATCTCGGTCTGGTCGCGCGGCGTCGACACGGTGATGTTCCATCCCAAGCGCGAGGACGAGCCGGATGTGTTCGCCGGCCTGGCACGACCGATCTACCTGTCCGTCGGCCGCGTCGCCGTGGAGAAGAACATCGAGGCCTTCCTCGGTCTCGACCTGCCCGGCACCAAGGTGGTGGTCGGCGACGGCCCGCAGCTCGAAGAGCTCCGGGAGCGCTATCCGGAGGCGGTCTTCAAGGGGGCCAAGTTCGGCGACGAACTGGCCGCGCACTTCTCCTGCGCCGACGTCTTCGTCTTCCCCTCTCTGACCGACACTTTCGGCCTGGTGATCCTGGAAGCCATGGCCGCCGGGATCCCGGTGGCGGCCTATCCGGCTCCTGGGCCGATCGACATCCTGCCGGGCTCGGGCGCCGGCGTCCTGGCCCACAGCGCCACCGAAGGCCTGCGCGAGGCCTGCATCGAAGCGCTCAAATTGGACCGCAAAGTAGTCCGCGCGTTCGCCGAGGGCTTCTCCTGGAAGGCCTGCGCCGAGGACTTCGTAAAGAATCTGCAGCCCTATCCGGAGCCGGAGAAGACCCGGTTCTGGCGTAAGCTACGGCGCCTGGCGCGTGTGCGCCGCCGGCGGCCGGAGGCGGCCTAGCCAACGCCATCGCGGAAACGGAAAACGCCGCGGACCTCCCGGCCCGCGGCGCTCCCTTTCTCTCCTCAGTCCGCGACTAGGCGGCCGGGCGCGCCATCGGCGTCAGCTTCTGGGCCGTACCCTGCTGCCCGTCGTGCTGGCCGGCCGGCAGCGGGATCAGGCCGCGGCTCTGCAGATAACCACCCTTGCCCGTCGCCGCGTCGGAGACGAACTCGTTGAGGAATTCCTGCAGGCCTTGGGTCACCCCGATATTGGCCTTCTTCACGTAGATGTAGAGCGAACGGGCCAGCGGGTAGGAGCCGTCGGCGATCGAGGCGGCGGTCGGCTTCACGCCGTTGATCGCCGAGCCCTTGATCTTGTCCATGTTCTCTTCGAGGTACGACCAGCCGAAGACGCCCAGCGAGCCGGGAGTCTTCACCAGGGTCCCGACGATGGCGTTGTCGTTCTCGCCGGCGTCGACCCAGCCGTCCTTGCGCAGCGGATCGACCAGTTCCTTGAACTTCTTCTCGTTGTTCGAGCGCAGATCGTCGGCGGTCGGGAACTTGCGGGCCCCGGCCTCAACGGCCAGTTCGACGAAGGCGTCGCGGGTGCCCGAGGTCGGCGGCGGGCCATAGACGTTGATACGGTTGCCCGGCAGGCCGGCGCCGATCTCGTCCCAGGTCGCGTAGGGGTTCTTCACGAACTTGCCCTGGCGCAGCACGTTGGACGCCAGGCCCAGGTACAGGTGCTCGGTCTTGAAGTTGTAGTCGGCGCCGTCCTTGTCGGTGGCGACGACGATGCCGTCGAAGCCGATCTTGATCTGGACGATGTCCTTCACGCCCTTGGCGGCGCAGGCGTCGAACTCGGACTTCTTCATCGGACGTGAGGCGTTGGCGATGTCCGGGAAGGCGTCGCCGACGCCGCCGCAGAACAGCTTGATGCCGCCGCCGGTGCCCAGGCTCTCGACCTTGGGCGCCTTCTTGCCGGTCTTCTTGGCGTAGTTCTCGGCCACGCGGGTGGCGAACGGGAACACGGTCGAGGAGCCGGCGGCCCAGACATAGTCACGGGCGGCGAAGGCCGGAGCCGCGGCGCCCAGGGTGGTGGCCGCAACGGCGGCGCAAAGCAGAAGCTTTTTCATGTCAGGTTTCTCCTGTCGGCCCCGCGCTGGGCGGGGCCGCTTGTGCCTTAGAAGTCGAGCTGAGCGCGCATCTGGAAGACGTCGACGTCGACGTCGCGGCCCGCGCCGGGGTTGTCGTTCTCACCCTTGGTGTAGTTGGCCTGGAAGCGGACATAGGCGGTCGGGTAGTAGTTCACGCCCAGGGTCCAGGCGGTGTACTCGCCGGCGTCCTGCGAGAGCGTGCGCGAGGCCGTGGTGCTGGCCGACGAGTAGGCGTCGGTCAGGTCGGCGTAGTCGTAGCGAACCGCCAGCTCGACGCCGCCGAAGCCGCCGGCGGTGATCGGGTTGAGGATCTTCGGACGACCGAACTCACCCTTGGTGGCGTCGTAGTTGCGCTGCTCGCCGGTGGGCCAGAAGCTGGCGAACACGTAGCCGACCTTCATGTCGGGGTCGCCGCCGGCCGAACCCGCGCCCGCGAAGCGATCGACGGCGATGTCGGCGTACTCGCCCTGCAGCGAGAAGGCCTTGTGAACCACCGCGCCCTCGACGGCCCAGGTGGTGTCCTTGTCGCCGATGGCGCCCGAGTTGATGTATCGCGAGCCGAAGTTGGTGTTCGGACGGCTCTGATAGTTGAATGCGGTTTCGTCGCCATGGTCGCGCCAGCGGCCCCAGCCGGCCAGGTGGACCTTGGTGTCGTCGGTCAGGATCGGCGCGTAGGAGACGCGGCCGGTGACGCCGATACGTTCCTCGCCGGTGGTGACGTCGACGCTGTTGATCGAGTCGCCCTGCACCGCGCCAGTGATGGTCCAGTTCATGCCGTTGGCCTTGGCCACGGCGCTGACCAGGTAGCTGTCGACGCCGAAGTCGCCGAACGGACCGCGATCCATGAAGGTGGTGAAGCGGGTGGAGGTCAGGTTCTCAAGGCCGGCGGCCTTGATGTTGCCGAACATGAGCGAGGTCATGTCGGTCGGCTTGATCTCGATGACGACGTCGTCCCACGACGGCGTGCCGCCGTTCACCCAGCCGCCTTCGATCTTGTAGGCGACGTAGTTGTTCAGCTTGCCTTCGACGCCCAGGAACACCTGGCGGCCGCGGAACGCGCGGTAGGTGGCGTCGGCGCCGGTCTGGCGATCGACGTCCTCAAAGACGGCGTCCAGCAGGACCCGGCCGCGGACCTTGAATTGGACGTCGTCGTTCGTCCATTGCGGCGCGCCCTTCCAGGCGGTGGTGGTGTCTTGCGCCTGCGCACCGGTGGCGGCGGCCATGAACGCGATCACGCCAAGCGCCGCCCCGGCGCACAGCGAGGTGTTGATCTTCATTATCAGGATCCTTGTAGAGCTATCCCCGTGAGCCCTTTCAGAGCTTGCGAGGCGGCTTAACGGGCTCCCGTGACGCTTCAGCCAAGCTTCCGCGACGGCTGATCGTCAGTTCGGTGACAGATTTGCGATGGCCGGAATGAAACCTGGCACAAGCGCTGCTGTAGCGCCGGAAAACGCTTATCCGACAAGGATTTCAGCAAGGCCCGCCATTGCGCGCGGCGCAGGCGTGGAACGCACGAGGCGCCCCGCCTGCGACCTTTTGGACACGCCTAGAGCAGGCGTCCGCGGATGGTTTGTGACAGCAGGTCGATCAATGTGACGGCGACCACGATGACGATCGCGATGGCCGCGACTCGCGAGTAGGCGAAGCTGTTCAGGCTGTCGAACAGGATCTGGCCAATGCCGCCGGCGCCGATCAGGCCGAGTACGGTCGCCGCCCGGCTGTTCGACTCGAAACGGTAGAGCGCATACGAGGTCCACAGCGGCGCGACCTGCGGGATCACGCCCCAGACCACTTCCTGCAGCGGCGCGGCGCCGGTGGCGCGCACGCCCTCGACCGGCCCCTTGTCGATCGACTCGACCGCCTCCGAGAACAGCTTGCCGAGCACCCCGCCGGTGTTGAGCGCCAGGGCCATGACCCCGGCGAACGGGCCGAGTCCCACGGCGACGACGAAGATGGTGCCGATCACCAGGTCGGGGACCGAGCGCAGGGCGTCCATCAGCCGCCGGATCGGCAGCTGCACATACGGCGGCGTGACATTGCGCGCGCCCAGCAGTCCCAGCGGAACCGCCAGCAGCACCGCGATGGCCGTCCCCCACAGGGCGATCTGGATGGTCAGCCACATCTGGCTGACCAGGAACATCCCGTCGCTGAAGTCCGGGCGCAGGAACTCGTGCCCGAACTGGCGCATGTTGTCCGAGTTCTTGAACAGCAGCGGCAGCTTGGCCATTTCGGCCGGGCCGAAGCTGACGATCAGCAGCACGATGATCCCGCCCCACAGGGCAAGGTCGAACACCCGCTGGCCCAGCGGTCGGGTCGGCGGTTTCAGCAGGTCGGCCTCAGTCACGCTGGCGGTCACGTAGGTATCCTATTGGGCCGCGACGGGCTGGCCGGTCTTGGCCTCGAGCGCAGCGCGCTCGGTGGCGATGTCGTCCAGCGCCTTCTGGGCCTGAGCTTCCTTGACCTTGTCGCCGTCGTTGCGGGCCTCGAGCAGTTGCTCGGTGGCTTCCATCTCACGCACGGGCAGCAGGTGCGAATTGTTGGCCGGGCGGAAGCCGCCGATCGACAGGGCCCCCAGCAGCTTGCGCTGGCGCTCGGCCTCGGGGCCCTCGCCCTGGGCGTAGGTGAGGAAGAATTGGCGGAGCTTTTCCTTCACCGCCGGATCGAGGTCGCTGCGCCAGATGATCGGGTCTTCCGGCAGCTTGGGGCTTTCCCAGATCACCCGCACCTGGTCGGCGACCGGCGATCCGCGCTCGCGCTGCAGACGCAGGGCGGTGGAGTTGTTGGTGGCCACGTCGAGCACGCCCTTGGCCACCGAGAACAGGTTGGCCTGGTGGTTGGCGGTGCGCACCTGCTTGAAGCAGGCCTCCGGGCGGATGCCCTTGGGCGCGAACAGATAGGTCATCGGCGCCAGGGTGCCCGAGGTCGACTTGGCGTCGCCGATCCCGAAGGTCAGCGTCTTGTCGCACTTGAGCACGTCTTCCAGGGTCGTCTTCGACTTGGCCGGCACGATCAGCAGCGACTTGTAGCCGTCCGAGCCGCTGGGATCGAAGGTGCGCGCGAAGACTTCGCCGTTGGAGCGGCGAACCGCCTCCAGGCCCGACTGGTTTGAGAACCAGCCCGCGTCGGTCTGCTTGAAGCGCAGCGCCTCGATCAGGGCGGTGTAGTTGGAGGCGAAGAACGGCTTCACCGGAATGCCGATCGACTTCTCCATGTCGGCCAGGATCGGCTTCCAGAAGGTCTCCATGCTCGACGAGTTCTCGGTCGCCAGGATCGAGAAGTTGAGCACCTTCGGCGGCTCGCCGGCGCCCGGCGCCTTTTCGGACTTTCCGCAGGCGGAGAGGCCAAGGGCGGCCAGGCTGCTGCTGATCAGCAGGCGACGGTCGATCATTTCGGCGCTCCTTCCCAGAAGACGTCTTCGAATTCCGGGCCGTAGATATCGATGAGCTGTTTGCGTTCCAGACCCGAAGCCGGGCCATCGTAGACGATCTTGCCGGCCTTCAGGGCGACGACGCGATCGCAGTAGCGCAGGGCGTAGTCGACCTGGTGCAGGGTGACGACCACGGTCAGGCCGTCCTGCTGGTTCAGGTCGCGCAGGATCTCCATGACCCGACGGGCCGAGACCGGGTCGAGCGAAGCGACCGGCTCGTCGGCCAGGATGATCTTGGCCTTCTGGACCAGGGCGCGGGCGATGGCGCCGCGCTGCTGCTGGCCGCCGGACAGGGTGTTGGCCCGCTGGCCCGCATATTCCGCCACGCCCACCCGGGCCAGCGCCGCCATGGTCGCGGCCTTGGTCTCGGCCGGCCAGGCGCCGAACACGCCGCGGAGGAACGGGATGCGCCCCAGCGAGCCCAGGGCCACGTTGGAGAACAGGGTCAGGCGGCCGACCAGGTTGAACTGCTGGAAGATGAAGCCGATGCGGATGCGCGCGTCGCGCACCTTGCTGCTGATCTTGCCTTCCGACTGCACCACGCCGCCGAAGGCCTCGATCCGGCCGGGGCCGGAGTCGATGGTCTGCAGGCCGCTGATCGAGCGCAGCAGGGTGGACTTGCCCGAGCCGGACGGCCCGATCAGGGCGATCATCTCGCCCTTGCTGACATTGAGGGACACGGAATCCAGGGCGCGCCGAGAACCGAAGCTCTTGGAGGCGTTCCGCACGGACAGAACGGCGGCTTCAGACATAGATGGCGAGGCTTCCCCGGATCAGCGCGCGCAACGGTACGGACTCGTTGTGATCGCCGACCCTTGCGACGGCTTCATGACATGAGGCCATGCTTGCGGTCCAGCGTCCGATAGCGCGGCGTTACGCGTAAGGCTCAGGAATGCGCTGACAAAGTCAGCAATCGCCCGCCGCGACCAGCGCCGAAAGCTCATCCCAGACAAAGACGACATTCTCCGAGCGCCAGAGCGGGCCTGGATCGGCGTAGCCGCCGGCCCGCCGACCGCCCAGCGCGTCATAGAAGGTCATCGCCGGCTGGTTGCCGACCACCACTCCGAGCGCGCAGCCGCTGTAGCCCCACTCGCCCAGCTTGCCGGCCAAGACGGCCATCAGCGCGCGGCCCACCCCGATGCGCTTGGCGTTCGGCGCGACATGCAGCCAGCGAATCTCGCCGCGCCCCTCGAACGCCGGCTCGGTCGGCGCGCAGGCCGTGCCGAATCCGAGCAGCCGCCCTCCCCGCTCTGCGACCAGGGTGAAGCGGCGGGGATGGTCTTCGGCGAGCACCTCTCGCCAGCGCGCCAGCCTCACGTCTTCGGTCAGCGCTTCCCAGGCCGAAACCGTCGCCAGGTCGCGATAGGTCTCGCGCCACACCTCAACGTGCAGTTTTGCGATCGCCGGCGCATCCTCGAAAACCGCTGTTCGCAAGGCGATAGCGCCCTCCGTAAAAGCCTGAGAAACCATGTCTGGGCTGCCCCCTCGCAAGCCCTGGCCGGGCCAGGGTTTGATGACAATTTCTGGGCGAAGAAACAAACCCCTTTACATCAGGGGTCATCGCCCCTATTTCGCACCGCTCCGGCGGACCCGATGTCCTCAAAAGCGCTGCTAACGCCGGCTGGGTTCAACTGCCAATGGGGGCTACGTGAATTGCGCACGTACCATACGCCCCTGGACCTGGTCCGTGAGCGGTCACCGGAACGTCCTGTCGCCATTGCGCGACCGGACGCGGTGGCGGTAGCGGCGCGCTGGTTCCAGGATAACTTTAAAGGCGACGTCTTTTACGCGGTGAAGGCCAATCCTTCGCCCTGGGTCATCAAGACCCTCGCGGAAAACGGCGTGACGTCCTTCGATGTGGCCTCGATCCCCGAGATCGAGCTGGTCGCGCAGCACGCGCCGGGTTCTCGCATGGCGTTCATGCATCCGGTGAAGAGCCGCGCGGCGATTGCGGCCGCCTACTTCGAACACGGCGTGAAGACCTTCTCGCTGGATACGCACGAGGAACTCGAGAAGATCCTCGCCGCGACCCAGGGGGCCAAGGACCTCAACCTGATCGTCCGGCTCGGCGTCTCCGCCGAGGGCGCGGCCTACTCGCTGGCCGGCAAGTTCGGCGTCGACCTGCATCAGGCCCCCGGCCTGCTGCTGGCGGCCCGCCGTGCGACCCAGGACCTGATGGGCGTCTCCTTCCATGTGGGCAGCCAGTGCATGCGTCCGACCGCCTACCAGGCGGCGATGACGCAGGCCTCGCGCGCGCTGGTCCGCGCCGGCGTCTTCGCCGACGTGGTCGATGTCGGCGGCGGTTTCCCGTCGGTCTATCCCGGCATGGTTCCGCCAGATCTGGCCGACTACATGGACTCCATCGATCGCGGCTTCGCCGAGATGATGGTGCACGAGACGACCGAGCTGTGGTGCGAACCCGGCCGGGCGCTGGTGGCCGAGGGCTCCTCGATCCTCACCAAGGTCGAACTCAAGAAGGGCGACGCGCTCTATCTGAACGATGGGTCCTACGGCTCGCTGTTCGACGCGGCGCACACCAAATGGCCCTTTCCGGTCAAGCTGCTCCGCAGCGAGAACGGCGAGGCCACTGAAGTGCAAGGCCCGCTGAAGCCCTACCGCTTCTGGGGTCCGACCTGCGACTCGCTGGATCACATGCCCGGCCCTTTTTGGCTCCCGGAAGATGTGCGTGAGGGCGACTATGTCGAGATCGGCATGCTCGGCGCCTACGGCGTGGCGATGAACACCCGCTTCAACGGTTACGGCGACGCCGAGACTGTCGAGGCCTCCGACGCGCCGATGGCCTCGATGTTCGGCCTGGCCCGTCGCTCCATTCCGGTTCCCCGCCAGGAGAACCAGAATGTCGTGAAGCTGTCGCGTGCGCGCGGAAAGAAGCGTCGGCGGAAATAAGCCGGGCGCTAGGAAGTTATAGGCGCGGCCGGTCGCTCCGTCCCGGTCGCGCCTTTTCCTATTTGGACGGGCGCTCAAACCTCAAGGGATCTTGAAGAATGAACGCTGACGTTCAGAAGTCGAACCGCAAGGCCGAGCTGCTGGCCAACACGGTCGAGCACGTGGCGATCGACCAGTACGACGCCCGTCCGGTCATCGACGCCATGCGCAAGATGAGCTTCACCAGCCGCGACACCGCGCGCGCCGCCGACATCTGGTCGATGTCGCTGGAAGACAAGGACTGCTCGACCTGGCTGACCCTCGCGGGCTCCACCAGCGCCGGCGGCTGCATGCACATCTACCGCGACATGGTGAAGTACGGGATGATCGACACGATCGTCGCGACCGGCGCCTCGATCGTCGACATGGACTTCTTCGAAGCCCTCGGCTTCAAGCACTATCAGGCCCAGTCGAACGTCGACGACCGCGATCTGCGCGACCTCTACATCGACCGGATCTACGACACCTATATCGACGAGGAAGAGCTCCAGAACTGCGACGGCACGATCTACGAGATCTGCAATCTGCTGGAGCCGCGCCCCTATTCGTCGCGCGAGTTCATCTGGGAGATGGGCAAGTGGCTGGCCGCCGGCAACGCCAAGAAGCCCGACTCGCTGATCGAGACCGCCTATCGCGAAGGCGTGCCGATCTTCTGCCCGGCCTTCGTCGATAGCTCGGCTGGCTTTGGTCTGGTGAAGCACCAGGTCGAGAAGATGAAGGAAGGCAAGCCCTACCTGACCATCGACGCGGTCGCCGACTTCCGTGAACTGACCGACATCAAGCTGGCGGCCGGCACCACCGGCCTGTTCATGGTCGGCGGCGGCGTGCCGAAGAACTTCGCCCAGGACACCGTGGTCTGCGCCGAGATCCTCGGCCACGAAGCCGAGATGCATAAGTACGCCGTGCAGATCACCGTGGCCGACGTGCGCGACGGCGCCTGCTCGTCCTCGACCCTCAAGGAGGCCTGCTCCTGGGGCAAGGTCGACGTGACCTGGGAACAGATGGTCTTCGCCGAAGCCACCACCGTGGTGCCGCTGATCGCCTCCGACGCCTGGCACCGTGGGTCGTGGAAGGCCCGCACCAAGCCGCGCTGGAACAAGCTGTTCGAAAAGCAGGCTTAAGAAGCAAACGGCCGGGGTTCACGCCCCGGCCGTTTTTCTTTAGGCCAATGCCCAGCAGCCGAAGTTGGGGACGCCATGAACCGCCTCGTGATCAGTCTGAGCGCCGCCGGTGTTATGGCCGCCGCCATCGGCGGCCTGGCCTTCGCCGAACAGGCCAAGCCCGCCGTCGCCGGGCCGCCGGCCCCGACCGGCTATCTGGGTGCGACCGCCCCCGACACCTACAAGATCCTGCCGCCGGCCCCGACCGCCGGCACGATCCGCTTTCAGGCCGACCGCTCGACCTTCCTGGCCACCCGCTCGCAGAAGGACAGCCCGCGTTGGGCGCTGGCCATCGCCGACGCCGACGAGGCCGCCATCGTCAAGGACATGAGCTGCGCGATCGGCATGGAGCTGACGCCGCAGAACGCGCCGAAGCTGACCAAGCTGCTGATGACGGCGCGCTACGACGTGCGCAAGGCCGTCAACACCCCCAAGGACGTCTACAAGCGCCAGCGCCCCTATCTGATCGACGACGGCGAGATCTGCGTGGCCAAGACCGACAGCCTGGCCAAGAGCCCGGACTATCCCTCCGGCCACACCACCTGGGGCTGGACCGTCGGCCTGCTCTTGGCCGAGCTGATTCCTGATCGCTCGACCGAGATCCTCGCCCGCGCCCGCTCATTCGGCGAAAGCCGGCTGGTCTGCGGCGTGCACAATATGAGCGCGGTGGAATCGGGCCGCACCAACGGCTCGATCGTGGTCGCCGGCCTGCACGGCTCGGACGCCTTCCGGACCGACATGGACGCCGCCCGCAAGGAACTCGCCGCCCTGCGCAAGACCGCCAAGCCCCTCGACCCCAAGGTCTGCGCCGCCGAGGCCGACCTGATCGCCAAGTCGCCGTACAACTGAGGCTGAGATAGTTCCTTCCCCGCTGGGGGAGGTGGATCGATGCGCAGCATCAGACGGAGGGGGCTTGGGGCCTAGCGAGCCGCGCCGGCGCGGCCCCCCTCAGTCAGCTTCGCTGACAACTCCCCCACCCGGGAGCATCTCCGCCCGCTAAATCCCCGCGTACCACTCGTAGCCGCGGTCTTCCCAGAACCCGCCCTTGCCGCCGCCGATGCCCGCGAGGTCGGCCACCGCCTCGATGCGCATCACGTATTTGGCGTGCTTGTAGCCAAGCTGGCGCTCCACTCGCAGCCGCAGCGGCGCCCCGTGCGGCACGCCCAGCGGCGCGTCGTTCATGTCGTAGGCGAGGATGCTCTGCGGGTGATAGGCGTCGATCAGGTCGATGCTCTCGTAGTACTTCGCCAGGCCCTGCGGTGCGTTTGGATCGAGGGTGTCGGCGCAGTGGAAGACGATGTAGCGCGCGCCCTCCTTCAGCCCCGCCCGGTCCAGCAGCGGCCCCAGCCGCGCCCCGGTCCACTTGCCGATCGCCGACCAGCCCTCGACGCAGTCGTGGCGGGTGATCTGAGTGCGCGAGGGCTGCGCCCGCAGTTCGGCCAGGCTCAGCGCCAACGGCCGCTCGACCAGGCCGTCGACGACCAGCCGCCAGCCTTCGAACCCGGCCTCGACCAGCGCCCGGTAGTCGGGGTCGCCGGGCGATGTGGAACCGTTGGCGCGGAAGTCCGGCGAGATCTCCGCCTGGGTGAATTCCTGGGCCAGGGCCTTGCGATCGACGACCAGCCGCTGCGCCCGCCGCGTCAGTCCCTCGGCCATCGCGAGCCCTTGCTGCACGACCGGGCTCATCGTCAGCTTGTCACAGGCAGCGAGCATCGCTCCCGCGACCGCGGCGGCGGCGCCGGACAGCCAGCGACGGCGGTTCATCGCGGGTCTCCCGTGCGGATCGCGAACCTGCCGGTGATCATCGAGCGCAGGCTGTTGAGCGGGCTCGACAGCACCACCATCGCCAGGTGCACCAGCACGAACAGCACGATCAGGCTGGCCGACAGGAAGTGCAGCGTCCGCGCCGACTGCCGGCCGCCGAACAGCTCCGGCGCCCAGCCGAACCCGGCGTTCATGCCCGGCGACATCGACAGCCCGGTCAGCACCATCAGCGGCAGCAGGACCGCGATCACCACGAGGTAGGTGAGCTTCTGCAGCGAATTGTAACGCCGCGCCGCCTCGCCCTTCGCGAACCGCAGCCGCGCATGGTCGGCGACTTCCTGGGCCAGGTGGCGCGGTGTCAGCTCCTGGCGGCTCGGCAGCAGGTCGCGGCGCAGGTGTCCGCCGATCAGCCCGGCGCTCCAATAGACCAGGCCGTTCAGCACGAAGATCCAGGCGAAGAAGAAGTGCCAGCGCCGCCCGTCCGCCAGGCTGCGATAGCTGGGCAGGGTCGCCCAGGCCGGAAAGCCGCGCACCTGGCCGTCGGAGAAGCCCAGCAGGCCGGTGGTCTCCAGATAGGCCGAGCCGATCTTGGTCACCCCCACCGCCTCGCCGCCCCGCTCGGCCGCGAACATCGAGACCCATGGCCGGGCGAAGGTCGAAACGTCGCCCCAGTAGAGCGCCGGATGGGCGTTGAAGATCTGCAGGCCGCTGAGCAGCAGCACGCCGAGGGCCAGCACGTTGATCCAATGCGTCAGGCGCACCACCAGGCTGTGCCGGGCGACGAGCACGCGCGTGGCCGGGGACGAGGTCATCGGGGTTCCTTTGAGCGCAGCCCAGCTTGCCATGATGACGATACGTCGGCCACCGTTCCCCGGATGCCGGAACGCCGCCGCGCTTCGATGACTTTCCTTAATGAAAGGAGCCGGCCATGCCCCAACCGACCAACGACAACAAACCCCTGCAGAGCCACGGCCGTCGCAAGAACGCCGCCCCACCGCTCGACGCCGCCAAGGACAATGCCGGCGTCGATCGCTATCCGGAGGAGAGCCGCACTTTCGACACCGACGCCCCGCCCGGCGGGCACATGGGCTCCGGCGGCGATCCCAGCGAGGGCAAGCGGGACTAAAGCTTGCGGACGAACTCGGCGCGCAGCACCAGGCCTTTGATCGCCTCGTGCCGGCAGTCGATCTCCTGCTCGTCGCCGGTCAGGCGGATCGAGCGGATCACCGTGCCGCGCTTCAAGGTCTGGCCCGCGCCCTTCACCTTCAGATCCTTGATCAGGGTGACGGCGTCGCCGTCGGCCAGCAGGTTGCCCACCGAATCGCGGACCTCGACCTGCGCGGCTGCCGCGCTGCTTTCGGCCGCCTGCTCGGCGCTGATCCATTCGCCGGTCGCCTCGTCGTAGACGAACTCTTCTTCACCGCTCATCGGAACCTCACATGCAGTCAGGCCGGCGCCTTACAGCCCACGCAGCCTGCCGCCTAGCCTCAGTCGCCGCCGCGCCCTAAGGTCCGGCCTTCTTTTTTCGGGGAGCAGCCAAGTGTTCGAAGGCGTCGAGGTGTGGAGCGGCGGCGTCAACACCTGGGAATGCGACGAGATGGGCCACATGAACGTCAGGTTCTGGGTGGCCAAGGCGCAGGAGGGGCTGGCCGGCCTCGCCGCCCAACTCGGCATGCCGCGCGCCTTCGCCAAGGACGGCGAGGCGACCCTGGTCGTCCGCGAGCAGCACATCCGCTTCCTGCGTGAGGCCCATGCCGGCGCCGCGCTCTACATGACCGGCGGCGTGGTCTGGCTGGGCGACAGCGACGCGCGCCTGCTGCTGGTGATCCGCCACGCCGACGGCCAGCCCGCCGCCACCTTCCAGTTGGTGGTCGAGCATGCGACCAGCCGCGATCTTCGCCCCTTCCCCTGGCCCTCACGGATCCGCGAGGCGGCCACGGCGATGAAGGTCGAGGTCCCGCCCTTCGCCGCCGCCCGCAGCGTCGATCTCTCCCCCGTCGCCCCCACCGCCAGCCTGCCGCGTGCTCACCAGCTCGGCCTGCGCCGGATCGGTCTTGGGGTCATCGGCCCGGCCGAGTGCGACGTATTTGGACGGATGCGGCCGGAGCTCTTCATCGGCCGTGTCTCGGACGGCGTCGGCCGGCTGTTCGGCGAGATCCGCCACGGCCCCGAACTCGCCGAGGGCGAACCCGCCCCGCGGATCGGCGGAGCGGTGCTCGAGTACCGCGTGCTGCACCTGGACTGGCCGGAACCTGGCGACGGCGTCGAGTTCCGCTCCGGCTTCGCCGGTTGCGACGCCCGCACCCGCCGGGTCATGCACTGGATGCTGGATCCCCAAAGCGGCAAGGCCTGGGCCAGCGCCGAGGCGGTGGTGGTGTCCTTCGACCTCGACAAGCGCAAGGTGGTCGATATCTCGCCCGCCGCCCAGGAAGCCTTCCGCGCCCTCTGCGCGCCGGGGCTGGCCCTCTAGCCGACCGGAGAATTTCAATGCCGACCTGGCCTGACCGCCGCCTCCTGGACCTGCTGGGGATCGAGCATCCAATCCTGCAGGCGCCGATGGCCGGCTCCACCACCCCGGCCATGGCGATCGGCGCGGCGAAGGGCGGCGGGCTCGGCGCCCTGCCCTGCGCGCTGGTCTCCGCCGACCAGGCCAGGGCGCAGGTCGCAGAGTTTCGCGCCGCAGTCGGCGACCGCCCGCTCAACCTCAACTTCTTTGTCCACCGCTCGCCGCCCAATAACCCGGCCCGCGCCATGGCCTGGCGGGCCAGACTCGCGCCCTACTATGTCGAGGCGGGGCTGGACCCCGCCCCCGCCCCGCCCGAGGCCGACCGCGCGCCGTTCGACGACGCCCTCTGCGCCCTGGTCGAGGAAACCCGGCCCGAAGTTGTCAGCTTCCACTTCGGCCTCCCGGACGCGCCGCTGCTCGATCGCGTCCGCGCCGCCGGCGCCAGGATCATCTCTTCGGCCACGACTGTCGCAGAGGCCCGCTGGCTGGCGCAGCGCGGCGTCGATGCGGTAATCGCCATGGGCGCCGAGGCCGGCGGCCATCGCGCCACCTTCCTCTCGGGCTTCGGCGAGGCGCTCGACCATCGGCTCGACATGGCCGCCCAACCGGGCCTGTTCGCGCTGCTGCCGCAGATCGTCGATGCTGTGGATGTTCCAGTGATCGCCGCCGGCGGCGTCGCCGACGGCCGGACCATCGCCGCCGCCCTGGCGCTGGGCGCGTCCGGCGTCCAGGTCGGCACCGCCTATCTGTTCACGCCCGAAGCCGCCCTGCCGCCCGCGCATAGGGCCGGGTTGGAGGAGGCGCGCGACGACAACACCATGCTCACCGACGTCTTCACCGGCCGGCCGGCCCGCGCGGTGGTCAACCGGCTGATGCGCGAGGCCGGCCCGCTGGGAACCGATGTCCCCGCCTTCCCCAAGGCCGGCGGCGCGCTCGCCCCGCTGCGCCAAGGCGGCGAGAATCGCGACTTCACCAACGCCTGGTCGGGTCAGTCCGCCCGCCTCGCTCCCCGCGGCCTCAGCAGCGAAGAGCTGACTTGCCGCCTCGCGCGGGACGCCCTGGGCCGCGCTGGCCTCTAACCCGCGGCCCGCCGAAGTTCCGCCTGCACCAGGTCCGGCCGCTCCATCGGCAGAAAATGGGTGGTCCCCGCGATCATCTCGACCTGGATGCGGCCGCTCGCGACCAAAGCGTCCATGCGCGGGTCGTCTCGGCAGGTGGAGCCTTCCTCCGCCTTCAGGATCCGGATCGGGACCTGGGCCTGCTCGAACGCGCCCCAGGTGTCGTGGGCGTGCGAGCTGAAGTTCGAGGCCTCCCACGCCGGCGAACAGGCCAGCTCGACCTCGCCGTCGGGGCGCTCGCGGAAGCCGTCGGCGACATAGTCGGCCAGCATCTCGCCTTGCCAGGTCCTGAACGCCCCCCGGCCGGTATAGGCGGCCACCACTGCAGCCTTGTCGGGAAATACCGAGCGGCGGCGCAGCGCGCCCTGCACTAGCGGCGAATTGGCGAACTGCTCGGGGTCGATCTGGCCCGCGCCCGCCGTCACCACCGGATCGAACAGGACCACGCTGCGCACCCGCTCGGGCGCCTGGGCCTGGGCCAGCACGCAGGCGGTGCCGCCCATCGAATGGCCCGACAGCACGACGTCGCGCAGGTCCAGGGTCTCCAGCAGCGCCAGCAGGTCGTCGCGCAGGCCATCCCAAGAGGTCCGCCCCTCGGTTTCCGCAGGCAGGGTGGAGCGGCCATGGCCGCGCTGATCGACCGCCAGGATGCGCAGCGACTCGGCCAGCGGGGCCAGGATGGTGCGATAGGTGCGGGCGTTGAAGCCGTTGGCGTGCACGAAGACGATGTCGATCGGGCGGCTGGAATCACCGAACTCCAGGGTCGCCATGGCGCCGCCGCGCCCCGCCAGATCGATGAGCCGCGCGCGCGGCGCCTCCGCCAAAGCCGATTCCATCACCAATACCCTCCGCCCACCCGCCTACATCGCGAGTTCAGGCCATCGAAACCACACTGACGCACCGTCCGGCAACGCTCGTGAAAGTCTTGGTTTTCCGGGTGATCGGCGTGAGGGTTACAAAAGTGATCACGAGGGCGTGAATTAAAGCCTTGCCCTCTGCGCGAAGCCGGGCATATTCCAGACCAGCGCAGCGAAGTTTCCCGCAAGGGTGGCCTCGCTGGGCGCCTTCTAACCTCCGTTTCCAGGGGACCCAGGGACATGACCACCGAAATCCTTCGCAAGCTGCTCGTCGCCGGCGCCGCCGTCGCCGCTCTGTCCGTCGCCGCCTGCGGCAAGCCGGCTGAAAAGGCCGCTGACGCCGCCGCCGAAGCCACCACCGAAGCCTCGACCGCCGAAGCCGCCGCCGCCACCGCGACCGACGCTGCGGCCACCGCTGCTGACGCCGCTGCCGACGCCACGAAGGCCGCTGGCGACGCCGCCGCTGCCGCTCCGGCTGACGCCGCCGCCGCTGCTCCGGCCGCTCCGGCTGCCGACGCCGCTGCCGCTCCGGCCGCGAAGTAAGTCTTTCGAACGCACTCGCGTTCGTGAGCGAAGGGCCGTCCCTCGGGGCGGCCCTTTTCTTTTGCGCGCTATAGTCGGCGCATGAGCGACAATTCCCCATTCGGCGGGCCTACGCTGGACTGGACCGACGACGGCCAGCCCCGCTCGCGCCTCTACGGCGACGTCTATTTTTCCGCCGAAGACGGCCTGGCCGAGTCCCGCGCCGTATTCCTGCAAGGCTGTGGGCTGCCGGAAGCCTGGGCCGGCCGCGATCGCTTCGTCGTCGCCGAGCTGGGCTTCGGCACCGGCCTCAACATCCTGGCCCTGCTCGACCTCTGGCGATCCACCTCTGCGCCCGACGCACGGCTGCACGTCTTCAGCATCGAAGCCCACCCGATCACCGCCCAGGAGGCCGCCCGCGCGCTCTCGCGCTGGCCCGAGCTCGCCGAGCTCAGCGACCTGCTCGTGGCCCGCTGGCCGGGTCGCGCGCGCGGCGTCCATCGGATCGAGCTTCCCGAACTGCGCGCCACGATCGACCTGGCGGTGATGGATGTCGAAGCTGCGCTCGCCGGCTGGTCCGGCCAGGCCGACGCCTGGTTCCTCGACGGTTTCTCGCCGGCCCTCAATCCGGCCATGTGGCGCGAGGAGATCCTGGCCTTGGTGGCCGGCCGTTCGGCGCCCGGAGCGGTCGCCGCCACCTTCACGGTCGCCGGGGCGGTGCGCCGCGGCCTGGCCGCCGCCGGCTTCGAGGTCGAGAAGCGCCCAGGCTTCGGCCGCAAGCGCGAACGGCTCGAGGCGTGTATGCCCGGTGGGCCTCCGGTCCCTCGCAAACCGACGGTGGCCGTCGTCGGCGCCGGGATCGCCGGCGCATCGGCCGCCCGCGCCCTGCGCGCGCTCGGCTGTGCTCCGATCCTGCTGGACGCCGAAGAACCGGGCGCCGGCGCCTCCGGCAATCCCGCCGCCCTGGTCACCCCGCGCCTCGACGCCGGCCTCGGCCCCCTCGCCCAGTTGTTCGCCCAGGCCTTCGAGCGCGCCGTGCGCCTCTATGAGGCGCTGCCCGGGGCGGTCATCGCCCGCGGCGTGTTGCAGCTCGCCGAGGGCGACCGCGATCTGCAGCGCTACGCCAAGATCGCCGCCTCGGACCTCTTCGAACCCGGCGCCCTTGCCCTCATCGACCCGCAGGCGGCCAGCGAGCGGTTGGGCGAGCCCGTCCCGGGGGGCCTCGACCAGACGGCCGCTCTGGTCGTCGAGCCGGCCACCGTTCTCGCCGCCTGGTCCGGCCAGGTCCGGCCCGCGGCGGTGGCCAGCCTCACGCCCTTCGAGGGCGGCTGGCGGCTGCTCGACGCGGCCGGCGGCACGATCCTGGAAGTCGAGACGGTAATCCTGACGATAGGCGCCGCTATCGGCGCGATTTTGCCCGATCTGCCGATAACTCCTGTCCGCGGCCAGGCCAGTTGGACGACGGGGTCTCCGGGGCAGGCGGCCGCCTGGGGCGGCTATATCGCCCCGACTCGCAAGGGTTTTCTGTTCGGCGCCACCCATGACCGCGGCCAGGACACGACCGAACTGCGCGAAGAGGACCATCGGCGCAACCGGCAGCTTCTCGCGGGGGCCCTGCCGATATTGGCCGCAAGCATCGAGCACGCGCCGCTGGAGGGCCGCGCCTCGGTCCGCGCCACCACGTCCGACCACCTGCCGCTGGCCGGACCGGTCCCGGATGCGCCGGGCCTCTACGTGCTGGGCGGCCTGGGGTCGCGCGGCTTCTGTCTGGCCCCGCTGCTGGCCGAACACCTTGCCGCGCAAGCGATGGGCGCGCCCTCGCCGCTGCCGGCGCCTCTGAGCGACCTGGTCGATCCCGGCCGCTTCCGCCGCCGCGCCGAAAAAAAGAGGGCGCCGCCTTCGAGGAGCGACGCCCAAGTGGTCTCTGGTCCGGCGCGGGGGACCGCGCCGGCTGGAGGTGGTCCTAGAAGCGCTTCTTGAGCGACATCGCGAACACGCGGCCGAGCGGGTTACCGCTGCCCGGATCGTAGTTGTACTGGGTGCCGATCGCGAACGGCGGCTCTTCGTCGAAGATGTTCTGGACGGTCAGGGTCGCCGTGGTGTCCCAAGGCAGTTCGGCCCGATAGGTCAGGTCGTGCTGCCAGTACTCGTCGATCTTGATGGACTTCTGCAGGGCAGCGGCCAGGGCGATCGAGTTGGTTTCGACCTGGTTGGTCGAGGACACGTGGCGGATCTGCCAGCGCAGGTTATGCATGCCGCTGGACCAGTTCACGAAGGCGTTGGCCCGCAAGCGGTTGTAGCCAGTGAACAGCGAGGCGCGGTAGGTGCCGGCCCGCTCCTGCACGCCCGCCGCATTCGAGGGGAAGCCTTCGATATCGTAGGGCTCCTCGTCGAACTTGATGAGGTAGGTGCCGTCGAAGCCAGCGTTGATGTTGCCGCTGAAGAATTCGCCGACATCGAGGTTGGCCTGGAAGTCGACGCCGGACGTCTTCACGCCGCCGCCGTTGATGTACTGGGTGCGGTACGAGAGGATGTTCGCCCGACCGCAGGAGCCCGTGAACGTGAACCGCGCCTGCACGGCCGCATAGGCCGCGTTGCCGCAGTTGCCGGTCGCCGAGCCGCCAGGGAACATCACGTTCAGCAGGTCGGCGGTGGCTTCCGAGGTGAGCGGATCCTCGAAGTCGAAGTCCCAGTAGTCGACGGTCGCACGGAAGTTCGAGATCTCCACGACGGCGCCGACGTTGTAGGTGAAGGCGGTTTCCGGCTCGAGATCCGGGTTGCCGAAGAGGTCGTTGGCCCGGTAGGTGCCGTTCGCGTTGGTCAGGTTACGCGCGAAGTTGGTGGTGGTCAGGGTCGCGGCCGGAGCCCGGTAGGTGGTGCCCACCGAACTACGCAACGCCAGCCAGTCCAGCGCCTGCCAACGGATCGAGGCCTTCGGATTGAAGGTGTCGCCTTGGCTCTCGTAGGTCTCGTAGCGACCCGCGAGGGTCAGTTCGAGGTCCTCGGTGATCGGGATCAGGGTTTCGGCGAACACCGAGCTGATCTTCCGGTTCACGTCGTAGGGACGCAGGTTGGCGTTGAACAGGAACGGACCGTTCGAGGTAGTCGGGCAGAACGGCGATCCGTCGCCGAACGGCGGGCTGTCGACGCAAGGCGTGGCGTTGGCGTCGTAGGTCACGTCCGGATCTTGGATCGTGCGGTCGTAGCGGTACTGCGCGCCGGCAGCCCAGGCCACGTTGCCGCCGCTCAGTTCCCAGGGCAGTTCGCCGTTGAACACCACGTCGGCGACGAACAGTTCCGAGGAGATCTCGTTGCGCTGCTTTTCGTCCATCCACGCGACCACGGCGCCGCGGTTGGCGGCCGCGTCGTTGAAGCCAGCGATCGTGCTGTTGGCTATGTAGAACGGGTTGGCGCCGACCTGCGCCAGGCTCTCGTCGAAGGCGTTGGTGAACGGGTTGAAGTAGAAGCAGCCGAGGGCGGCGTTGCCGGCATTGGCGGTGAAGTTGCTGGTCTCGGCCGCCGTACACTGGTTGGCGTCGCCATCGCGGCTGCCGTAGCCGCGGAGGGCCATTTGCAGCCGGTTAACCGACAGGTCTTCGAGGTTGTAGTTGAAGTCCTGCTTTTGCCAGGTCATCGCGACGTCGAAGCTGATGTCGTCGGTGATCTTGCCCTTGAAGCCGCCAGCCACCCGGGCCGTATCGACCTTGTAGGAATAGTGGGCGTGCCGGTCGTCGGTGTAGGGGTTGCCGCCGAAGCCGATCGGCCGCCACACGCTCTGGCTGGCGGCGACACCGTTGGCCAGGGCGCTGTTGACGCCCGCTCGCGCCAGGGCCAGGCCCGCAGCACAGCTCGCGGCGTCGACCCCGTACGGCAGCGCACCGCCCGAGCAGCTCGCCGCGTTGATCTGCGAGATCAGCGCCAGCAGGCCGGGGTTGGTGTTGGGAATGTAGAAGTTCGACTGTTCGCCCGTACCCGTGGCCGGAATGGGCGAAACGCCGCCGCCGGCCGATCCGCCGGACGCCAGCTGCGGCGCCGGGAACTGGTTGGGACCCGTCACCGCCCAGCTTTGCAGCGGAGTCTCGTGCATGGCGTAGAGCACTTCGATGTTGGCGCTGAGCGTGTCCGTCACATCGAAGTTGAACTTGCCGTAGGCTTGGTAGTGGTGCTCGTCCTCAACCAGGTTGTCGAAGCTGGTGTACTGGAAGTTACAGACGCCGCTGTTGGGCACGACGGTCCGCGTGCCGATCAGGGTCGTCAGGCTGTAGGGCGCGCCGCCGTTGGCCGCGCAGCCGATGTCCGGCATCACGCCGGTGAAGCTGGCCGCGGTGAAGCCGGTGTTGGGCGAGCCGACCGGGGTCGTCGCGGCGTAGTTGTAGCCGCCGGGGTTGCCGGTGGCGGCCCAACCGCCCAGCGGGTTTTCCAGGAAGCCGTCAACGCCGGTGCGGATCGCCCAGTCACGTTCGAAGATGGGCATCTCGGAGCGCGCGCGATACCCGAAGGTGATCAGGGCGTCGCCGGCGTCCCATTTCTTGCCCCATGCGACGGAGGCTTCGTAGTCGCCGTTCGAACCCTCGATCATCTGGTACTGGCCAGCCAGTTCGAAACCGTCGAGGTCGGTGCGGGTGATGAAGTTGACCACGCCGCCGATCGCGTCGGAGCCGTAGGTCGCCGCCGCGCCGTCCTTCAGGACTTCAACCCGGCCGATCGCCGCGTTGGGCAGCAGGTTGATGTCGA
This sequence comes from Phenylobacterium sp. P4_E10, assembly GCF_056401675.1. Taxonomy (NCBI): domain Bacteria; kingdom Pseudomonadati; phylum Pseudomonadota; class Alphaproteobacteria; order Caulobacterales; family Caulobacteraceae; genus Phenylobacterium; species Phenylobacterium sp. P4_E10. The sequence continues at coordinate 9,202 of NZ_JBFUIW010000007.1, read as the reverse complement.
CCGCGTTCAGCCCCTGGGGCGAAACCGGGACACGACGGCCATTGAACAGCACCAGCGTGCGGGAGCCGGTGGCCGCGGAATTCAGGCTGCGCAGGTTGATGGTGGCTGCGCCCGAGCCCGAGCCGAAGCGGTTGTTCTCGCCGATAACTGCGCCTGACGACGGGATCGTCTTGATGAACTGGACCATGGTCGGAGAGCCGCGGGCTTCCAACTCCTTGGAGCCGATCACGTCGACCGGCAGGGCGGCGTCCTCCGGCGTACCGGCGATGAATGAACCGGTGACGACCACCTCCTCGACGGTGGATGCCTGTCCCGATTGCGCGTGGGCTGTACTGGCGGCCGAAATTGCCAAAGCGACGGCCAGCACTGAGCCGCCGCAGAAGTAACTGCTCTTCAACATAGGTTTCCTTCCCCCTCGAGAGCCGCCTCCGTCTGTCGCGGGGGCTATTTGACTCGTGAGCAGAAAGATCATCGGTCGCCGTTTCGCCGGGCGCTACTTTTTTTCAGGGGCGCAACATACCGTTGTCCACAAACAATCGGCGCCAGAATGGGGCGAGTGATCAATGTTCACAAACCATTGTTCCAGCGAAGCTTGTTCGCAGGAGATGCGCTGAACACCTTATAGAGAGGGGATTTCCGGCTCGACGCATGGCGGCATCGTCACAACGTCGGCGAGTACCCGAAGGGCGCGTGAAGTCCGTAGAATCCACTGACGCGACGGAAACTGAAGGCCCGAACTGTGGCAAGAAAGCCGCGCTTCCGGCGACCCTCAGCGCCTTGCGGCGGCGCATACCGCAGATAAGAGAAGCGCCGCCCCGAGGTTCGGGACGGCGCTCCAGGTCAGTTCAGGTTAGGATCAGAAGCGCTTCTTCACGCCCACTTGGAACACCCGGCCCAGCGGGTTCGCGCTGGAGGGGTCGTAGTTGTACTGGGTGCCGATCGCGAAGGGCGGATCCTCGTCGAAGAGGTTCTGCACCGTGGCGGTCATCGTGGTGTCCCACGGCAGTTCGACCTTGTAGGTCAGGTCGTGCTGCCAGTACTCCGGGATCTTCGTCGTCGACTGGACCGCAATGGCCAGGCCGATCGAGTTGGACTCCGTCTGGTTCACCGAGCCGATGTGGCGGATCTGCCAGCGGACGTTGTGGATGCCGCTCGCCCAGTTGAAGTAGGCGTTGGCCCGCAGACGGTTGTAGCCGGTGAAGATTGAGGCGCGGTAGGTACCAGCCCGCTCGATGGTGCCCGGAGCCGGAGCCGCGATACCTTCGATGAGGTAGGGATCTTCGTCGTACTTCAGCAGATAGCTGCCGTCGAAGCCGGTGGTCAGGTTACCGCCGAACAGGTCGCCGACGTCCAGGTTGGCCTGGAAGTCGATGCCCGAGGTCTTAACCTTGCCGCCGTTGATGTACTGGGTGCGGTACGACTGCACGTTCGCGCGGCCGCAAGCGCCGGCGAAGGTGAAGCGGCTGCGCAGCGCGACATAGTTCGGGTCGGTGCTGGTGCAGACGTTCGGGCCAGTGGCCGGGAACGCGGCGGCCAGCATGTCGGTCGCCGATTCCAGGATCAGCTGATCCTCAAAGTCGAAGCTCCAGTAGTCGATGGTGGCGCGGAGGGCGCCGAAGTCAGCGACGGCGCCGACGCTGTAGGTGAAGGCGGTTTCCGGTTCCAGGTCGGGGTTGCCGTACTGGTCGTTGGCGCGCCAGGTGCCGTTAGCGTTCGTCAGGCCGCGGGTGAAGTTATCGGTGGTGATGATCGCCGACGGAGCGCGGTAGGTGGTGCCCACCGAACCACGCAGTGCGAACCAGTCCAGCGCCTGCCAGCGGACCGAGGCCTTCGGATTGAAGGTCTCGCCCTGCCCCGCATAGTACTCGTAGCGGGCGGCGAGGGTCAGCTCGAGGTCTTCGGTGATCGGCAGCAGGGATTCGGCGAAGACCGAGCTGATCTCACGCGAAACGTCGTACTGGGCGAGGTTCGCGTTGAACAGCCACGGACCGGTCGGGACCAGGCAGTACGGCTGGCCGTCGCCGAGCGGCGCGGAGTCCACGCACGGCGTCGCGTTGACGTCGTGCAGGGCTTCCGGGTTCTGGCGGTATTGGTCGTAGCGGTACTGCGCGCCGGCCGCCCACTTCACGTTGCCGCCGCTCAGTTCCCAGGGCAGATCGCCGTTCAGAACCAGGTCGGCGACGAACAGGCGGGTCGACATCTTGTTGACCAGCTGCTCGTCCATCCAGTCGACCAGCTCGTTGCGGGCCGCAACGGCGTCGTTGAAGCCCGGGATCGCGCTGTTGGCGATGAAGAACGGGTTGGCCGCGACGTTCGACAGGCTTTGATCGAAGCCGTTGGCGAACGGGTTGAACCAGTAGCAGCCGATGGCCGCATTGCCGGCGTTGGCGGTGAAGTTGTTGGTCTCCGCCGCGGTGCACTGGTCAGCAGCGCCAGCGCGGCTGCCGAAGCCCCGCAGGCCCAGCTGCAGACGGTTGACCGAGAGGTCTTCCTGCACGCGGGTGTAGTCCTGCTGCTGGTAGGTCAGGGCCGCATCCCACTTGATGCCCAGCGGCGCTTCGCCCTTGAACCCGCCGGAGACCCGGAAGGTGTCGACCTTGTACGAATAGTGGGCGTGCTTGTCTTCGGTGTACGGGTTGCCGCCGAAGCCGATCGGACGCCACGCGGTCTGGCTGGCCGCCACGCCGTTGGCGGCGGCGCCGGCCAGACCCGAACGGGCGGCCGCGAGGCCGGCCGCGCAGCTCGCCGCGTCGATGCCATAGGGCAGGACCGTGCCGGTGCAGTTGGCGCTGTTGACCTGGCTGATCAGGGCGGCCAGGCCGGGGTTGGCGGCCGGGATGTAGAAGCGGCCCTGGTCGGACGGCGCAATGGCCGGCAGCGGCGAGGTGCCGCCCACCGCCAGCGGGGTCGGGAACTGGTTCGGACCCGTGACCGCCCAGCTCTGGTTGGGCGTGTCGTGCATGGCGTAAAGAACTTCAACGTTGGCCGACAGGGTGTCGGTGATGTCGAAGTTGAACTTGCCGTAGGCTTGGTAGTGATCTTCGTCTTCAACCAGGTTGTCGAAGATAGTGTACTGGAACTGGCAGGAGTTGGGATCCGGGTTGACCACCCGCAGCCCGATCACGGCCGAGATGTTGTAGGGCGCGCCGCCGTTGGCCGCGCAGCCGACGTCCGGCAGGTTGGCGCCGTAGACCACCGAGTTGAAGCCGCCGTTCACGCCCGGCGTCGTCGAGGTGATGGTGCTGTATTGGCCCGGGTTGCCGGTGCTGGCCCAGCCGCCCAGCGGGTTTTCCAGGAAGCCGGCGTTGCTGGTGCGCAGGGCCCAGTCACGTTCCTGAATCGGCAGCTTCGAGCGGTGGCGGTAGCCGAAGGTGACCAACGCGTCGGCGTTGTCCCACTTCTTGCCCCACGCCACGTTGGCTTCATAGTCGCCGTCCGAGCCGTCGATGTACTGGTACTGGCCAGTGAACTCGAAACCGTCGAGGTCGGTGCGGGTGATGAAGTTGACCACGCCGCCGATCGCGTCGGAGCCGTAGGTCGCCGCCGCGCCGTCTTTCAGGACTTCAACCCGGCCGATCGCGGCGCTGGGGAGGAGATTGACGTCCACCGAGTTCAGGCTCTGGGGCGAGACCGGCACGCGCCGGCCGTTGAACAGCACCAGGGTCCGCGAACCCGTCGACGGCGAGTTCAGATTGCGCAGGTTGATCGTCGCCGCGCCCGAACCCGAACCGAACCGGTTGTTCTCGCCGATCACGGCGCCGGACGAAGGAATGGTCTTGATGAGCTGGACCATCGTCGGCGAACCGCGCGCCGCAAGCTCCTTGGAGCCGATGACATCCACCGGCAGGGCCGCATCTTCAGGTGTTCCGGCGATGAATGAGCCGGTGACGACCACCTCCTCAACAGTCCCTTCGTCCTGGGCGGCGGCCACGCTCGTCACGCCAAACGCCAGGGCGACGGCCAATAGCGACCCGCCGCAGAAATATCTGCTCTTCAACATAAGTGTTTCCTTTTCCCCCTCGAACCCGCGCCGCGATTGAAATGTGGCGCTTGTCTGCGTTCGAGTATGGCGATCATCGGGGCAGATGTTCGCGGACGCCAGACCGTTGTTACAGCGGTTGCAAGCTTGAAACACTTGCCTAATCGGTGTATATTTTTGACGTACCTGAGAAATATGTAGAACTACAACATACCGTCGTGAGGAAAAATTCTCCGGCGCGTCAGAACTATTCCTAACCCATTGCTTTAATTTCTATTCTAGATCGCGCGCTGCAACTGAACGTCGTTCGAATAATTCCGGTCGTTCAAACTTGACGCGCGCGTCGGCTTTGCGGTTCGCGATCGGCCGAAGCGGCAGTGTGGCGCCGGCGCCGCGCCCAGAAAAAAAGGCGCCGCAGGGGAATCCCCGCGGCGCCATGGCGTCGAAATTGAGCCGTGCTCGGACCGCTTGGAGCGGCCTCTACGGGGTCTCTAGAACTTCTTCTTGACCCCAAGCTTGTACGTCCGGCCCAGGGCGTTGCCCGTGAACGGATCGTAGTTCAGGTCGAGACGAGCGAACGACGGCTCGGTGTCGAACACGTTGTCGATGGACACATTGACCGTCACATCCCAGGGCAACAGGACGCGATAGTCGATCTCGCTCACCCAGCTTTCGTCGATCTTCACCCCGTTCGCCTGGATTGCGCCGTTCACCGGGTTCGGCGCCAGGATCGAGGCCCGCTGGTCGATGTAGGAGTCGATGAAGTTCACGGTCCAACGGAGATTGTGCGGGCCATGGCTGTACTCCGCAAAGCCCGAACCCTTGAGCTGCGGCAGCGAGGTGGCCGTGAGCTGGTAGTTCAGGTAGCCGGCGGCATCGAAGGCCTTCTCGACGACCACGCCGCCGACTTCGAACTCGTCGATCTTGTAGTCGAGGGTGTAGGTGACCGAACCGCCAACCCGCAGCTGGCCGCCCCAGACGTCGCCGAAGTCGTAGTCAGCCAGCACGTCGATGCCGGACGTCTCGATCGCCGGCCCGTTGGTCCAGAAGGTCCGGACCCGCGCAATGGTGGCGATGCTGCACGCCCCTTGGAACACGAAGCGCTCTTGCAGACCGGCGTAGGCCGGGTTGCCGCAGTTGCCGATGGCCGCGCCGCCGGGGAAGAGGGTGTTGACCATCGAGCCTGACGGCTCGGCGACGATCGGGTTCTCGAAGTCGAACCGCCAGTAGTCGACGGTGGCCTTGAAGTCGCCGATCTCGATGATCGCGCCGGCGCTGTAGGTCTTGGCCTTCTCGGGCTCCAGGTCCGGGTTGCCGAAGATGTCGATGGCCCGGAAGGCGCCGCCGATGAACGACAGGGCCGTGACGCTGCTGGTGTTCAGCTGGGTCAGCGGCGGGCCGCGGAAGGTCGAGCCGGCCGAAGCGCGGAACGCCAGCCAGTCCATCGCCTGCCAGCGAATCGAAGCCTTCGGGTTGAAGGTCGAACCCGTCTCGCCGCCGTAGTCCTCGTAGCGGGCGGCCAGCTGGAACTGCAGATCGTCGGTGATCGGCAACGCCGTTTCCGCGAACAGGGCGTAGACGTCCGATTCCATATCCGCCTGTTCGCCGGTGCCCAGGAACATCAGCGGCCCATTGCGGACCGTGCAGGAGGTCGAGCCGGTGACCGGCGTATCGATGCAAGGATTGGCGTCGATATTGCTGAGGTCGTTGTAGATCGAGGTGAAGAAGTTGCGACGGAACTGAGCGCCGGCCGCCCACCCGACCGCGCCGCCGCCGAGCTCCCAGCCAAGCTCTCCGTTGAACACCAGGTCCGCCACGAACAGCTTGGAGGTCTGCTTGGTGGAGACCTCGCGGAAGAACCAGCGGGTGACGTCCGGGTCATTGGCCAGCGCGGCGTTGAAGGCCGGGTTGGTCGCACCGGTGATGGTGTTGTTGGCCACGCCGTTCGAGAACGGATTGAACCAGTAGCAGCCCAGCGCCGCATTGCCGGCGTTGGTGGTGAAGTTGGCGGTTTCGGCGGCGGTGCACTGGTTGGCGTCGCCTTCCTTGGAACCGTAGCCGCGCAGGGCCAGCTGGAAGAGCGAGACCACGGTGTCGTAGCCAGTCCGCAGGCCGGTTTCCTGGCCGTAGGTCAGAGCGAAATCGTAACCGATGTCGTTGTCGAACTTGCCGCGGAGGCCGCCGCTGACGCGGAAGGCGTCATAGTGACGCTTGCCGACCGAGGGCCCGTAGTCGAAGGCCGGGTTGCCGCCGACCGAGAACGGGCGGTAGCGCACGCCGGGGATATGGACGCCGGTGGCGAAAGCCGGGATCTGGCTCGGATTGGCCGCACGGTAGGCGATGAAGCCCGGGTTGGTCGACGGCACGAAGTAGCCGGCCAGCACGGCGGACGGCAGCCCGGTGGCCGGGTTGGTGGTCGCGGTCGAAGTTTGCAGCGCCAGATACGACGGCGAGGTGTTCCACTCGGGCACGTCGGTCTCTGAATAGAAGGCCTCGACGTGCAGGTCGGCGTTTTCGCCGATGCTGGCATTGGCCTCCGCATAGAGTTGGAAGCGGTCCTCTTCCTCGACCAGGTTGTCATACGGAATGTAGGCGAACAGACAGGCCGGGAGCGCGCCGGGCTGCACCACGCCGCCGAGCGGCGTACAGCCCGTATCGAGCTGGAAGCCGGCCGCAGGCGTGAAGGCCCCGCTCGGAAGGTTCGTCACCGGCAGGAACGGCGCGATGGCGTTACCCGCCGACCAGCCGCCTTCCGGGTTGTTGAAATAGGGCTGCGTCGCCCAATCGCGCGAGGTCGTGGTCAGCTCGGAGCGGTGCTGATAGGCGGCGCTGAGCAGGACGTTGCCGTTCTCCCAGGTATGACCCCAGAGCGCGCCGGCGGTGTAGTCGCCGTCCGACCCGTCGATGTACCGGTAGCTGCCGTTGACCTCGAGGCCGTCGAAGTTCTTGCGGGTGATGAAGTTCACCACGCCGGCGATGGCGTCCGAACCGTAGGTCGCGGCCGCGCCGTCCTTCAGCACCTCCACCCGCCCTACGGCGGCCGATGGGATGATGTTGGTGTCCACAATGCCCGCGCCGGCCTGGCCGAACGGGTTGATCGCCATCCGGCGACCGTTCATCAGCACCAGGGTCCGCTGAGCGCCCAGGCCGCGAAGGTTCACTGAGCCGGAGCCTTCCGAGCCTTGAGCTCGGGGGTCAAACTGGTTGGTGTCGCCCAGGACGCCGCTGGAGACCGGCAGGGCCTTGAGGAGTTCGACGGTGGATGGGGACCCCTGCTTTTCGAGGTCCTCGGAATTGATCACGTCCACCGGTAGGGCCGCATCCTCCGGCGTGCCGGCGATGAATGACCCGGTGACCACCACCTCCTCGACGGTGCCGGACTCTTGGGCAAGGGCTTGGCCGCCTAGGGCCAGTACGACGGCCATGATGGAGCCGCCGCAGAAATATCTGCTCTTCAACATCTTATTCCTCCCCCTCGACGGACGCCGTTTTCGATCTGACGCGATGGTCGTCCGTGGGTACGAGGATCAAACGCCCGTTCGTTGCAGTCACGCTAGGTCATTTTGCAGCTCTGCAACAATTGAATCCGAACTGCGTTCAGCGCGCAACACCCTGCCGCGGAAGGCTTTTTTGACGCCAACGTCAAACCTTGGCGCTTTGTCGCCCGGCCATAGGTCTGGCCTGCAACGGCCGCGTGGGGAAGGCTATCGCCGGGCCGGAGCGGATTTCGCGGCGGTCTTGAAGCTGGCCAGGATGGCCACCGCATACTTCGCGCGCTGCTGAACATCCGGGCGCGGATCACGCTTGAGCGCTTGCTGGTACCATTCCTCAACAACTTCAATGTCGGAAAGGGGTACGCCGCCTTTGAAAGCGTAGGTGCCGGGGCCGGGCGTCTTGCCGCCGGTCATTTCTGAGAACAGCTGATCCGCGATCAGGATAGCCACCAGCGGATCTCCGGCCTTCTCTGCGCCCAGCCACAGCTCCATGGCCTTCTTGGCGTCCTTCTTGCCGCCGTCGCCCTTGGCGTACATCTCACCCAACCGCCGGGCAGCATCAGTCTTGTTCTGCTTGGCGGCCTTCGCGTACCAGATGCGGGCTTCGGCATGGTCGCGCTTGCCGGCGGAACCGTTGAAATAGGCGTCGCCCACGGCCATCGTCGCGTCAGCGTCACCGGCATCGGCCGCCTCCTTGCACAAAGCCAGGCCACGCTCGGCCTGTCCGGGCTCGGACATCAGCATCTGGCCAAGCGTGCACTTCGACTTTGCGAACCCCATCTGCGCGGCTCGGGTGTAGGCGGCCTCAGCTTTCGCCTTGTCCTGCGCGCCGCCCACGCCGCTCTGATAGCACATGCCCACCAGATGCATGGCGTCGCCCCGCACGGCCGAAGCCTTCTGCTCATAGGCGCAGCCCCGCGGCGCGTCCTTCGGGATTGCGGCTCGCCCAAAGAGGAAGACGATGCCGGCATAGTACTGAGCCTCGGGGTCGCCGGCGTCGGCAAGCTTCACGAGCGGGCCGGGATCGCCGGCGTCCGCCTTGGCCATCGCCGCCTGAAGCTCCGGGCGCAACGTCGCCTCAGGCGCCGTCGCAGGCGCTTGCGCCTGCGACGGCGAGGCTAGGACGCCGAGCGCGAACACCACTGCGCAGCCCCAACGGGCGGGGGCCCGGCCGGACGTCAGAGGAGGACTGCTGGGGCTGAGCCTTGTCATCGCGGCTAGATCGGCGGCTCAGCCGGCCGCGGCGTTGGCGAACTTGCGGTCGGCGGCGGCCCGGCCGACGGCGCGGGGAGCTGGGAGCCGCCCGGCGCGGGCGCGGCGGGGCTTTGTGGCGGGGCCGTGCCGCCAGAGGGATCCGGCACGGTGACATAGACGATCGTGTCGCCTTCGTAGCGGGGCTCATAGAAGGCGCCGCCGCAGTGGTAGTAGCCGTAGCCTCCCCAGCTGTACGGCGAGCATCCGGTCGGAAGCGCGTAGTACATCGAGCCCATGACAGCGGCGGTGGTCCAGGCGAACGCCGCACCGGCTAGGAACGGGTAGTCGACCCAGCCGCCCCAACCACCGTCGATATTAACGTAGTTGCCGCCGCCGATGGTGATGTCGCCCCGGCCGCCTCCGACACCGCCGACACCGCCGACGCCTCCGACGCCTCCGACGCCTCCGACACCGCCGACGCCGCCCACTCCTCCAACACCGCCGACTCCTCCGACGCCGCCCACACCACCTACGC